>DBUL01000037.1:25912-37362 GCA_002307905.1 Rhizobiaceae bacterium UBA1291
GTCCCGCGGACGCGGGACCGCGCCTCACCCCATGATCTTCGAGAAGTCGGCGACGGTGCCGGTGGCTTCGCGGATGGCTTTCAGCAAAGCGAGACGGTTGGCGCGGATGGCAGCGTCGTCGCCGTTGACCAGCACGTCGTCGAAGAAGGTGTCGACCGGGGCGCGCAGCTTCGACAGCGCCTGCATGGCCGAGCGGAAGTCTTCCTTCGCCACAGCGTCGGCTGCTTCGGCGCTGGCGGTCTTGATCGCGGCATAGAGCGCCTTCTCCGCATCAAGCGTCAGCAGCGCCTCGGAGACGCCATCGGCAACGACGGTGCCCTTCTTCTCTTCCGCAGCGAGCAGCTGGGTCGCGCGCTTGGTGCCGGCGAGCAGGTTGATACCGTCTTCCGATGTGATGAAGGCGGTCAGCGCCTCGGCCCGGCGGGCGACCATCAGCAGGTCGTCGGCGCCCGGCGTCAGCACCGCATCGATGATGTCATGGCGCGCGCCCTGGTCGCGCAGGTAAACCTTCAGGCGGTCGTGGAAGAAGGAGAGGAGGTCGTTCAAAACAACAAGCTCTTCACCTTCGGCAGGATCATTGCTCTCGGCTTTGCCCACGTACTCAGCAATGACCTTTTCGATTCGATCTTCACCGCCCGTGGCACTTATCAGATGAGCAAAGGATGACCCTGCAATTTCTGCCGCACTCAACTCGAGTTTCGCATCCATGACCTTTCGAATGCGGTCAACAAGCGAAACTCGGTAGCTTCGCAAGATGATTTCTGAAAGCCGCAGGGTGACCCCCCGCTCCAAAATCATCCGCACCACGCCTAGCGCCGCGCGCCTCAGCGCATAAGGATCCTTCGACCCCGTCGGCTTCTCATCGATCGCCCAGAAACCCACCAGCGTATCCAGCTTGTCGGCCAGCGCGACCGTCAGGCCGACCTTGTCTTCCGGCAGACGGTCGGAGGGGCCGTTCGGCTTCCAGTGATCCTCGATCGCGGCGGCGACGGCGGCGTCTTCGCCCTGCAGGACCGCATAGCGGCGGCCCATCAGGCCCTGCAGTTCGGGGAATTCGCCGACGGCTTCGGTGCGGAGATCCGCCTTGGCGAGCACCACGGCGCGGTCGACGAGGGCTGGGTCTGCGCCGACAATCGGCGCCAGTTCCTTCGCCAGCGCACGGATGCGGGCGACGCGCTCGCCCTGCGTTCCGAGCTTGGCGTGGAAGGTGACGTTCAGCGCGTCGAGCTTGGCCATGCGCTGGTCGAGCGGCTTTTTCAGGTCGAGGCCGAACTTTTCGGCCGAGGCCTTCAGCGTGTCGAGATCCGGCAGGTCGCCCTGGTCGCGGGTCCAGAAATGCTTGGCGTCCGACAGGCGGGCGCGCACGACCTTGCCGTTGCCGTGCATGATTTCCTTCCCGCCATCCTTCGCCTCGATATTGGAGACGAGGACGAAATGGTTGGACAGCTTTTCCGTCTCGCCATGCGGGCGGGTAACGAAGCACTTCTGGTTGGTCTTGATGGTCAGCCGGATGATCTCGGCCGGGATTGCCAGGTAATCCTCTTCGAAAGTGCCGAGCAGCACATGCGGATATTCGACGAGGCCGGAGACTTCTTCCAGCAGGCCTTCGTCTTCGACGAGATCGAGGCCGTTGGCGAAGGCGAGATTGGCGGCGTCCTGGGCGATGATCTGCTTGCGGCGCTCGGCGTCGAGGATGACCTTGGCCTTTTCGAGGCTCGCGACATAATCGTCGAAGCGGCGCACGGTGATGGCATCCGGTGCATGGAAACGGTGGCCGTAAGTGACATTGCCGGCGGTGATACCGTCGATCTCGAAGGGGATGACGATGGTTTCGTCATGATCGGTGCCGAAGGTGCAGACGATCGACTGCAAGGGGCGCACCCAGCGCAGCGCTTCCGAGCCCTTGCCCTCGATGCCGGCAAAACTCGAACCCCTGGGCATGGAGGCGGCACCGGAGCGCATCGATTTCGGCCAGGGGAAGGAGGGGGTGATGCCCGGCATGACCTCGGCGACGATCGCGTCGGCCGCGCGGCCCGGCTTGTCGAGATAGGCGACATAGAAGTCGCCCTTCTTCGGATCGGTCTTGACAATCGCCTGGTCGATGGAGGAAAGCCCCGCGCCACGCAAAAAGCCGTCGATCGCCTGTTGCGGCGCGCTGACGCTCGGACCCTTCTTCTCTTCGCGGATATCAGCCGACCGGGCCGACAGGCCGCGAATGTCCAGCGTCAGCCGGCGCGGCGTCCAGTATTCCCGCGCGCCCTCGTAATGGAGGCCGGCCTCGACCAGCGCGTCGGTGACGAGCTTCTTCAGATCGCCAGCCGCCTTGCGCTGCATGCGGGCGGGAATCTCTTCGGAGCGGAGTTANNCGCGGGCTATGGCGGGGCCCCTCCGCCACCGCCGCCACCGCCGCCGCCGGAGGAGCCCCCGCCGGAGGAGAAAC
Source organism: Rhizobiaceae bacterium UBA1291 (assembly GCA_002307905.1). GTDB lineage: Bacteria > Pseudomonadota > Alphaproteobacteria > Rhizobiales > Rhizobiaceae > Allorhizobium. Next base: position 28,353 of record DBUL01000037.1, read on the forward strand.
CGGACGACGAGCTTTTGGGCGGGGCCGGGATGGTGGAGGCGATCGTCGAGGCCATGGCGGACGAGAAGCCGCCGATCCGGCCGCCGAAATCGCCGGGATGGGCGCCGTGATACCAGGCCGGCTGATAGCTTGCGGCAGCAGCCCCAGCAGCCGCCGAGGCGAGCCAGGTCTCGAAGGTGCGCGTCCAGGGTTTTTCGACGCCAAGCGCCACCGCATAGGGCAGAAGCGTCTCGAAATGCTGCGGCGACATCTTTGGCGCGCCCCGCATGTTCAAGCGGTCCTTCTCCGCGAGCGTCATATAGGTGCGCAGGCCCTCGATGCCGTCCATGAGTTTGCGCCCGACCGGCGTCGGCGCGCCCATCAGGAAGAAGAACAGGGCATTGAGCAGCACGATACCGCCGACGCCGATCAGCGCGGGGATCTGGTGGGTCTCGGCAAAGTCGATGAAGACGGCCAGGAGATAGAAGCCGGCCATGGCCAACGCCACGAAGCCGAGGATGGCCAAGCCGACGATCGAGATGATACGGACGATCAGTGGCGAACCCCGCTGCACGCCTGCACCAAGACGGACCGCAAAAAACGCCATGAACAGTCCAACCATGATCGGTGCAAAAAGGAGACCGATCGTGTCTTCGGTCAGCGACCCGAAGATCAGCAGGACAGCGAGTGCCGCGACACTGAGAACGACCCCGCCGACAATGTGACCGATGTTGGCCCGATAGTATTTGCCGCTGTGTTCCTTTTCGATCGCGCTGCGGAATTTCTTGCCCACGGTCTGGACCCGTTTGCCATTCGCCTTGTCGATCGTCAGGCTGTTCCCAGGCTCGCCAAGTGAGGCGATCAGGCTCGCCTGACCGGCCGGAAGCTTGCCGGCCACCGGTTTATCGGTGCGATGGACGACGATCGCCTTGTCAAGATCATCGAGCACGACGTAGCCCTTGACCGCAAGGTCGAGCAGCGAGGCCGACAGCGCCGTCCAGCCTTCACCGGAAAAACCCTTGTTGTCGATGTAATTGACCAAAGCCGGGGAAATGCCGTCGGGCGGATCCCAGCGCGGTACCATGACGCCTGCGGCAGGATCACGGCCAACAGCCATCCATGACCGCAGATAATAGATGAAGACCGCGGCAAGACCGCCGAGCCCGAGGATGGCGTTGATGTTGTCGCGCAGCCACCACAAGATGCCCTGCTCGCGAGACGGCGCTGAGACGGTTCCTTTGGGCAGACCGACGACGATCGTCAGACCCTCGCCGATGCCGAGACGTTGGGTGGTTTCGAAATAGGGTCCCTCCGCCGTCAATTCATAACGCGCATCGGTGGCGGTCGACCCCATGTATCCGGTGTAATAGGCCACCTGCGTGGGCCGGACGCCGCCCGGCAGCGTCACGCTGGCAGAAGCATTCAGGATGGGAAAACGCCAGCCGTTGCCGGTGACGTTCCAGTATAGTTCGTCATGATCTTCGAAATAACGGATCTGCCGCCCGGTCGTATAGGTGATGGTGTAGGTGTAGTCACCGGGGTTGAGGAAAACGTCGGCGGAGCCCGCATAGATTCGGATCCCGCCGGCGATGCTCTCGGTGTGGTACTCCTCCGGCGCGCCATCGCGCTCGACCGAGACGAGGTCGAAATCCACCTCGACACGACGGCCCGAAGCATCCTCGGCATAAAGCGGGAAGTCGCGGAATATGCCCCGCTTGATCTCCTGGCCTTCGGCGGCGACCTCTATGGTCTCGGTTACCGTCAGAGTGCCGTCAGCCGCTACATCGATATTGGCGTGATAGTCGCGGATGACCTCGGCGGCCAAGGATTGACTGGCCGCAGCGACAAGGACGAGGACTGCTGTCAGCAGGCGGAGCACCATATTCATGACGTCTATCCGTGTTTGAGCTCGACGCCGAGCGAGGCCAGCGCATCCCAGTAGCCGGGATAGGTCTTGGCGACGCAGCCGGGGTCGAGAATGGTGATGTCGCGGATCTTCAGGCCAGCGAGTGCAAAGCTCATCGCGATCCGATGATCGGCAAAGGTGTCGATCTCGGCGGGAAGGCTCTGGCCGACAAGTGCCGGATCGGAATGGACGATCAGGTCGTCGCCCTCCTCAACCGCCAGACCTTCGCGGATACTGTTGAGCCCGGTCGAGAGCGCCCGGATGCGGTCGCACTCCTTGACGCGGAGATTGGCTATCCCAACGAAGCGAACCGGCGTCTGGTTAAAGGCAGCCAATACAGCTATCGTCGGAATGGCATCCTGCATCTGCGAGCCGTCGACCACGGCGGGCATGCGCGGGAAAGCGGCGATCACGTCATGGGCTCTGGCGTCAGGCTGGGTGAAATCCTCCGCTGCCGTCCCGATATCCACGGCGCCGCCGGTCAGAACCGCCGCCGCCCAGAGATAGGTAGCCGCCGAGGCATCGGGTTCGATGTGGAAGTCCGTCGCGACATAGCCCGTCGGCTCGATGCGCCAGGAGGAAGGGGTCGGCTGGCTAACCGAGGCGCCGAAGGCGCGCATGGCGGCAAGCGTAAGGTCGATATAGCCGCGCGCACCGATATCGGCCCCGGCAAGCTCGATCTCGAAGGCCTCCGAGCCGCAGGCAGCGGCCATCTGCAAGGCGGAGACATATTGGCTGGAAAGGCCGGCGTCGATCACGACCTTGTTGGCGGCGAAACTCCCGGTCGCGTCGATGGTCACCGGTGGGCAACCGCTCGGCGCCTCGATTGCGACGCCGAGCGATTTCAAAGCCTCGACCAGCGGCTTGATCGGCCGCTTGCGCATGTGCTCGTCACCGTCGACAACATAGCGGCCTCGGCCAAGCGCGAGCGCGGCCGTCAGGAAACGCGTGGCGGTTCCGGCATTGCCCAGAAAGAGCGGCGCTGCCGGCGGCTTGAGTTCGCCGGTGCCGGTAACGACGAAGGTCGTCGCATCTGGCTCTTCGACGGTGACGCCCATGGCGCGCAGCGCTTCCGCCATGTAGCGCGTGTCGTCGCTCTTCAGCGCGCCAGTCAACCGGCTCGTGCCCCGGGCGAGGCCGGCAAGCAGTAGCGCACGGTTGGTGATCGACTTGGAGCCCGGCGGATTGACGCGCCCGCAAAGCGGGCGGCCGGGCGGAAGGATGGTTACTCTGTCGGTTTTCATGCTGAGCTCAAGGCGGACAATACAGGCCCGCGTCTAGAATTTCACGCTCGGAACGGCGCGGTCGGCATCGTTGGCGATCTCGAAATAGCCGGCCTTGGAGAAGCCGAATTGGCGGGCGACCATATTGGACGGGAAGCTGTCAACCTTGACGTTCAGGTCGCGGGCAGCACCATTGTAATAGCGCCGCGACATCTGGATCTCGCCTTCGATGGTATCGAGCGAACGGTGCAGCTCCATGAAATTCTCGTTGGCTTTCAGTTCGGGATAGGCTTCCGCGAGAGCGACGATCTTGCCGAGCGCTTGGCCGAGAAGTCCTTCGGCAGCCGCACGCCCCGCTACATCGCCTGCCGGCACGGCCTGGGCGCGGTTCCTGAGTTCTACTACTTCTTCGAAGGTCGCTTTCTCGTGCGCGGCATAGCCCTTGACCGTCTCGATCAGGTTAGGGATGAGGTCGGCGCGGCGCTTCAACTGGACGTCAATGCCGGACCAAGCCTCCTCGGTCATCTGGCGCGACTTGACGAGTCCGTTGTAGATGAAGACTGCATAAAGTGCGACGACAACGAGAATAGCAAGAATAGTATACATGGTGATGCTCCAGCCGGTCCAATATTGAGGCGACCTTAGGCGCTCGGCCGGAGAAAGTCATCCCCGGATCACGGGCGCGCGCTGTCATCCCCATTGAATGCGGCAGACACCGGCCCCTCTGCTTCGGTCAATTCGACAAGCGCCAACTCCTGTCCGGGCAACACCATGCGCATATAGGCGTGGGTCAACATCAGCAAGACCAGATGGGCGATCGAACCGGCGGCAGCAACCTGCATGAGCATTTGGCTTGCGGCCGGATCAGCGAAGCCATCGACCGGAGTGATGCTGACGATCTGCCCGAGACCGTAGGCAAGGGAGCCCGACAACACTATGCCGGCGGGATACCAGGGGAAAGCCGAGACCGGTCGCGTCTCCTGCGTGGCTGAAAACGCTTCAAGATCCACCAGAGTGAAGAGCGACATCCAGAGATTGGCGATCGGCACAAGGAAGCCGGCAACGGCCACCCACGGCGAATAACGGACACTTTGCCGACGCACCGCGCGCGCCAGCGTGACGGAAAGCCAGATCCAGCGGAGGAAAAACAGGATGGTGAGGACCACAAGCACGATCAGGCAGAGATCGAACACGCCCGATGCGGTCAATATCACCTGAAACAGCTCGCTCTCGACGCCAGTGCGAAAGGCCGAGCCGGTTTGCTCGATAACATAGCTGACGAAGCCGATGTAGAGATAGAAGCCGACCGAAACAATCAGCATCAGGCCGCTGAGCCATGCACACACGTTCCAGGCACGGCGAGCCCCTGTCAGCCCGAGGGCCAGAGACCTGGCCGACAGGTGCCGGCCTTTGCTCATGCAGCCTTGCCGAAATTCACCCCACCGGCATCGGTCAGCAGGAAGGCTTCACCACAGGCCTTGGCCAGCGTACGCACCCGCAGGATGTAGCTCTGGCGCTCGGTCACCGAAATGACCCCACGGGCGTCGAGCAGGTTGAAGACATGGGAAGCCTTGATGCACTGGTCATAGGCCGGGAAGACGCATTTGTGCAGGCGCTGATTGTCGTTTTCGCCCGGAGCGCCGGCGGCCAAGAGTGCCAGGCATTCCTTCTCGGCATCAATGAAATGCCGGTGCAGCATTTCGGTATTGGCAAACTCGAAATTGTGCCGCGAATATTCCTGCTCGGCCTGCAGGAAGACTTCTCCATAGGAGATCTTCTCGTCGCCTTCGCGGCCGTTGAAGTTGAGGTCGTAGACGTTGTCGACACCCTGCACATACATGGCGAGCCGCTCCAGACCATAGGTCAGCTCGCCGGCAACCGGCGAGCATTCAATGCCGCAGACCTGCTGGAAGTAGGTGAACTGCGAGACTTCCATTCCGTCGCACCAGCATTCCCAGCCAAGGCCCCAGGCGCCAAGCGTCGGGCTTTCCCAGTCGTCCTCGACGAAGCGGATGTCGTGCAGCAGCGGATCGAGGCCGATGGCGGCCAGCGAGCCGAGATAAAGCTCCTGCAGGTTCGACGGGTTCGGCTTCAGGATGACCTGATACTGGTAATAGTGCTGAAGACGGTTCGGATTTTCACCGTAACGGCCATCGGAGGGACGGCGCGACGGCTGGACGTAGGCGGCCTTCCAAGGCTTGGGGCCGAGCGCACGCAGCGTCGTTGCCGGATGGAAGGTGCCGGCGCCCACTTCCATGTCGTAGGGCTGGAGAACCGCGCAACCCTTGTCGGCCCAATAGTTGTGCAGCGTCAGGATCAGGGCCTGGAACGAGCGCTTGGGGTCCATGTGCGGGGCGAGGCTGGTCTCGGTCATGGGATTTGTCATCCGGAATTTGTCTTCGAGGGTCGCCCGTCTGGTGCCACGACGGGCGCAGAGGGTCAAGGTTTTTGAAGCGCGCGGCTCCGGCGGTTCGCGGGCAAGAGTATAGCCTATGCTCCGCGCGCGCCCCAACTTGAAGCAACTGACCGTTGCCGATACCGTAGACTCGTTTGGGTCGTCGATTCTTCACTTGCGTTGACCCCGCTTCAAAGCCTAGAACGCCTCGCTCAAAGTCTAGAAGTCGTTGAGCTGGCAAGAAGGACAGATTGGAGTACATTCCATGATTAAAGTATTTATCGGGTACGACCCGCGTGAAGCTATCGCCTATCACGTGTGCGCCAACAGCATGATCCGCCATGCGAGCGAGGTCATATCCTTCACGCCACTGGCGCTCAACAATCTGAAAGTCTACACCGAGACCCATAGTGACGGCTCGAACGAGTTCATCTACAGCCGTTTCCTGCTACCGCACTTGACGGACTATTCAGGATGGGCGCTGTTCGTCGACGGCGACATGCTGGTTCGTGACGACATCGCCAAGCTCTGGGCTATGCGCGACGAGACAAAGGCGGTCATGTGCGTACACCATGACTACAAGACCAAGGCGTCGACCAAATACCTAGGATCAGCCAATGTCGACTATCCGCGCAAGAACTGGTCGAGCGTTGTGCTGTGGAATTGCGGGCATCCGGCCAACAAAGTCGTCACGCCCGAGTTCGTCATGAACTCGACCGGCGCGCAGTTGCACCGTTTCACCTGGCTCTCCGATGACCTCGTCGGAGAAATCCCGAAGGTCTGGAATTGGCTGCCGGACGAATTCGGTCCCAACCCGGAGGCCAAGCTTCTACATTGGACCCTCGGCACACCCTGCTTCCACGAATACGCAACAGCGCCGATGGCCGGCGAATGGCACCGTGAGAAGCTGCTGGTGGATTTCAGCCTGCAGCGTGTCATCACCGGTCCATTCGNNAAAGGACGCGGCAGAATAATTCACGCGTAGCATTGCCAGACATCAAAGGCGGCTCCCGGGCCGCCTTTGATGATTCTACTCATCCTCGCGCTTGACCCGGTATTCCCCGGTCACCTCGTCCTTGACCAGTGTGCCCATGGCGCCGGTCTCGCGCTCTTTTTCCGCAGCCTTCGATTTCGCCTGGAGCTTTGCGGCATCGGACACGAAGCGGCGATAGAGAAAATAGGCGCCGCCGATCAGAACGACGAAAAAGATGATCCGCGACATATTCCCTCACGCAGTCAGAGTCCGTAACGGCTCCACAATGCCTTTTCTTCCAGTGTCTCGGCAAGTCCCGATACCGCGGCTGCGGCCATCTGCTCCATGCCGCCCCCCTTCGCACCGACGCCCGGAAGCCTGCGGCCGAAGAAATCCTTGCCGCCCGAGACCAGTTCAAGCTTGGCGTCCCTGCCGTAGCGCCTCCTGATCTCCTCGCGCATATTACCAAGGCTGTCGACGAGGCCCAGTTGGATGCCGCGACGACCGGTCCAGAACAGGCCGGAGAAAATGTCCGGATCATCGGCCAGAGCGCTGCCGCGGCGGGATTTCACCATGTCGATGAAGATCTCGTGGATCTCGACCTGCAACGACTTGAGATAGTCGATGTCGCTTTCCTTTTCCGGCTGGAAGGGATCGAGAATCACCTTGTTCTCGCCGGCGGTGTAGACGCGGCGCTCGACGCCGATCTTCTTCAGCAGTTCCGGGAAGCCGAAACCGCCGGAGACGACTCCGATCGAGCCGACGATCGACGTCGCATCGGCAAAGATCTCGTCGCCGGCCAGCGCGATCATGTAGCCGCCGGAGGCCGCCACATCCTCGACGAAGACCAGCACGCGCTTGTTCTTTTCCTCGGCAAGCGCCCGGATACGTTCGAAGATCAGGCGCGACTGGACGGGCGATCCGCCTGGGGAATTGATCGAGAGAGCAACGGCGGGGCTATCCTTTTTCGAGAAGGCCTTGTCCAGCGCCGGCGCCACGCTCGCCAGATTGAGCTGCGGCTTGAACCGGCTGCCGCCGCTCATGATCGCGCCGTGCAGGCGCACGACCGGGATCACCAATCCGTCATTGCGGAACCGCTTGGGCACCAGACGCTTCAACAAGCCCGTCATCGATCGCTTACCTCGTAATCTCGTTCATCTGTCGCATGGTGATGTAAGATACGAGGCGGCAAACACAATGGCGGCATTCAGAAAATCATCGGTTCTTGCGGGCATAGGCAGCACGGCCATTGTTCAGATCGTCGACCAAGGCGGAGAACTTGTGGCTCTCCGGGTCGTCGTGCATCAGGAGGGGCGCGCGCAGGTTGAGGCGAGCCTTCGATCCCTTGATCGCAGTCACCAGAATTCGCACGGCGTTCTCTCCGGCCCGGGGATGGACGGGCGTCACCTCCAACCCGCCGAAGCGGCGGCCGCAGGCATCGACGATTTCGGCGATCGACTGCGGACGGGCAATCAGCGACAATTGCCCGCCCGGCACCATGATGGCGCCAGCCGTGCGGATCCAGCGCTCAAAAAGGCGCTCGGTCATCGCATGGGCTTCCGCTTTCAATGCATCCGGCGTCCTGCGATCACCGGCGTCATTGAAGGGCGGGTTCATGATGACATGGTCAAAGGCATCATCGGCAAGACCGGCGGCAACCCGCGCCCGGCCCGTCAGCGTCACGTCGGCCTCCACGAGCACCACGCGGCGGGCAATGGCGGCGTTCTCGGCGAGTGCCAGGCTCTTTGCGGCAAAGGCGATCATTTCCGGCGATCGCTCGACCAGCGTCACCCGTGCACCTTCGAGCCGGGCGGCAACCGCCAGACCGGCCGCGCCGGCACCTGCGCCGAGATCGGCGACCCGGACAGGCCTCGACGCNNGATGAAAGGCGTCGATGGTTTCAGCGATCGGATGAGACGCGGGCACGGATCAGTCCTTTGGATCGCGCAATTCGTCTGCGAGGCCCGCGTCGATGAGTATGCCGCGCGCCTCATCCGCCCGATCGCTCTCGACCAGCAAACGACGCGGAAGCATGCCGAGCGAGCCTTCGAGAATGCTCATCGCCTGATCGGCGATCATGCAGGAAATCCCGGCATCCTTCATCAGGCTTTCGGCAAAGGACAGGAGGACGGCGTCGTTGGTGCGGATAATCTCGTACATTGCGCCTCAAAACCCTTCCTAAAAAGGCCTGGGCGACCGATTCGGGCTTGCCCATCATGCGGCCGCTTTTTATTGTCGCGCCGAGAATGCAATAGGAGTCCGGTGCGTTGGGCGTAGTCATACCGCTTGAGGAAAACAAAAACAAACAGGCATCCATCCAGCCTCTGGTGGACCTGACGAAGCCAGGTATGGAACGGGTGAACCAGCTCATTCTGTCGAAGGCCGGCTCCAATGTGCAGATGATCCCGGAAGTCGCCAATCATTTGATCTCGTCCGGCGGCAAGCGGCTTCGCCCGATGCTGACGCTCGCCTCGGCCGCACTGTTCGACTACAAGGGCGACGGCGACGTGAAACTCGCCACCAGCGTCGAGTTC
>DBUL01000038.1 GCA_002307905.1 Rhizobiaceae bacterium UBA1291
GAGGCTTTCTCATCGAAATAGGCGATCGAGACAGGCCAATAGGCCTGGCCGGCCAACGGCCCCGTGGACTTGTCGGCCCCTTCGACGGATGTCGGCTGGCGCGCCGGGCCAACGATGGTTGTCGTCAGATAGCTTTTGTCGCCATCTTCCGAGCCGTCGAAGATGCGGGCCTCGAAAAGGGACTTGCCCTTTCTGGCATTCTCGATCACTTCGAGCATGTGTTCGGCCGGAAAGCGGCTGTCCGCAAGCTCAAGCGCACGGGGCTCCGGCTGCTCGATCAGGATCTTGACCTTGCCATTCTCATCGGCCGCAGCCCCGCTCACGTCCTTGTCCATCTGGTCGTCGGTGAAGGACTTGGTCTCGAAGCGGAACTTGCCGGTGGCGAGGTTCTCGAAGGTCATGCTCTGCTGGTCGGTGACACGGATCTGCTCACCGGTATCGATGCGGGTAACGAAGCGGAAATTCGTCGTGTAGCCCTCGCATTCGGAACCGTTGAACTCGTAGACCATCCGGCCGCGCATGCCCTCGATACCGGATCGCTCCGATGCCTGCTTGAGCTGAATTTCATAGACCGCCCGATGCGGAACGAGACCGCCGGCAACCGCCGCATTGGCAATGGCTGCCGTCAGACTGACGGCAGAGCCGGCAACCAAGACCACGGCTAAGCTCGAACGAAACATCGACATCCTCCTGTTGCACTTGGCGGCGATGTTATATGAACAGATCCGGCAAAAGCGAGACAAGCTTTTCGCCGCGACTGAATTCTCATCAATTATTTTATGCAGACCCGGGAAACGCACATGACCGATACGATCGACGGCCGCCTCAAGTCCATGGGAATCACCCTTCCGGAAGCAGCGGCTCCCGCCGCCAACTATGTCCCGTTTGTCATCAGCGGCAATCTTCTCTATCTCTCCGGCCAGTTGCCTATCGAGGGCGGCAAGATTGCGGTGACCGGACTGGTCGGCTCGGACGTGGCTCTCGCCGACGCACAGCGTGCCGCCGAACTCTGCGCCATCAATATCCTCGCCCAGGCGAAGTCCGCCCTGGGCGGTGATCTCTCCCGTATCGTGCGCGTCATCAAGCTCAACGGTTTTGTCGCCTCCGCCCCCGGCTTTNNGATTGCCGGCGTGCTCGGCGAAGCCGGCAAACATGCGCGCGCCGCCGTCGGCATGGCTGCCCTACCGCTCAATGCCGCCGTCGAGATCGACGCCATCCTGGAGATCGCCCTGTGAGCGACGTCAGTTGGATCAAGGACGTGCCGGTCGCCCATCGCGGCTTCCACGACCAGAACAAGACGGTATGGGAAAACACGCTCTCGGCATTCCAGCGCGCCATCGACGCGGGCTTTGCCATCGAATGCGACATCCAGCTGTCGTCCGACAGCGTGCCGATGGTGTTCCACGACCATGACCTGCAGCGTTTGTGCGGCATTGCCGGCGAAGTGCGCGAGCGCACCGCCGGCGAACTGGGCCTGCTGTCGATCGGCGCCACGGCCGACAAAATTCCGTCGCTCAAGAAGATGCTCGCTCTGGTCAAGGGACGCGTGCCTTTGGTGATTGAACTCAAGGGCATAGATGCCGAGCACGATGAGGGGCTTGCCGAATCCGTGGTGGAGGTGCTGGAGGGCTACGAGGGCAAAGTCGCGCTGATGAGCTTTGACTACTGGCTGTTGCGGGACCTCAAGAAGCTCGACTGCCCCTACCCGGTCGGGCTGACCGCAGAGGGCGTGAAGCCCGAGCAGCTCGCCGCTCATGAAGAGGCCATGCAGCTCGACCTCGACTTCATCTCCTATTGCGCCCCGCATCTGCCCAACAGCTTCGTCACGGCGCAGCGGGAACGCGGAATTCCGGTGATAACCTGGACGGTCCGGGATGAAACCATGCGTGCGCATACCTATACTCATGCGGACCAGATGACCTTCGAGGGCTTTGATCCCCGCGAGGTTGCCATCGCCACCGCCTGATGGGAGCCGCATGCCAGGAGATGTGACGATCCGGATCGAAAGATCCCTTGCCGGAATTGCGCCTCAGCGCTGGGCCATGCTCGGCGGCGCCAGGCGCGGCGCGGACGGATATAATCCGTTCGCCTCGCACGCCTTCCTTTCAGCGCTCGATGAATCCGGCTCGGCTGTGGCCGAAACCGGCTGGCTCGGCCATCATCTCCTCATGGAGGACAGCGCCGGGGAACTGCTCGGCGCCATCCCTTGCTATCTCAAAAGCCATAGCCGCGGCGAATATGTCTTCGACCAGGGCTGGGCCGACGCCTTCGAGCGGGCCGGTGGCCGTTACTATCCCAAACTGCAGAGCACCTTTCCCTTTACGCCGGCGACCGGCCCGCGGCTGATGGTAGCTGAAGGCCGCAATCCAGCCGACGTGCGCCCTCTGCTTGCCGCCGGTCTCCGGCAGGTAGCCGACGAGCTCGGCGTTTCCTCCGCGCATGTCACATTCCTTCCGGAAGAAGAAATGCCGGCCTTCGCCGCCGGTGGCTACCTACATCGCACGGACCAGCAGTTCCATTTTCTCAATCCCGGTTACCGCGACCACGACGACTTCCTCGACACGCTCGCCTCGCGCAAGCGCAAGGCACTGAAGAAGGAACGTCGGGCGGCACTGGAGCACGGCATTGAAATCGACTGGCTGACCGGGTCGGATCTGACCGAGGATGTCTGGGACCAGTTCTTCACGTTCTACATGGACACCGGCAGCCGCAAATGGGGAAAGCCCTATCTGACGCGGACCTTCTATTCGCTGATCGGCGAGCGCATGGCCGACGACATCCTGCTGGTGATGGCCAGGCGCCACGGACGCTATGTGGCGGGCGCCATCAACTTCATCGGCGCGGATGCACTTTATGGCCGGCACTGGGGCTGCGTCGAGGATCACCCCTACCTGCATTTCGAGGTCTGCTATCACCAGGCGATCGATTTCGCGCTGTCGAAGGGTTTGAAACGCGTTGAGGCCGGCGCGCAGGGTGAGCACAAGCTGGCACGCGGCTATCAGCCCGTCACCACCCATTCGGCCCACTATATCGCCCATCCGGGCTTAAGGCGCGCCGTCGCCGACTATCTCGAGCACGAGCGGCGCGAGATCGAGCAGATGGCCGAAATCCTCGGCGAGCACACGCCCTTCCGCCGCGGCGAGCGACAGCAGCGCGACTGCGAGAGCGACGAATAGGCCGCTTGATCCCTTCCCGCCTACTGCCTTAACTACGGCCAAACCTCAGGAGTTTCCCGATGACCAGCCCCGCCTATGATCCGAACAACATCTTCGCCAAGATCCTGAAGGGCGAGATCCCCTCTGTGAAGCTCTACGAGGACGACGACACCCTCGCCTTCATGGATGCGATGCCCCAGGCGAACGGTCATCTCCTTGTCATCCCCAAGGTCGCCTCGCGGAACCTGCTCGACGCCGATCCGGCAGTGCTGACAAAGCTCATGCCGGTGGTGCAGAAGCTCGCAATCGCCGCCAAGCGAGCCTTCGAGGCCGATGGCGTCACGGTCGCCCAGTTCAACGAGGCGGCCGCCGGCCAGACAGTCCATCACCTGCACTTCCACATCATCCCGCGCCACGAGGGCGTGCCGCTCAAAGCCCATTCCGGCAAGATGGAGGACATCGAAGTGCTGAAGGCGAATGCCGAGAAGATCAAGGCGGCGCTTTAGGCGCCCACGCATGAACCCGATCGGGCGTATCTCCGAGGTCTCCAGTCCTCAGGCCTTCGACAAGACGCCCGATTTCCCGAATAACAGCAGAGGCGCGCGATGCGGTTGTGTCGCTAATGCAAAGGCCCATGTGAACTGACTCAATTTCACAGAGATAGATCGCCAAGTGGTCGTCGGTCTCGCCTGCCAAAAAACGGGCAGCGACTTCTAGCAAGTAGCGGTCGTATTCATCCCCGAACGGGCTGTCGCTCCATACCTCGCGATCCCCGTTCAAACCGATGGGATCCCAGAGCCCGAAACCGATCGCGCGCAGCGCGGGGAGTATCGCAGCGGGCAAAGGCGTCTCATTCTGGACTGACATAGGCGTTTCTCTCCGGAAACGGCCAGTTCTTCAGCAGATCCATGTCCGGTCGAAAAATCTCCACCTTGAGCGGATAGCAGGCGGCAACGTCGCTCGAATGCTTGGCGCTGCAGTCACCACCCGGGCACGCCGACAGGCCGCCCAGCAAGTCGATCTCGGCGAAGAACTCGAGATAGTCGCCGGGCCGAACCGGGCTTGCCTTCATAAAGTATTGGTGGGTGTCGGCGGTAAACCCGGTGCACATGAAGACGTTCAGGACGTCGTGGACAAAGGGTTCAGCTTCGCCAAACGACATGCCCTTCGCGCCGNNTTCGCGCCGGCCAGTGCGCGGGTCAGGTTGGAATGGCAGCAATGATGATAGTCGCCGCCCGATAGCAGTCGGTTGGTGTAGGGATCGCAGCGCGTGCCGATGACGTCGTGGACGCTGCCGCCAAACTCGTCGAAGCCGTACCAGCCGAGCGTGTCATGGGTGATCGTCGCCAACGGCCGGAGATTGGGAAGCGTGCTCCACAGGCGGTTGCCGGTCGTCCCATGGGTGGCGTGCAGCGCCCGCGTCTTGCCGGAAAAGAAGCGCTCGGTGAGGTCGTTCGCGTTCCACAGGTTGAGGTCGCCGACCTGCGGGCCGTCGATGCTGAGGATGCGGAAGAAATGCCCCTTTGGCACGGAAAAGGTTGCGCCCTCACGCGGCGGCACAATCACCTCGTCAACCTTGGTCAGCGTCTCGCGGGCGCGCCAAAGCAAGTCCATGTCCGGCACCGGCAGCGTCTCGACGGGATAGCAGACCACGGGCTTGACGGCGCGGCGCTCGGCGGCATCGGCTGGGGCAGTGTCGGAGGGTATCGGAGACATGGCGGTTCCTGTGATTTTCGGTTCCGGAAAATGAGACTGCTATAGGCCAGCAAAGGCTGCCGCGCGTGTCCAAAAGCGCCCTCGCCCATGCCCTAAGGTCACGGCGCTCACAGCAGTGCCAGCCCAAGTGACAGAAGGGCAAGAGACGCCACGACACCGACGATGACGCGCTGCCCGGCCGCGAGAAAGGCGACAAAGCCGAGCCCCGCGGCGGCAAGTCTGAGCCAGAGCGGCGAATCGGCAAGACTGCCGGTTGGGAAGACGATCAGCTTGGCGGTCACCGCCATGACCAGCGCGGTCGCAACCGCCCTTACCCAGTTCAGGGCCTCGGACCCCTCCGCCAGACGGTTGCCGGCGATCACGCCAAGCCAGCGCCAGAGATCGGTGGCAAGCCACCCGGCGAAGAGGATGACGGCATAGGGCCAGAGATCGGCAGCGCTCATGGTTCTGCTCCCTCGCCGGCCGCGACGGGCGCGCGTCGGCGAACAACGAAGCGGTCGATCAGATAGGCGAGCGTTCCCCCGCCGATGCCAGCAATGAGGATGTCCAGCCCGGGTGTGATCACCGCCAGCAGCGGTCCCGAGACGACCCCAATGACAAAGGCGATCCTTACCACCGAATGGCGGGGGGGGGCCCAGATCGAACCGACGAAATAGACCGGCGTCAGGAAGAACAGGACGCCGGCAACAGCCGGCGGGAACGTCGAGACGACACCATAGCTCAAACCGACCAGGATGGTGTTGGCAGCAACGAGCGTCAGGCCGAATCCGGCGAAATAGGTGACGCGTGCCTCCTGCGGCACACCCTTCAGCTTGCCCATGGCAAAAACCCAGGCGGTGATCGCAACGAAATGCGACAAAACCAGCAGAAGCCAGGTCGGTGTGCGTGATCCGCGCATTTCCGGGACCAGCGAGGCAACCATCGGCATCATGCGGATGGATGAAAGTGTTACCGCAAGAAACATCGCCAAGATGTTGGCACCGCATGCCATCATGCCGATCAGGATCATCTTGGCCGGCAGCGCCCAGATCATCGCCGTCATGAACATGGCCTCGCCGCGGCTGACCCCGGATTCAAGTGCAAACGCGCTAAATCCGACAAAGGAGGTCATCAGGATAAGGGCCGGCAGTGAGAAAATGCCGCGCGCGCCCTTGAGGAACCAATGAAGTGAAGCGGCGTCGGCATGGGTTGGGGGCATCGGCAGATCCGGCGTACGGCTAGAGACTGGACGGCAAGCCGACCGAATGATCAGGGCAGTTAGGACGTATACCCCCAATTCCAAGCGCGATACAGAGGCATTTGCCAAGACGCCCGTCGCTATCTCAATCCGTCCGGCCCCCCACTGACGGCGANNGTCCGCCCCCCCACTGACGGCGATCATCAGCCAGCCATTACCGCGGCGCTTGTAGATTTCGGTCCAGCGGCCGCCAATGTGCTTCGCCGCTCCTCCATCGGCTTCCACATCGGCTTCGTAGCTGTAGTGTACGACGCCAACCTCATGGTCGAAGACCGTGACCTTCAACGGCTTCAGCCGGTAGCGCAGGACGCGGGGCGTGGCGGGCCCGATCGAGGCGACGGCCGCCTCGTAGTCGTGCGGCATCTCCAACCCCGTCACCCAACCGCTATAGTCTCGATGCAGAAGCTTGCGGACTGGCCCGGTCTCACGCCGGCGCGCGACCTCCCAAAGATCCGTCACATGGTCCCATAGGTCTCGCTCATCCTGCGAAAGATGCTGAGGCTCCTGCTCCTTGATATCCATATGATGCCCTGCCCGCTCAAGTCCCCATCGAAGCCTAACGCCGGACCGACGCCTGCCGCAAGGCCATGGGGTCCCATTGGAAAGCAGTTCACGAGAACGTCACCGTCTAAAAGGAAAACCCCTCGCAGTATTGCTGCGAGGGGTCAATCATCGATATCGCTAATACCCGATAACCAGCATCAGGTGCCCTGCAACGGCCATCATGCCTATTTCTTCTTCGGCACCTTCGGAACCGAACCGCGCTTGGCGGGCGTACTCTCGGCAACCATCTCGTCCTTGCGGCTGCTCGCAGCCNNCTTCGACTTCGCCTTGCGCGGCTTGGCTTCAGCCTCGCCCTTGGCCTCGACAAGTTCGGTTTCGCGCTTTGGCTTGACCGGTGCGACGTCCGAAAGCGCGACAAGATCGAGCACGTCCGCGCCGTTTTCGTCTTTCTTGACGCCGACCTTGACAACGCCACCCTTCTTCAGCTTGCCGAACAGGATCTCGTTGGCAAGCGGTTTCTTGATGTGCTCCTGGATGACCCGGGACAGTGGCCGGGCGCCCATCTTTTCGTCATAGCCACGCGTGGCGAGCCAGTCGACCGCCTCCGGCGAAAGGTCGAACGTGACGTTGCGTTCGGACAACTGCGCTTCCAACTGCATGACGAACTTTTGCACCACCTTGTGGATGACTTCAGTCGGAAGTGGCGCAAAGGCGATCGTCGCGTCGAGACGGTTGCGGAACTCGGGTGTGAACAGGCGGTTCAGCGCCTCTNNCGTGTTCTTGAAGTCCACAGTGCGGCCCTGGCCGTCGGTCAGGCGACCGTCGTCGAGCACCTGCAGGAGCACGTTGAAGACGTCCGGATGGGCCTTCTCGATCTCGTCGAGCAGCACGACGGAATGCGGATGCTGGTCGACGCCATCGGTCAAAAGGCCGCCCTGATCGAATCCGACATAGCCCGGAGGTGCGCCGAGCAGTCGGGACACTGTGTGCCGCTCCATGTATTCCGACATGTCGAAACGCAGCAGTTCGACGCCGAGCGAGGCGGCGAGCTGTTTGGCGACCTCGGTCTTGCCAACACCGGTCGGGCCGGAGAAGACATAGGAACCGATCGGCTTGTTCGGTTCGCGAAGTCCGGCACGCGCGAGCTTGATCGCCGTCGACAGCGCCTCGATCGCCGCGTCCTGGCCATAGACCACCGAGCGCAGTTCCTTCTCCAGGTTGGCGAGAACCATCTCGTCGTCCTTGGAAACGGTCTTGGCCGGGATGCGGGCCATGGTGGCGATCGTCGCCTCGATTTCACGCTCGGTGATCAGCTTGCGGCGCTTGGAGGCCGGCAGCAGCATCTGCGCCGCACCAGTCTCGTCGATCACGTCGATCGCCTTGTCCGGAAGCTTGCGGTCGGAGATGTAGCGGGCCGAGAGCTCGACAGCCGACTTGATCGCCTCGTTCGTATACTTCAACTTGTGATAGTCCTCGAAATAGGGCTTCAGGCCCTTCATGATCTCGATCGCATCCTCGATCGACGGCTCGTTGACGTCGATTTTCTGGAAACGGCGAACCAGCGCACGGTCCTTCTCGAAGAACTGACGGTATTCCTTGTAGGTCGTCGAGCCGATGCAGCGGATCGCGCCGGAAGACAGCGCCGGCTTCAGCAGGTTGGACGCATCCATCGCCCCGCCCGAGGTCGCGCCCGCACCGATCACGGTGTGGATCTCGTCGATGAACAGGANNCTCCAGTTCCTTGACGACCTGCTTCAGACGCTCCTCGAAGTCACCGCGGTAGCGGGTGCCGGCGAGCAGCGTGCCCATGTCGAGCGAGAAGATCGTCGCATCCTTGAGCGCATCCGGGACCTTTCCTTCAACGATACGCTTGGCCAGGCCCTCGGCGATCGCCGTCTTGCCGACGCCCGGATCACCGACATAGAGCGGATTGTTCTTGGAACGACGGCACAGCACCTGGATCGTGCGGTTGACCTCGCTGTGGCGGCCGATCAGCGGATCGATCTTGCCATTCTTGGCCTTGTCATTGAGGTTGACGCAATAGGCCTTGAGGGCTTCCTGCTTGGTCTTGGGCGTACCTTCGTCCTGCTCACGGGCCTGCTTGGCCTCGGCGTCGCCGCCCTCCTCGGAACCGCGCGGCGTGCGGGTTTGCGATGCACCGGGTCGCTTGCCGATGCCGTGGGAAATGTAGTTGACGGCATCGTAGCGGGTCATCTCCTGCTCCTGCAGGAAAAAGGCGGCATGGCTTTCGCGCTCGGCGAAGATCGCCACCAGCACGTTTGCCCCGGTCACCTCCTCGCGGCCCGACGACTGGACGTGGATCACCGCGCGCTGAATAACGCGCTGGAAACCGGATGTCGGCTTGGAATCCTCATCATAACCCGTCACCAGATTGGCGAGTTCGTTATCGACATAATCGATGACGGTCTTGCGCAGGGCGTCGAGATTGACATTGCAGGCCCCCATGACCGCTGCCGCATCCGCATCGTCGATCAGGGCCAGCAGAAGATGTTCGAGCGTCGCATATTCATGATGCCGCTCGTTTGCAAAGGTCAGTGCCTGGTGCAGCGCCTTTTCGAGGCTGGGAGAAAATGTTGGCACGTCAGTTCCTCACTTCTTTTCCATGACGCATTGAAGCGGATGCTCATGCTGCCTGGCGAAATCCATTACCTGGCTCACCTTGGTCTCGGCGACTTCGTAGGTGAAGACGCCGCATTCTCCGACACCATGATTGTGGACGTGCAACATGATGCGGGTGGCTGCCTCCCTATCCTTCTGGAAGAAGCGCTCCAATACATGGATCACGAATTCCATCGGGGTATAGTCATCGTTGAGAAGCAGAACGCGATACAGGTTCGGTTTCTTCGTCTTAGGCTTGGTACGCGTGATCACCGAGGTGCCACGATTGGCGTTGTCCCCGTCCCGCTGGCTTTGCATGACGACCGGCTTGGCGATCATTTCAGTTCATTCTCCAATTGTCCGGCCGATCTGCCGAAGACGCAACGCGACGGACAAACACTTAGCTCAGTAAGGTAGTTCATAATTCGGTGATTTTAAGCCCCCCTTCGCACAGCGCAAACAGAATTAAGCGAGCGGTTCGGCGGGCAGGCTCAAAAAGGAGCATGAGGCTTATACCACCCGGCACAAATGGCAAGACCGGCCGCGCGAGGCGCGGCCGGTCTTGCTGCATTCTTGAACTGCTGGCTGCTGATCAGGCGGCCTTGGGCGTTGACACGCCGGTGGCCTTGGCGATCGGCGCTTCGTAAGGCTTGTAGACCGTCTTGGCGAGGTCGGCGTACATTTCGCTCATCTTGGTCGCTTCGGCCACGAAGCTCTCATAGGACGACTTCAGAAAATTGGTCTGCAACTCGAAAGCGGTCTCGATGCTCTTCACGCCCGCAAGCGCTTCTACGTAGGAAGACAAGTCCTGAAAGGACTTCTTCGAATACTCGGAAGCTTCCGTCGCGATCGCCTGGAAACCCTTGGCCACTTCAGAATAGTTCTTCGTCATGGCGTCCATGGCTTCCTTGCCCTTTTTGTTGGCTTCGTCGATGTTGATCATGCCAATGCTCCTTACGGTCCGTTTCATTCGGTGCCCAAGTAGATAGCACTTGCACCAAAACAGTCAAGTGTTTTGTGCATCGCCGCATCGCGTCCTGGTTGTGCCATTGGGCAAAATAGAAGCCGACCGAAGGCCGGTCGGCCATGTCCCCTTGAAAAAGAAAACATATATCAGCGTCGCCGCAACCCTTGGCTTAAAGGTCGACGTCGAGGATCGCCATCGTGAAGTTGTAGGACAGGTCGCCGTCCTCGTCGTCCCGGAAAACCACGCCGAGGAACTCGTCGCCAGCATAGACTTCCGCCGAGTCGTCCTTGCGGGGGCGCGCCTTCACCACCATGTTCGGGTTGAACATCCGCTTGAAATAGGCGTCGAGTTTCTTGATTTCTTCGGGCTTCACGATCCATTCTCCATCGGGCGGTTCAAATCGGGCCGCTTGTCGCACGCGCCATCCGCCGCTGTAAAGACGCAAAGGCCATTCTTTGCCGCTCGTGGGCAGACGCAACCGTACACCGGCCCCGCCTTGTGGTGGCCGTCGATCAATCCGCTGCCAAGATCTGGTCCATCGAGCGCGCGGGCTCGGCACATCCCGCCTCACCCACGACGCGGGCCGGAACACCGGCAACGGTCGAGTTGCGCGGCACCGGCTTCAGCACCACGGAACCGGCGGCAATGCGCGAGCAGCAACCGACCTCGATATTCCCGAGCACCTTGGCGCCAGCACCGATCAGCACGCCATCGCCTATCTTCGGATGGCGGTCGGCGCCTTCCTTGCCGGTGCCGCCGAGCGTCACGCCGTGCAGGATAGAAACATTGTCGCCGATCCGCGCCGTCTCGCCGACGACGAGGCCGGTGGCATGATCAAGAAAGATACCCTTGCCGATACGCGCAGCGGGATTGATGTCGGTCTGGAAGACGCTCGACGCGCGGCTCTGCAGATAGAGCGCGAAGTCGCGCCGCCCGCGGTTCCACAGCCAATGGGCCAGACGATGGGTCTGGATGGCATGGAAGCCCTTGAAATAGAGGACGGGCTCCATGAAGCGGGTGCAGGCCGGGTCGCGATCGTAGACGGCCTGGATGTCGACGCGCATGATCGAGCCCCATTCCGGCCAGTCACGCAGCATCTCGTCGAAGGTCTGGCGCAGCAGGATGGCCTGCAGATCGGGATGATCGAGCCGTTCGCAGATCCGGTAGATCACGCAATCCTCGAGAGATCGGTTGTTCAGCACCGTCGAATAGAGGAACGCGGCCAGCAGCGGATCGAGATCCGCCGCAGCCCTCGCCTCACTGCGCAGGCTATCCCAGATGGGGTCCATGGACTGCACAAGCTCTCTCTTGAGGATTTCGCTCTTTGCGGCCATTGCCGGTCTCCCCGTTTCCTGTTCGAAGGCATTATATAGTCGATCCTTGATTCAACATAAATGGGCACGCTTGATGAAACGCACGCATGATTTTGCCGCCGGCCGGATCCGCGCCGCCTGCCAGGCAGGTACGGGTATTCTGGCCATTGCCAATCCCGAGCGGAAAAACGCCCTAACCGCCGCAATGTGGCGCGCAATTCCCGAGGCGATCCATTGGCTATGTAGCGAAGGCGATGTCCGGGTCATCGTGCTTATCGGTGCAGGCGACAGGGATTTCAGCGCGGGCGCCGACATCTCTGAATTCCCGACCGTGCGCAAGGATGCGGCTACGGCACGACTCTATGAAGACGAAAACAGCAAGGCATTTGCGGCGATCCGCAATGCTCCGGTGCCGGTGATCGCGGCAATCCGCGGCATCTGCTACGGTGGCGGCTTCGGCCTTGCCGCGGCAGCCGACCTGCGGATCGCCGCAGAAGACGCGGCCTTCGCCGTTCCGGCGGCTCGCCTGGGCCTTGCCTATCCCGCGGATGCCGTCCAGGACTTCGTCCTGTCGCTTGGAACGCAATTGGCGCGCATGGCGCTCTATTCCGGTGCTGCGATGAGCCCGGCGCAGCTTCTCGCGTGCGGCTTCCTTTTGGAGGTGACGCCGCTCGAGGCGCTCGAGACTGAAGCGATGAAGCTTGCGGAAACCATCGCCGCCAATGCGCCGCTTTCGGTCAGGGCCTCCAAGCTTGCGATCCGGGCAGCTTGCCAACAGGACATGGATCTCCTGCGCGAGGCGGAAGTGATCGGCGCTGCGACCTTCGACAGCGCCGACTACGCCGAAGGCCGGGCCGCCTTTGCCGAAAAGCGCAAACCGCGGTTCATCGGTCGGTAGTTGCCGCGCCGAATGGCGCGATGCGCCTCCTCAGACGGCCGACAAATGCCGGTAGAAGTCGATGACCGCTTTCTTGAACACCTTGTCCCCAACGGCGAGCATGTGATCGCGATTGGGGATGTCGATCGCCGTTGCATTCGGCATCAAGGTCGCCAGCTCCTGCGCCGAACCGGCAATGTCGTCCTTGGTACCAACCGCGATCAGGGTGGGCACGTCGACGTTTGCGATGTCGGCCCGCGCGACCAGCACGCGCGACGTCCGGATGCAGGCGGCAAGCGCAAAGCGGTCGGAATGCGTCTGGTCGGCAAATGCACGGAACATGCGTCCTCGCGGATGAGTGACGTCCGAGAGCGAAGGCGCCAGCAACGCTTCGGCGATCGGGTCCCAGTCGCCGACCCCGTCGCACAGCCCTATTCCAAGGCCGCCGAGCACGAGCGAACGAACACGATTCGTATGCTCGATGGCCATGAAGGCGGAGATGCGCGCACCCATCGAATAGCCAATGACATGGGCCTGCTCGATGCC
Organism: Rhizobiaceae bacterium UBA1291; assembly: GCA_002307905.1. Taxonomy (GTDB): domain Bacteria; phylum Pseudomonadota; class Alphaproteobacteria; order Rhizobiales; family Rhizobiaceae; genus Allorhizobium. Next base: position 12,935 of record DBUL01000038.1, read on the forward strand.
AAGATGGGTGAGAAGCGCCGCCGCGTCGCCGGCCATCAAAGAAGGATAATAGGCTTCTGGGTCATGTGGCCGGTCGCTGGCGCCATGGCCGCGATTGTCGATGCCAATCACCCGGTAACCCGCCTCGCCCAATGTCTTCAGCCAGCCCGTATAAACCCNNCCATGGATCAGCAGGACGGGCTCCCCTGTCGGATCACCTTCGTCAAAATACGCGAGTTGCAGGCTATCATGATAGAAGAGTGAGAAAGACGGCGCATTGAGATTCATGGACTTGTCCTGTCGGCATCGATTTTGCCCACACTATGAAATGTGTGCGACGGGTCCAACCCGGTCGCTATGGATTTTCTGTGAGGCGGGTGCGCGTTTGGCTCTACACTTTTTTATGGAAGGACGATATGGTCCGCCGCGTTGAATGGCATAGCGGAGACGAACATGGCCGGGCACAGCATTCCCCATTTCCAGAACGACGGCGGTCATCAGGTGATCGAAATCGGCGTGAAGGAATTCATGTGCACCGGCGCGTCGGCTCCCTTCGACCATCCGCACATCTACATCGACATGGGCCATGACAACGAAAAAGTCTGCGCCTATTGCTCGACGCTCTACCGCTACAATCCGGCGCTGAAAGCCGGGCAGACCAACCCGCAGGGCTGCGTCTACCACGTCAAGGCGGCGTAACCGCCAGCGTTTCTGATCGGATCAATCCATGTCGATCAAGACCGCCGCCATCATCGGAGCAGGAGTGGCGGGTCTCACGGCGGCGCTGTCGTTGGCGCGCCATGGCATTCGCACGGAAATCGTCGAGCAGGCTCCGCAGCTCGGCGAAGTCGGCGCGGGTTTGCAGATATCCCCCAATGCCTCACGTATCCTCGCCCAGCTCGGAGCGCTTGACGAGATCGAGCGTCATTGGGCCGAGCCCGACGAGATACGCCTCGCGTCAGGCGTGACGCTGAAGCCGCTTGCGGCAGTGCCGACCGGCGAGCTTGCGCGCAAGCGCTGGGGCGCGCCCTATGGCGTCTTGCATCGCTCCACCCTGCAGCAGTCTCTTCTGGCGAAGGTTTTGCACAACCCTCTTTGCAGCCTGCATCTCGGCTGCCGGGTAGAGTTGCCCGACCGAACCGAGATCGAGCGTCTGATCGGCCTGCAGCCCGATCTCATCGTCGGGGCGGACGGCGTCTGGTCCTCGGTACGAAAGCTGATCAAGGACAGTCCGAAAGTCAGCTTCTCCGGCAACATCGCCTGGCGCTTCACCACAGCGGCCGCCGAAGCACCCCGCTTCCTCGACCCGGTCAACGTCACGGCCTATCTCGGCCCGAACTCCCATCTCGTCGCCTATCCGCTCAAGGAGATCGACGGTTTCAACATCGTCGCGATAGCAGCCGGCATTGACCCCGGAGAAACCTGGAGCGCGGACGGAAACGCCGGGCAACGTGCCCTGCTCTTGCGCCAGTTTTCCGGGTGGAACGGAGAGATCTGCAAGCTCCTCGCCTCAATCGAGCAGGCGACCTTCTGGCCGCTCTATGAGGCTTCGTCCGGGCGCTGGCAGAACGGCCGCGACACGGTGCTGATCGGCGATGCCGCGCATGCGATGATGCCGTTCTCCGCACAGGGCGCCGCCATGGCGATCGAGGACGCATTCGAGCTTGCCGGCGAGGTGGCCGGCACCCTGCCCTTGCCCGAAGCGCTTTCCCATTTTGAAACGGCCCGCAAGGCGCGAGCGACACGGGTGCGCCATCGCGGTTCATTCAACAAGTTCGTCTATCACGCCGGCGGGCCGGTCAGATTCGGCCGCGACCTCGTGCTTTCACTGCGCTCGCCGCAGAGCCTCGCCGGCGATCTCGACTGGCTCTACGGCTATCGCGCCAGAGGCTGACGCCCTGGTCGCCGCTCAAACGGCGGCGGCGGCTTTGAAGCCGCGTTCAAGATCCGCGACGATGTCCTCCACGTTCTCGAGCCCGATCTGCAGCCGGATGACCGGCCCCTCGGTCGGAGCCTTGCGGATCTTGCGGTCGTCGAGATTGACCATGACCGCCAAGCTCTCGTAACCGCCCCAGGAATAACCGAGGCCGAACAGCGAGAGCTCGTCGAGGAAGGCTCTCGCCTTCGGCTTGAACTTCTCCGGCGAATCGGCGCCAAGCACAAAGGAGAAGATGCCGCTTGCGCCCTTGAAATCGCGTTTCCAGATGTCATGACCGGGGAAGCTTGGCAGCGCGGGGTGCAGCACGCGTGCCACGTCATCCCGACCTTCCAGCCACTGCGCCACGGCAATGGCGCTGCGGCCATGGTGCTCCAGGCGCAGGTTCATTGTCCTCAGGCCACGCAGGATCATATAGGAATCGTCGGGCGAGCCGCAGATACCGAGCGTGATGTTGGCTTCCTTCAGCCGTTCCCAATGCGCCGCATTGGCCGAAACCGTGCCCATCAGGATGTCGGAGTGGCCGGAAGGATATTTGGTCGCGGCATGCATGGAAATGTCGACGCCGAAATCCAGCGGCCGGAAATAGAGCGGCGTCGCCCAGGTATTGTCCATCGTGACGACGCAGCCATGCTTGTGGGCGACATCGGCAATCGCCCGGATATCCTGCATCTCGAAGGTGTTAGAGCCCGGAGCCTCGGTGTGGACCAGTTTGGTGTTGGGCCGGATCAGGTGTTCGATGCCTGCGCCGACATCCGGATCGTAATACTCGATATCGACGCCGAGCCGCGTCAGCATGGTGTCGCAGAAATGTCGGCACGGCGAATAGACCGAATCGACGATCAACGCGTGGTCCCCGACCGACAGGAAGGAGAGGAATGGCACGGTGATCGCCGCAAGCCCGGTCGGCACGAGAATCGTTCCGGCCGAGCCCTCCAGTTCGTCAATCGCTTCGCACAGCGCATCCGTGGTCGGCGTCCCGCGCGTTCCGTAAGTGTATTTCTGGGCGCGTGTTTCCATGGTTCGGACGTCCGGAAACAGAACGGTCGAAGCATGCACGACCGGCGGGTTGACGAAGCCGTGAAAACTCGAAGGGTCATGGCCGATATGGCAGAGTTTCGTATCCGTGCCGGCGTTCGCCAGCATGTCTTTCCTGTCCTTCATGAACTCCGAGGCCTTCTGATTGCGAGGTATGAAGAGAGGATTTCTGAAGGCCCCCAGCCTTGCGGTCAAGCCGAGATTTGTCACCCTGCCATTGACAGAACCGCTGCTCAAAGCGCTTTCGGGCGACTCGATTTTAATCACCGAGTGACCGGAAACGACAATTTTTGCCTGTTTTTCCAGCTGAATTCCCAATTCGCCGCTTTTCGCCGCAATTTCGGACCTCAAGACTTGACCGTCGATCCATTTAAGACTGTGATAGGTGGGTTCGCGCCGGGAGGGCAGCGAGCCGGCCTGCTGCGCCGACCCACATGGCGCGCGGCGGTCGAAATCAAAAGAAACGGAAAAGGTTGGGAAAAATGAACAAGACTCTTCTGTCAGCCGCGCTCGGCGCTGCAGTCCTGGGAATGGGCGCGTCGACGGCGTTTGCTGGCACGCTCGATGATGTGAAAGCCAAGGGTTTCGTCCAGTGCGGCGTCAACGGTTCGAATCTTGCTGGCTTCGGCGCGCAGGATTCCTCAGGAAACTGGACCGGCATCGATGCTGATCTCTGCAAGGCTGTCGCCGCCGCGGTCTTCGGTGACGCAACCAAGGTCAAGTTTACGCCCCTTTCTGCCAAGGACCGTTTCCCGGCTCTGCAGTCCGGCGAAGTGGACATGCTCGCCCGTAACACCACCTGGAGCACGAGCCGCGATTCGCAGCTCGGCTTCGATTTCCGCGCCGTCAACTACTATGACGGCCAGGGCTTCATGGTGAAAAAGGAACTCAACGTGAAGTCGGCGCTCGAACTGAACGGCGCCTCGATCTGCGTACAGTCCGGCACCACCACCGAACTCAACCTCGCCGACTACTTCCGTGCCAACGGCATGGAGTTCAAGCCGGTCGTGTTCGAGGCCCAGGACGAGGCCGACGCCGCCTATAACGCCGGCCGTTGCGATGCCTACACCACGGACGCCTCGGGCCTCTATTCGATCCGCCTGAAGATGGCCAATCCGGACGATAACCTGGTCCTGCCAGAAATCATCTCGAAGGAGCCGCTTGGCCCGGCCGTGCGCCAGAACGACTCCAAGTGGTTCGACGTCGTGACGTGGACGCACTACGCCATGGTTGCCGCCGAAGAATTCGGCATCACTCAGGCCAATGTCGAGGAAATGAAGAAGTCCGACAATCCGGACATCAAGCGCTTCCTCGGTGAAGAAGCCGATTCCACGCTCGGCGCCGACCTTGGCCTGCCGAAGGACTGGGCCGTCCAGATCATCACGGCCGTCGGTAACTACGGCGAAAGCTTCGAACGCAACGTCGGCCAGGGCTCCCCGCTCAAGATCGACCGCGGTCTGAACGCTCTGTGGACCAAGGGCGGCCTGCAGTACGCTCCGCCGATCCGCTGATCGCAGCAAGCTGAGTATCGGGAAGGCGGCGACATCCGCCTTCCCTTTTCGGACGACAACACCCGGAAAAAAGGGTGGACGATACGACAGGGGAATTATCGATGGCTGCGACCGACGCCCGTACCCAGGGCGGCGACAACCGTCCGAAGGTATCGCTGCTCTACAATCAGGCCTTCAGACAGATCATCTATCAAGCACTCACCCTGCTTTTTGTCGTGGGGGTGATCTACTTNNCGGGATTCGGTTTCCTCAACAGCCGCGCCGGTTTCGACGTTGCGCAGTCATTGATCGCCTATTCGAGCGACTCAACCTATATGCGCGCGTTGCAGGTTGGCCTGATCAACACCCTGGTGATCGGCTTTTTCGGCATCATCACAGCGACGATTGTCGGCCTCCTGGTCGGCATAGGACGGCTCTCGCGCAACTGGCTGATCTCGCGTCTCAGTACTGTGTACGTGGAGATCTTCCGCAACATTCCACCGCTGCTCGTCATCTTCTTCTGGTATCTCGGTGTGCTCGCGCTGCTTCCGGCCATACGCACGATCTTCCAGCATGTGGAGGAAAATCCCGACGCGGTCTTCTTCATTTCGAACCGTGGCATCTACATGCCCGCCCCGATCTTTGGTGAGGGGTTCGTCTATGTCGCAGCCGCTTTTGTGGCCGGCATCGTCGGCGCAGTCCTCTACACGATCTGGGCCAATCGCCGCCAGTTGGCGACTGGCTTGCGCCCACCCGTTCTCTGGGTCAACCTTGCGCTGGTCGTCCTCTTGCCGGTCGCGGCTTTCCTGGCGCTCGGCGCTCCGCTGTCGTTCGACTACCCGGTCCCGGGGTCGTTCAACATGCGTGGCGGCATGGTGATCGGGCCGGAATTTCTCGCCCTTTATCTCGCCTTGTCCCTCTACACCGCATCCTTCATCGCCGAGATCGTCCGGGCCGGCATTCGCGGCGTTCCAAGCGGACAGACCGAAGCGGCCTATGCGCTTGGCCTCAGATCCGGACCGACGACCCGTCTTGTGGTCCTGCCACAGGCCTTGCGGATCATCATTCCACCGCTCACCTCGCAATACCTGAACCTGATCAAGAACTCCTCGCTCGCGGTTGCCGTCGGCTATGCGGACCTCGTCGCGGTCGGCGGCACGATCCTCAACCAGTCCGGCAAAGCGGTTGAGATTATCGCAATCTGGATGGCGGTCTATCTTACGATCAGCCTTCTCACATCGCTGTTCATGAACTGGTTCAACGCAAAGATGGCCCTGGTGGAGCGCTGACATGGATACCAATAACGCCTTCGTCCGCAACACGTTCCTGCCCGCGGAAGCCGCGCCCCGGAACGAATCGACGATCATCGGCTGGCTGCGCAAAAACCTCTTCGCAACAGTGCAGGATACGATCCTGACGCTGGTTGCCATCGCCGCAATCCTTTACTTTCTGCCGGGCGTGATCGACTGGCTCTTCATTTCGGCGGTCTGGACCGGCGCCGACCGTTCCGTCTGCACGACGGCCGTGCAGGGCGGCATTCAGCCGGAAGGCTGGAGCGGCGCCTGTTGGGCCTATGTCAACGACCGCTTCGTGCAGTTCATGTTCGGCTCCTATCCGCGCGGCGAGCTCTGGCGTCCCCTTCTCGTCCTCTTCATGTTCATCGGACTGCTCATTCCTTTCCTGATCCCCAAGGCGCCGCGCAAGGGGCTGAATGCGCTTCTCCTGCTGATCGCCCTGCCGATTTTCGCCTATGTCCTGTTGCTTGGCGGCTCTTTTGGCCTGTCGCATGTCGAAACGCCGCTCTGGGGCGGGCTGATGGTGACGATGGTCCTGTCCTTCGTCGGGATCGCCATCTCGCTGCCACTCGGCATTCTTCTCGCCCTTGGCCGGCGCTCGCCGATGCCGGTCGTCAGGACCGCCTCGGTCGCGTTCATCGAACTCATCAGAGGCGTTCCGCTGATCACCGTCCTATTCATGGCCAGCGTGCTTCTGCCGCTGTTCCTGCCGCCCGGCAACAACATCGACAAGTTCCTGCGTGCGTTGATCGGCGTTTCGATCTTCGCCTCGGCCTATATGGCGGAGGTCATTCGCGGCGGGCTGCAGGCTATCCCCAAAGGCCAGTACGAGGCGGCGGATGCGCTCGGGTTGAGCTATTTCCACAAGATGACCTTCATCATCCTGCCTCAGGCGATCAAGCTGGTGATCCCGGGCATCGTCAACACCTTCATCGGTATCTTCAAGGATACCTCGCTCGTCACCATCATCTCGATGTACGACCTCCTCGGCATCGTAAAGGCATCGTTCGGCGATTCGGGCTGGCAGACACCGGTCACACCGCTAACCGGTCTGATTTTCGCCGGTTTCGTTTTCTGGATTTTCTGTTTCGGCATGTCACGCTATTCAGGATTCATGGAACGGCACCTCGATACCGGCCACAAGAAATAACGTCAGGGGAAAACAATGGCTGAAGTCCAACCCACCAAGATGACCGTCTCGGACACCGATGTCGCGGTCGAAATCGTCAACATGAACAAGTGGTACGGGGATTTTCACGTGCTGCGCGACATCAACCTGAAGGTCATGCGCGGCGAACGCATCGTCATCGCCGGCCCGTCCGGTTCAGGCAAGTCGACAATGATCCGTTGCGTCAACCGTCTGGAAGAACACCAGACGGGCCAGGTATTCGTCGACGGCATCGAACTGACCAATGACCTGAAGAAGATCGACGAGGTGCGCCGCGAAGTCGGCATGGTGTTCCAGCATTTCAACCTCTTCCCGCACCTGACCATCCTCGAGAACTGCACGCTGGCGCCGATCTGGGTCCGCAAGATGCCGAAGAAGAAGGCGGAAGAAGTCGCCATGCACTTCCTCGAGCGGGTCAAGATCCCGGAACAGGCCAACAAGTATCCGGGCCAGTTGTCCGGCGGCCAGCAGCA
>DBUL01000102.1:0-5145 GCA_002307905.1 Rhizobiaceae bacterium UBA1291
GAGCTTCTTCAGCTCTTCGCGATAGTTGAAATTCGGGCCCAGCGGGTTGGTCTTGGTATCGTGCTGATGCAGGATGTCGAGGTTCAGCGCATTTGGCCACCAGTCCATGACAGACTTGCCCATGGCGGTGTTGCCGCCGTGCATTACCGGACACTTACCGGTCGATTTCACGTGCTCGTTCATATTGGCCTCCTGTTTTTGGCAGTAACAAGTAATCTGGTGCCCACAATCGCCGAAAAGTCTCATAATTTCCAATTGTATTTCGTGAGATTTTCGATAGTATTTTCCTATCATGATTAGCATTCGTCAATTGCGCTATTTCGAGGCGCTCGCCACCACCCTGCACTTCGGACGGGCAGCCGAAATTGTCCATGTCAGCCAGCCGGCTCTGTCCGCCCAGATCATGGAAATGGAAAAACATCTCGGCGTGAAACTGCTGGAGCGCACGCGCGCCAGCACGCTTCTGACCGACAAGGGTCATGAGGTGTTGAAGCACGCGCGCACGGTGCTGGCCGCCGTCGATNNCGCTGGAAGGACTGCTGCGGCTCGGCATCATTCCGACGGTTGCGCCCTATCTCGTGCCGAAAGTGGTGCCTTATCTGCGGCGCGCCCATCCCCTGATCGAGATCGAACTGAAGGAGGCCGTGACCGACCGGCTGCTCGGCGACCTGGCTGAGGGACGGCTGGATGCCATCATCGCCGCGATCCCGATCGAGATGGACAGCGTCGTGGCCAAGAGCCTGTTCGTCGATCGCTTCTACATGGCGATGTCGGCCAATGACAGCGACGTCCTGCTCTCCCCCATGACCGAAACGGAAGTCGATCCCGAGCGGTTGCTGCTGTTGGAGGAAGGTCATTGCCTGCGCGAGCAGGCGCTTTCCGTCTGCAAGGCGGCGAGCAAGCGGAGCCTTATCAACTTCGGCGCCACGTCGATGACCACGCTGCTGCAGATGGTGTCGAACGATATGGGCATGACGCTGATTCCGGAACTGGCCATCGAGACGGAAACGGCGCGCACGCCGATCCGCATCGTGCCCTTCACGGAACCGGCGCCATCGCGCGAGATCGGCCTCGTCTGGCGCCGTTCGAGCCCGCGGCGGGCAGACATGGAAGCTCTGGCCGAGGCGATCATCGCCAGCCGCGGGACAGCGATCGCGACCCGGCCTGCAAATCCGCTGTCCGGCAATCCCCGGTTATAAGAAAATCACGGTCTTCTTAAAACGCGACCGGCACCGATCTGCCCATTTTTGGGCCGAGCACCCAAACGGTCGTCGAAGCGGGCGGGTGTCGTTGCGGCAGCGCCGAAAAGCAGCCTAAGGTCCGGCCTGACAATCAACCTTGGGAGGATACATGCGTTCAGCAACGGGTTCACAGCTGCCTTCCACACGGCTCAGCGCGATCGTCTGCGCCCTTGCCCTCTGCCTCGCCCCCTTTTCGCCGGCTTTTGCCGACGAGGCCGAGGTCGACCAGCAGATCGACAATCTGCTGGGGGATCATGCGACCTTCAAAAGTACAATTCTCGACCTGCAGGAACGCGTCGCCAACGGGGATTCCATCGCCTTTTCCGCCTTCGTCGACTACCCGATCACCGTGACCGTCAACGGTGAACGCCAGACGATACGGTCGGCGGAGGAGTTCGAGCCGCTCTATCACGACATCGTCACGCCGGAGATCGCCGATGTGATCGTCAGCCAGGATTACGGCAACCTGTTCGTCAACGGCGACGGCGTCATGTTCGGCGACGGCGAGGTGTGGATGAACGGCATCTGCCTCGATGATGCCTGTGGTGAGATCGAGGCCCGGATCGTCACCATCCAGGCCGCCGAATAGGCAGAAGTCGCGATGCATTGGAATGACAAAGGGCGGCGCGGATTTCCGCGCCGCCCTTTGTCTCGGTCTGATTTGCCTGTCGATCAGGCGAGATCGAGCACGATGCGGCCGTCGATCTTGCCTTCTTCCATGCGATGGAAGATGTCGTTGATGTTCTCGATCTTGTCCCAGGAGAAGTGCGCGGCGACCTTGCCTTCGCCGGCGAAGACCAGCGATTCCTCTAGATCCTGGCGGGTGCCGACGATCGAGCCGCGCACCGTGATGCGCTTCAACACAGTTTCGAACACCGGCAGCGAGATGAAGCCCGGCGGCAGGCCGACCAGAGCCATCGTGCCCTTGGAGCGCAGGAAGCCATAGGCCTGTTCCATCGCCTTCGGCGAGACCGCGGTGACGAGCGCACCATGCACGCCGCCGGTCGCCTTCTGCACCTGTTCGATGGCGTCCTTGGCCGTGCCGTCGACGACGACATCGGCGCCGAGATCCTTGGCGAGCTTCAGCTTGTCTTCATGGATGTCGGCGGCGACGACGTGCATGCCCATGGCCTTGGCATATTGCACCGCCATGTGGCCCAAGCCGCCGATGCCGGAGATGACCACCCATTCGCCGGGGCGCACTTCGGTTTCCTTGAGGCCCTTGTAGACGGTGACGCCGGCGCACAGCACGGGAGCGGCGGGACCGAATTCGAGGTTGTCCGGCAGGCGGCCGACGAAATCCGGGTCGGCAAGGCCATATTGGGCAAAAGTGCCGTTGACCGAATAGCCGGTGTTCTGCTGGCTGCCGCAGAGCGTTTCCCAGCCGGTGCGGCAAGGCGAGCAGCAGCCGCAGGCGGTGTGCAGCCACGGAACGCCGACACGATCGCCTTCCTTGATGCGGGTGACACCGGCACCGAGCTTGGCGACGTAGCCGACGCCCTCATGGCCAGGAATGAAGGGCGGGCTGGGCTTGACCGGCCAGTCGCCATTGGCGGCGTGCAGGTCGGTATGGCAGACGCCGGTGGCCTCATACTTGACCAGGATCTGGCCCGGACCCGGATCAGGGATCGCCCATTCCTCGATCGTCAACGGCTTGCCGAATTCACGGACGACGGCGGCTTTCATCATTCCAGCCATGCGGATCTCCTCTGCTGGTGTCAAAGACTGCGACCGTCGCGGTTTGTGGACGGCCAGTTTCACGCGCAGAATACACGCGGGAGACGACGCGGAATTGACACGCATCAATTCCAGAAACGCTATGCATGGACAGTCGTCGCACAACTGCGACACCTGACATGCGCCGCCGATGCTGCGTCGCAACGCTAGGCGAGATTTTTCTTCAGAAACGCGACGGTGCGCGACCAAGCGAGATCCGCCGCCGCCTTGTCGTAGCGGGCGGCCGAGGTATCGTTGTTGAAGGCGTGGTTCACGCCATCGTAGACAAAGATCTCGGCGGTCTTGCCGTTCGCCTCCAAGGCTGCCTTGTAGGCATCGATCCCGGCATTGATGCGCTCGTCGAGGCCGGCATAGTGGAGCATCAACGGCGCCTTGATCTTCGGCACGTCCTCTGCCGGAACCTGGGAGCCGTAATAGGCGACGCCGGCCCCAAGCTCCGGCGAAGCGACCGCCATGCGGTTCACCATGCCACCGCCCCAGCAGAAGCCGATCGCGCCGACCTTGCCGGTGACCTTTTCATGACCGGCCAGAAAGACCCGCGTGGCCTCGCCGTTGGTGACCGCGACGCTCAGGTCGAGGGTCGAGAACATCTCGCGCGCCTGGTCCTCGTTTTCGGGTGTGCCGCCATTGGGCGAGAGGAAGTCGGGCGCCAGCGCGACGAAGCCTTCGAGCGCCATGCGCCGCGCCACGTCGCGGATATGCGGATTAAGGCCGCGGTTCTCATGGATGACGATCACGCCAGGCAGCTTGCCGGCAGCGTCCTTCGGGGCCGCCAGATAGCCTTTCATTTCGCCGCCAGCGCCCGGATAGGTGATATCTTCGGCCGTCAGCCGCGCATCCGTCTCCTCGACCAGGGCCGCCTTGGCGCCGCTAGCCGCCAGCATCGGCGCAATCGCGGCGGCGGCGGCACCGGACCCGGCCAGCAGGCCGAGCTTTTCCATGAAGCCGCGACGGTCGAGTGTCAGGTGGGTGTATTCGTCATAGGCTTTGATCATCGCCTGGGTGATCTTCGGCGTTTCCATAATGACCTCCATTCCGAGACGGGACAGCCGGCGCGTCAGATGCACAGGCAACCGTCAGGAAGGATAGGCCAGCTTGCTGTCCGCGCCACCACACAAGTCCGTTACCCGCCGCGCGTGGCCGGCGTCTTGAAGAGCACCAGCCGTATGACGAGGATGACGGAAACGGCGAGGAACATCAGCTTCACGCGCGAAACCCAGGGAAGAAGATCGGGAAGGAGTGCCGAGAGGCCAGGGCCGGGCGTGGCCGGCGGGAAGTAGAGAAGAAAGCTCGCGTTCTCGACGTAGTCGGCGATCCCATAGGCGAGCGGCAACAGGCAGAGCAGCCGGGCATGGCGCGCCTCGAGCCGGCGGCCATAGAGCACGGCGCCGGGGGCAAAACCGCGCATGAGCAGGCAGGGAGAAAGCGTGAGGGTGAGCGGCAGGACAAGGTCCGGGCCAAGATACATCAATTGCAGCAAGTCGCGCGCATCGCCCCTCGACGGATCGGCAAGCGCATATTGCAGACCAAGGACTGCATCGCTGTCGTAGCCGGACAGCCGGGCGTCGAGGAAGCCCCCTGCCCCGCTCAAGCGCTGGAATTCCGGATCAAGCCCGAAGAACATCCAGGCCAGAAGGGCGCCCGAGAGGGCGAGCAACAGCAGGATCACCTTGTTCGTACCCATATGCCGCTCCCCTGCATCGGTTGATCCTCACGCACCGCCCGGATAGTTCGGGCTTTCGCGGGTGATGGTCACGCCATGCGGATGGCTTTCGCGCAGGCCCGCCCCGGAGATGCGCACGAAGGTCGCCTTTTCTTGGAAATCCTTGATGTCCTTGCCGCCGACATAACCCANNGGCTGCCTTGAGGCCGCCGGCGAGCTGATGCAGCACGGCAGAGACCGGGCCCTTGTAGGGAACCTGGCCTTCGATGCCTTCCGGAACGAGCTTCAGGGTGTCGCGCACTTCCGCCTGGAAGTATCGGTCGGCCGAACCGCGGGCCATGGCGCCCACCGAGCCCATGCCGCGATAGGCCTTGAAGGAACGGCCCTGGTAGAGATAGACCTCGCCCGGGCTTTCATCGGTACCGGCGAGCAGCGACCCGACCATGACGGCCGATGCGCCGGCGGCAATTGCCTTCGCCACGTCGCCGGAGAATTTCAGGCCGC
>DBUL01000102.1:5251-5540 GCA_002307905.1 Rhizobiaceae bacterium UBA1291
CGGGCCGATGCCGACCTTGACGCAGTCCGCACCGGCGTCGATCAGGGCGCGGGTGCCTTCACCGGTTGCGACATTGCCGGCGATGATGCGAACCAGATTCGACATCTTCTTCACCTCGGCCACAGCATCGAGAACCTTCTGGCTATGGCCGTGGGCGGTGTCCACGACGATGACGTCGACGCCGGCCTCGATCAAGCGTTCGGCCCGTTCGCGGCCGTCGTCGCCGGTCGAGATTGCGGCGGCGACCCGCAGGCGCCCCTGCGCATCCTTGGCGGCATGCGGATTGAGC
>DBUL01000204.1:0-21759 GCA_002307905.1 Rhizobiaceae bacterium UBA1291
TTGCAGGTGATGGTGCCGGCGCCGATATTGGCATGGGCGCCGATGAAGGCGTCGCCGATATAGGTCAGGTGGTTGACCTTCGCCCCTTCGCCAATCTCGGCCTTCTTGACCTCGCAGAAATTGCCGACCTTGGATCCGGTTGCAAGATTTGCGCCGGGGCGCAACCGGGCGAAGGGTCCGACGGTTGCGCCGCTCGCAACATGGGCACCTTCGAGATGTGAAAAGGCGTGAATAACGGCGCCACCTTCAACGGTGACGCCTGGGCCGAAGACCACGTTGGGCTCGATCAGCGCATCCTGGGCAATCTGGGTGTCGTGGCTGAGGAAGACCGTCTCCGGCGCGATCATCGAGACACCCGAAACCATGAGTTCCTGCCGGCGCCGCTCCTGCCAGAGCCGTTCGAGCACGGCAAGTTCGGCGCGATTGTTGCAGCCGGTCAGTTGTTCCTCTGGAGCGTCGACGGCAACAGTGCGCCCGCCGAGCGCGCGGGCGATTTCCACGATGTCTGTGAGATAATACTCGCCCTTGGCATTGGCATTGCCGATGCGGGTGAGCAAATCCAGGGCCCTGCGTCCGTTGATTGCCATCAGGCCGCTATTGCACCAAGTCACTGCCCGCTCTGCTTCGTTTGCGTCACGTTCTTCGCGGATCGCCACCAGTTCTCCATCCTGGACGAGGAGGCGGCCGTAGCCTGTCGGATTGGCCGTGTGAAAACCGATCACAGCTACGTCATGGCCATTCGCCAGAGCTTCGCGCGCAGCCATCAGCGGTTCCGAGGTGATCAGCGGCACATAGCCATAGGCGACGAGAACGTCATCATAGCCAAGGGCGATCGCCTCGCGTGCAGCGAGAACCGCATGGCCGGTACCAAGGCGTTCGGTCTGAAGAAAGGGGCTGACGTTGACGCCGGCGATGCTCCCGGCCTTGACGACCTTTTCTGTGTCCCGTCCGACAACCAGCGCAACGTCGGTGATGCCCGACGAAGCGATGGCGTTCATCACATGGGCAATCATCGGCAGGCCGGCCACAGGATGCAGCACCTTGGACATGGAGGATTTCATTCGGGTGCTCTCGCCTGCGGCGAGGATGACGGCGAGACAGCTGCGGCTCATGGTTACTCCCAGCGAGTGGCACGAGATTCGAGAATGTTGTTGTTTGTCCGTCTCATAGCAGCAAGGCACACGGGGAACAAACAGCAAAAAGGGCGCCGAACCGCGACGCCCTTCTCAAAAATCATTGCAGACCGAATTATTGCGGCAGCTTGTCGTCAACGCCTGCGATGTAGAAGTTCATGCCGAGCAGTGTGCCATCGTCGGCTTTCTCGCCGTCCGTCAGCCAGTCGGTGCCGTCCTGCTTCTTGATCGGGCCGGTGAAGGGATGCAGTTCGCCGGACTTGATCTTGGATTCGATGTCCTGCGCCAAGGCCTTAACGTCATCCGGCATGTTGGTGTATGGCGCCATGGTCAGGATGCCGTCTTTCAGGCCGTCCCAGATCTGTTCCGACTTCCAGCTGCCGTCGAGGATCGCCTGGGTGCGCTTGATGTAATAGGCGCCCCATGTGTCGACAATCGCCGTCAGCTGTGTTTCCGGACCAGCCTTGATCATGTCAGATGCCTGGCCGAAAGCCTTGATACCACGCTCGGCGGCAACCTGCATGGGAGCCGTCGTATCGGTGTGCTGCGTCAGGATGTCGACGCCCTGGTCGATCAGTGCCTTGGCCGCATCGGCTTCCTTGCCGGGGTCGAACCAGGTGTTGGCCCAGACAACCTTGACCTTGAAGTCGGGATTGACCGACTGCGCGCCGTGCATGAACGAATTGATACCCATGACCACTTCCGGAATCGGGAAGGAGGCGATGTAGCCGGCGACGCCCTTTTCAGACAGCTTCGCGGCGATCACGCCCTGAATATACCGACCCTCGTAGAAACGGGCATTGTAGGTCGCAACATTGTCGGCGGACTTGAATCCGGTGGCATGCTCGAACTTCACGTCGGGGAACTTGGCGGCGACCTNNAGCCGAATGAGGTGGTGTAGATCAGCTTGCAGTCGGAGCGGGCAAGCCGCTCGATGGCGCGCTCGGCGTCAGGACCTTCGGGAACGCTTTCGAGATAAGGCGTCTCGATCTTGTCACCGAAATGGGCCTGCAGTTGCTGGCGGCCGATATCGTGAGCCTGGGTCCAGCCGCCGTCGGTAGTGGTGCCGACATAGACGAAGCAGATCTTCGCCTTGTCCTCGGCCTGAGCTGAAGCCGCAAATCCGACGAGAACTGCGGCGCTTGCAGCCAGTGTGATGAGTGACTTTTTCATGGGTAACCCCTTCTGGTTGTTGATAAAGATTTCTGACTTAGCGGTCCGGCACGAACGGTTTGCCGAGCGAGGCCGGAGTATTGATCAGCGTTGTGCGCCGATTTTGGGAGATTATGACGAGGACCACAATGGTCGCGGCATAGGGTAGCGCTGAAAGAAATTGCGAGGGCAAACCAAGGCCGAACGCCTGGGCATGCAACTGGCCGATCGTGACGGCGCCGAATAGATAGCCACCGGCAAGCAGCCGCCAGGGGCGCCAGGAGGCGAAAACCACCAGCGCCAGCGCGATCCAGCCGCGCCCCGCCGACATGTTCTCCACCCATTGCGGCGTGTAGACGAGCGACAACTGGGCGCCGGCAAGCCCGGCGCAGGCGCCGCCGAAAAGAACGGCGAGATAGCGGGTTCGAATGACATGAATGCCGAGCGTATGCGCCGATCCATGATTGTCGCCGATCGCCCTGAGTTTCAGGCCCGAACGTGTGCGGAACAGGAACCAGTTCACGCCGACGACCAGCAGGATGGAGAGGTAGAAGATGAGATCCTGCTTGAACAGCAGAGGCCCGAGAAAGGGAATATCGGCGAGAAGCGGAATGGTGATCGGCTGAAGCTTGACGCCTGGAACGCCAACAAAGCTCTCACCCAGCATGCCGGAGACGCCAAGGCCGAGAATGGTGAGCGCGAGGCCTGTGGCCACCTGGTTTGCCACCAGCGACAGGGTCAGGAAGGCAAAAAGCAGCGAGAACGCGGCGCCGCCGACTATGCCCGCGCCCACGCCGACCAGTGGCGATCCACTCATCTGAGCAACCGCGAAGGCGCATACCGCACCGATGATCATCATCCCCTCGACCCCGAGGTTGAGCACGCCGGACCGCTCACTGACAAGCTCGCCCATGGCCGCGATGACGAGCGGCGTGGACGCCGTGATCACGGTTAGCAGGATGGCTTCGATGATCATCGGGCGGCTCCCCCGAGCACTGCCCGGCCTTTGCCGAACAGGAGTTTGACGCGGTAATGGATCAGCGTGTCGCAGGACAGGACGAAGAACAGCAGCAGGCCCTGGAAAACGCGCGTCACCTTGTCGGAGACGCCGATCGACAGCTGGGCGCCTTCACCCCCGAGATAGGTCAATGCTAGAATCAGGCCGGAGGCGATAATACCGAGCGGATTGAGGCGGCCGAGGAAGGCAACGATGATCGCCGTGAACCCGTAGCCCGGCGAGATTGACGGCTGCAGGTGGCCGATCGAGCCGGACACTTCGGAAATACCGGCAAGCCCGGCGAGAGCGCCGGAAAACAGCATGGAGAACCACACCATGCCCCGCGACGAAAAGCCGGCGAACCGCCCTGCCCGTTCCGATTGGCCGAGCACAACGACCTGGAAACCCTTCAGCATGTAGCGCATCATGAACCACACACCGATTGCTGCGATGATGGCGAAGGCGAAACCGTAATGCGCGCGGCCGGAGGCCAGCATTTCCGGCAGCACGGCTTCCGTGACGAAGGCCCGGCTCTGCGGGAAATTGTAGCCGGCCGGATCGCGCCACAGGCCACGCACCAGCCAGTCGAGGAAGAGCTGGGCGATATAGACCAGCATCAGGCTGGTCAGGATTTCATTGGTGTTGAAGCGGGTCTTCAACAATGCCGGGATCGCGGCATAAAGCGCACCGCCGACCATGCCCATGATCATCATCAGCGGCAGAAGGAGCGGCGAATGCCATTCGTAAAACACCACCGGCAGGAACGAGCCGGAAATGGCGCCAATGGTGAACTGCCCCTCCGCCCCGATGTTCCAGTTGTTCGAGCGGTAGGCCACGGAGAGGCCAACGCCGATCAGGATCAGAGGCGCCGCCTTGATCGCCAGTTCATGCAACGACCAGACCTCGAGCAGCGGCTCGATAAAAAAGCTGTAGAGCGCATCGACCGGATCCTTGCCGAGCATGGCGAACATGATGCCGCCAAAAACGACGGTCAGCAGCAGCGCGATGAGCGGCGATACGATCGCGAAGAAGCCCGACATACCAGGGCGGCGTTCGAGTTCAATGCGCATTCGCCGTCTCCAAACCATGCATGCCGCCCATCAGGAGGCCGATCTTCTCGCGCGTCATCGTTGCTGCCGGATAGATCTCAGACAACCGCCCTTCCGATATCGCCGCGATCGCCGTTGCCACCTCGAAGATTTCGTCGAGATCCTGGCTGATCACCACGACGGCTGAACCGGCACGCGCCAGATTGACGAGCGCCTGACGGATACGGCTCGCGGCTCCCGCGTCGACGCCCCAGGTCGGCTGGTTGACGACGAGCACCGCCGGCTGGCGGTCGAGTTCGCGGCCAACGATAAACTTTTGCAGGTTGCCGCCCGAGAGAGAACCAGCCAACGGATCGCTGCCGCTCATGCGGACGTCCATTGCCTCACAGATGCGTAGCGACGCGGTTCTCACCGTGTCGTGGCGGATCAGTTGCAGCCCCCCGCCGGACAGAAAAGCCTTGGCATCGGACTGGTTGCGCGCGAGTAGAAGATTGTCAGACAGCGGCAGAGTCGAGACCGCGCCGTGGCCGTTGCGCTCCTCGGGAACGAAGCCAGCGCCCAGCAGGCGCCGACCGGTAATGCCGAGACGCCCGACCGAGCGTCCGCGAATGCGCACAGCGTCATTGTCTGGACTGGTATATTCGCCCGACAGCGCATCAAAGAGTTCGCCTTGGCCGTTACCCGCCACTCCAGCGATCGCCAACACCTCCCCCGCCCTGACACTCAGCGACAGATCCCTGAGCGGCATGCCAAAGGGCGTGCGTGGACGCAGGTTCAGATGGCGCACTTCCAACTGGACGTCCCCTGTCGTCGCCTCCTCGTCCCGCATCACGCCTGCCACCTCGCCGCCGACCATCATGCGGGCGAGCGAAGGGGCTGTCTCTTTGCGAGGATCACAGGTCCCCGTCACCTTGCCATGGCGAAGCACGGTGGCCCTATCGCAGATGCGCTGCACCTCCTCGAGCCGGTGACTGATATAGAGGACCGAACGGCCCTCGGCCTTGAGCTTGAATAGCGTCTCGAACAACCGGTCGGCCTCCTGCGGCGTCAGCACGGAGGTCGGCTCATCGAGAATGATGAGCTTGGGGTTCTGCAGCAGCGCCCGGACAATTTCGATCCGCTGGCGCTCGCCAACCGATAGGTCCGCGACATGGGCTGCAGGGTCGAGCGGCAGCCCATAGGCCCTGGAGAGCTCGGCGGCTTTCTGGGAAAGCTTGTCGATCGAGATCGTCTCATCCAGCGCAAGGGCAATGTTCTCGGCGACCGTCAGTGCCTCGAATAGGGAAAAATGCTGGAAAACCATGCCGATGCCGAGCTTGCGGGCGGCCGCTGGCGAAACGATGTCCCGGGGTTGCCCCTCCCAGAGCACACGCCCCGAACTTGGCGCAAGGATGCCAAACAGCATCTTGACCAGCGTCGACTTGCCGGCACCGTTTTCGCCGAGCAGCGCATGGATCTCGCCGTGGCCAATCTCAAGGTCGATGCCGTCGCAGGCGGCAAAGCTGCCGAATAGTTTGGTCAGTCCCTCGACGGCAAGAAGTGGTTCAGCCTTCGTCATGTCACCCTTCGGCACTATTTCCTCTCGCGCTCGCACCGCAGCCCCCAAGCGTACCGTTCAAGCGACAAGAGGGTATTGATACGCGCTTTGCGCCATCCGGCAACCGACCCCCTGCAACTTTTTTGCACTTGCACACCGTTGAGGCATTCAGGCCTAGCTCTTGCCGAGCGAGGGGAAGATCTGCAGCCCCCCGCCGATGACGTAGAGATAGATACCGGTTGCGACAAAGACCAAGCTTAGCCAGTCGGGGATCTGGAAATGCATGAGCAGCGCATAGCCGCCAAGGGCGCACCAAAGAAAAAACACGGCAAGATTGACCGGCCGAAGGCGTTGGACTCGGACCGGATGGAGGAAATGGATCGGAAGAAAGGTGAGGATGACCGAGGCGATTACCACGACCAGCGCCGTCGTCGCATTGGCATCGATCACGAACAGGGTGAAAACCACCATGTTCCATACGACC
This sequence comes from Rhizobiaceae bacterium UBA1291, assembly GCA_002307905.1. Taxonomy (GTDB): domain Bacteria; phylum Pseudomonadota; class Alphaproteobacteria; order Rhizobiales; family Rhizobiaceae; genus Allorhizobium. The sequence continues at coordinate 6,353 of DBUL01000204.1, forward strand.
GGAAAGCCGGAGAAGAAGTATTCGTCGGTCTTCATGCCCATGTCGGCATAGTAGATCGCGCTCGACACCACGATCAGCCCCGCAGCCACGAAGGACCATGGCTCGCCGATCATGCCGCTCTGATAAAGCGCGAAGGCCGGCAGCAGCACATAGGTGACATAGTCGATGATGTTGTCGAGCGTGTCGCCCGACCAGTTGGGCAGGACCTCCTTGACCCGAACCTTGCGGGCGATCGGACCGTCGATGCCATCGACCAAAAGCGCAAGGCCCAGCCACCAGAACATATCGACGAAACGATGCTCTGCAGCCGCGACCACGCCGAGAAAAGCGAGGAAGGAACCGGAGGCTGTCAGGATATGGACGGAGAAGGCACGGATTTCCGCGTAAGGCACGCGCCGATAATTGAAGATCTTCATCTGCGGTTTTTGCCCCGTTCTTCACCCTCCGTTTTCGTATCGACCGAAACCGCATGTTTTGCAACCGCGTAGGCAAAGGATGAACAGAATTACGCCTCTCTGTCGCGCGCCGTCAAACGAGCTGCGCCAATTCGGCTTATGGATTTCCGCCGCTGCGCGCTCTAAATAGGGTCGAAATAGCAGAGGTGCGTGACATGAGAGATTTTGATATCGCCGTGGTCGGCGGCGGGCTTGCGGGCTCCATAGCCGCCATCGCGCTTGCCCGCGGCGGTCGACGCGTCGGCCTTGTCGCGCCCAGGCCCGGCGAAGAGGACAGTCGCACCACCGCCCTGATGGACCAGTCGATCAGGATGATGGAACGGCTCGGCCTGTGGGAGGACGTGCGCCCCGCAGCATNNCAGCAGCGGCCCTCTCCACGATGCAGATCATCGACGGCACGAACCGGCTGCTGCGCGCGCCGGTCGTCGCCTTTCGCAGCGCGGAGATTGGACTGGACGCCTTCGGCTACAACATGCCCAACAGCGCCCTGCTAAAGGTTCTAGCCGACGCCGTCGCCGCCGCCGAGCCCAACATCACGCTCTTCGCCGTCGCCGCCAAAGACATCGCCGTTGGCCCGGATAAGGTGGTGGTTACGCTTGAGGGGGGCGAGAGCCTGGAAGCCGCTTTCGTCGTCGGCGCGGATGGGCGCAGGTCGCTGGTTCGGGAAAGCGCCGGTATCGGCGTCAAGACCTGGTCCTATCCCCAGACGGCGGTCGTCTTGAACTTCGCCCATAGCGTTCCGCACCGGAACACCTCGACCGAATTCCATGGCGAAAGCGGACCTTTCACCCAGGTTCCGCTTCCCGGTCAGCGCTCCAGTCTCGTCTGGGTCGTCGATCCGAAAAAGGCCGACCGACTGCTTTCGCTGACGAAAGAAGAGTTGTCGCTGGCGGTCGAGTGCCGGATGCAATCCATGCTGGGCAAGGTTTCGGTCGAAGACGGGGTGCAAGCCTGGCCGCTGTCCGGGATGACTGCCAATCGCTACGGCAAGGGTCGCGCGGCCTTCATCGGCGAGGCCGGCCATGCCTTCCCGCCGATCGGCGCACAGGGTCTGAACCTGAGCCTGCGCGACATCGCAGCGCTCGAGGAAATCCTGTGCGACCGGAGCGGCCAGCCGATCCCCGCTGAGGCAGGAGATCGCTTCGACCGCAAGCGCCGCGTCGACGTGATCAGCCGCACGGCGAGCGTCGACCTGCTCAATCGCTCGCTGCTGTCGGGCCTCCTGCCGGTGCAGATACTGCGGGCGGCGGGCCTGCAGGTGCTCTCCAGTGTCGCGCCGCTTCGCCATCTGGTGATGCAGGAAGGTGTTGCGCCCGGGCGGGCGCTGACTTCGTTCCCGGATTTCCTACGGGAAAAGATCCGGCGGTAGGATGCCGTTGGTGATGGCGTAGAGCAGGCCTGAGACAGACAGCACCGACAGCACCGTGGTGATCAGGATGGTGGCCGAGGCGCGCTCCTGCCAGACGCCGTATTGCTGGCCGATGACGAACACATTGGTCGCCGTCGGCAGCGAGGCGAGCAGCACGGCGGTGAAGATCCACAGCGGATCGAAATTGCCGACCAGCCCGAGCACGACATAGACCAGCAGCGGATGAAGCAGCAGCTTGATTGGCACGATATAGCCGATCTCGGCGGGAATGCGCTTCAGCGGTCGAAGCGCGAGCGTCACGCCCATGGCAAACAGCGCGCAAGGAGCCGCCGCCTGGGCGAGATAGTCGATCAGCCGTTGCAGGGCGAGCGGCGGTTCGAATTGCAGGCCAGCGGCCAAAAAGCCGATCGCGGTCGCGATTATGAACGGATGATAGGCGATCTTCTTCACGACATCGAGCGCCACGCGGGAACGCGGCCTGTCGTCACCGCCGGCCAACGCCATCAACGCCGGCGCGGCGATGAAATGGGCGGCATTCTCGAAGCAGAAGACCAGCGCCACCGGGACCGCCGCGGCTTCCCCGAAAGCGAGAAGCGCAAGGCCAGGCCCCATATATCCGATATTGCCATAGGCGCCGGCCAGCGCCTGGATCGTGCAGTCTGGAATCGAATTGCCACGGACGAAACGGCCGATCAGGAAGACAAGAACAAAGATCGTATAGGTGGCGGCGAGCGACGCGGCGATGAAGTCGATCCGGGTCAGTTCCTCGATCGGCGTGCGCGACACCAGCTTGAAGAACAGCGAAGGGAGCGCGATGTAGATGACGAAGAAGTTGAGCCATCCGAGCGCTTCCGCCGGCTGCCGGGTAATTCGGCCGGAAACATAGCCGATCAGGATCAGCCCGAAGAACGGCAGCACCAGTGCGATAATGTCTCCCAAGCCGCCACTCCTCGCGCCAAAGGGCCGTTCGCATACGACCCATTGCCTTCGGCCTTAGCCGATTTGCGACAGGATTGGAAAGGTCTGCTGGAACCAAATCGCCATATCGGCGACGAAACCGAAGATGAAGGCAAGGCCGGTGAGCACCAGCAGCCCGCCCATGACCTTTTCCACGACGCCGAGATGCTTGCGGAAGCGCGTGAGGAACCGCATGAAGGCACCGGAGAATGCGGCGGCAATCCAGAAGGGAACTGCGAGCCCGAGCGAATAGACGGCCAGCAGCATGGCCCCCTCACCGACCGTTTCACGCGCAGCGGCAACGCCGAGGATCGCGCCGAGCACCGGGCCGATGCAGGGCGTCCAGCCGAAGGCGAAGGCAAGGCCCATGACATAGGCGCCCGACAACGTCGCCGGTTTGCCGCCGCCGGAAATGCGCATCTCGCGCGACAGGAGGCCGATTCGGAACACCCCGAGAAAATTCAGCCCCATGATGATGATGATCACACCGCCGATCTTGGCGAGAAGATCGAGGTGCTGGCGCAGAACCGTGCCGATGGTCGAGGCGCCGGCACCCAGCGCCACGAACACGGTGGCAAAGCCGAGTGTGAAGGCAAGCGCAGACAACATGACCGCGCGGCGCGCCTGACGGTCCTGCGCAGCGACCCCGCCGCCACGGAACTGCTCAACCGAAATCCCCGCCATGTAGCAGAGATAGGGCGGAACGAGCGGCAGGACGCAAGGCGAGAGAAAGGAAAGCGCCCCGGCGAAAAGCGCGCTGAGCAGCGAAATCTCGGCAATCGACACGAAGGGAACTCCATTTGCGGCCTTGTGGCGCCTTCCTAGCGCTCTCCCCCCTCGGTTGCCAATCACCTTTCCGTTCGCTGCGACAATTGAGCCGACCCTTGCGCGTGGTCGCGAAAAATTTCGGTTGACCCGCAAAGGGCACCTGCCTATGTAACCCTCACTTCCACGGGGACGTCTTGTCCCCCATTGGGAGAGCGTAGCTCAGCCGGTAGAGCAACTGACTTTTAATCAGTAGGTCCAGGGTTCGAACCCCTGCGCTCTCACCACCATTCTCCCTCACAACTGCGATTCGACCGGCAAGAATCCGATCAATGTCGCGACGAACCTGCGCCAATAGCTTGCCCCCGGCTCGTTGTATTCCGGCGCAACACCCGCTTCACCTTTCCAGGTGAGCGTGCCGTCTTCCAGGACAAGGCGATAGCTGTGACTCGGCCCGATATGGGTGGCGAATTCGCGGCGCACCTCGGCGGTCAATTGCGGGTCGCTGAACAGCACCCCCATTTCCGTGTTGAGCGAAATCGACCGCGGATCGAAGTTGAACGAACCAATGAAGCCGGTCCGGTCATCGACGGTAAAGGCCTTGGTATGGAGGCTTGCATTGCTCGACCCGAACAACGAAATGCGGCCCGGCGCGCCCTCCGCCCTGAGCTCGAACAGACCGACGCCACTATCCAGCAGGCTCTTCCTGTAGGGTGCATAGGCGCCGTGTACGGCGGCGACGTCTGTCGCGGCGAGCGAATTGGTGAGCACAGACACTTGCACCCCGCGCGCGACCAGACGGCGGAGCATGGAGACCCCTTCGTCCCCGGGGATGAAATAGGGCGAGGTGATCTCCACATTCCCGGTCGCCGAGTTGATGGCCGGATCGATCGTCTGATTGAGCCAGCTCTGCTGCCCGACATCGAAAACCTTTTCAGGCGGGTCTGAAACCACGTCCACATCCGGTGTCCAGTGGAACGGTGGCTCAGCGGCCCGTGCCGCGGCTGCGCCCGCGAGACTGTCAAGGCGCGAGAGGTAAAGCTGCGCCGGCTCGCTCGCGACCATGTCCTCTAGCCTCGTCCGCAGCTTGGCAAGGCTGCGGTGTTCCGGGTCCGACAGGCTGCGGATCGGCAGCACCACCGGGCTGTTCCAGAAGCGATCGAAGATCGCCGCCGTCTCGTCAACCGCTGGCCCCACCATGGCAACGTCGAGATCGCGGAAATTGGCGGTGTCGGAGGCGCCGAAATAGGCGTCGCCGACATTGCGCCCGCCGACGATCGCCACCCGGCCATCGCCGATGAAGGCCTTGTTGTGCATGCGGCGCGTAACCGTCACAGCCCGGAGAATCATTTCCAGGCCCCGCCTCAATGCACTGTCACGGCTCATGGCCGGGTTGAACAACCTGATCTCGATGTTTGGGTGGCTGTCATAGGCCGAATAGACGTCGTCCCCGTCCCGCGAGTTGATGTCGTCCAGCAGCAGGCGCACCCGGACACCGCGATCGGCCGCAGCCAGGATCTCCCGGCCGAGCAACGCCCCGGTCAGGTCGTCGCGCCAATAGTAGTATTGAAGATCGAGGCTGCGGCCGGTGGCGCGCGCGACATGGGCCCTGACGGCGAAGGCCTCGATATTGTCGGAGACGAGCCTGAGGCCAGACATGTCGGGATGTTCAGCCGTCTGCGCTGCGACGGCGCGGTCGAGATCAGTCACATTCTCCGCAACGGGCAGCGCCTGAGAGGGCGCCCCCCTCGCCTGCACGGCAAACCGTCCGTAGACATAGACGGTGACCCAGGACGCCAGGGCAAACATGACCAAGCCGATCAGGACAAATTTCGCGACGCGCAAGCTCGACCTCCGGCTCTTCACTGCAGCGCTGCATGAACGCACAGCTTAAGGGAAGGGTTCGAAGCCGACCACAAATAAAACGTGGAGCGTCAGCGGCTGCCCCGCAGCGCAGCGGACGGCGCCGCCCGCGTTACCCGCCATGCGGGATAAAGTGCTGCCAGCGGACCGACCGCCATCACCCAGAACATGGCCTCGCTGACGATGCCGAGGCTGAGATAGGGCTCGAGCAGGCCTGCCGAAATCCGCAGCCAGGACACGAGGTGCATCGCTGCAACCCCGAGGCCGACGCCGATCACGCTGCCGATCAGGCACATCATCAATCCCTCGACCACCACGAGCAGGCGAATGCGGGCGGGCGTCCAGCCGATCGCGGCGAGAATGCCGAATTCCTGCACCCGTTCCGAAACCGACATCAGCAGCGTGTTTGCCACCAGAATCGACGAAGCAAGGATCATCACCAGCGACACCGCCGAGGTGATGGCGTCGACCGTCTTGACGAAGTCCATGTTTTCCGCGAACTCGGCGCTGTCGCTGACCTCGATCGTGGGCGAAACCTGCGCGAGCGCCGCTTTGGTCGCCGCAGCCTTCCCGGGGTCAACCGGGCGCGTCAGGCGGATCTGCACCAGCGAAACGCTGGCCGGGCGGCCGAGCAATTCCTGCAGGCCGGAAAGCCGGGCCACCGCGACGTTCTGGTTGAAAACCGAATCCGGAACTGAAATGCCAGTAATCCGAAAGGGCTCGTACTGGATCAGAATCTCGTCGCCGACAGTCTTGCCGAGCGCTTCCGCAACGGTACGCCCAAGCACGACCTCGCGATCACTAACCGGCGGGGCCCCCTCTGCGAGCACCAGCGAGGGCCACAGAAAGCTGCCGTCCGGCCAGCCCGTGACGAAGATATTCGCCTCGTCGTCAACTGCGGCGATCGACAGTACGATACCGGCCGCCTCCTCGACCCCCGGCACAGCATCGAGCCTGGCGACGAGTTCCTGCGAAATCGAACTGCTGACGAGGCTGTAGGTGCCCCGCTGGCTGACGACATAGTCTCCGCCGACATCGCCGACGCCCTGCGCATAACTGTCCTGAAGGCCGCGCGTCAGACCGGTCAACGCGACGAAACTTCCCACGGCCACTGCTATACCGAGCACGGTCAGCGTCGAGCGCAGCTTCTGGGACAAGAGATTGCGGGCGGGCAAGGTGAGCAAGTTCATGTAGTTGCCTCGGATGCAGACTGGCGGCGAAGGTCGGAGACGATACGGCCGTCGACCAGTTCAACCCGCCGGTCGCAACGATCGGCGATCATCCGGTCATGGGTGACGATGACCACGGTGATCGCCGCGTTTCGCTGGAGGTCTTCGAGCAGATCGATGATGTCGGCGCTCGACCGGCTGTCGAGGCTGCCGGTCGGCTCGTCGGCGACGATAAGCTCCGGACGATTTGCAAGCGCGCGCGCGATCGCGACCCGTTGCCGCTCGCCGCCCGAAAGCTGAAGCGGATGCTGGCGACCGCGTGCGCCGAGACCCAGCCGCTCGAGTAGTTCCGTCACCCGCTCGCGCCGGACGCGGGCAGAAACTCCCTGCCACAGCATGGCGAGTTCGATGTTTTCCGCCACGGTCAACGACGGGATCAGGTAGAAGGACTGGAAGATGAAACCGATCCGCTCTGAGCGGATGCGCGCCCAATCTGACCTTCCGCGCACGACCTCGCCGTCGAACAGGACTTCGCCGTCACTTGGCTCCTCGAGCCCGCAGAGCACGTCGAGCAGAGTCGATTTGCCGCTACCGCTAGGGCCGGTCACGGCGATGAAATCTCCGCGTGACACGGAGAACGAAACGTCATCGAGGGCAATGATGCGGCCATTGTCATAGACACGGCGGCAATGACGGAGTTCGACCAGGTGCGACATGGAGGGGCTTTCAGTTCTGGCCGTCACGCTCGGCACGCAGGCTCCGGGTCAGCGCCGCCAGCGAGCCGCCGAGTNNACCACGTCCCGAGAACCGAGCGGTTTCGCGTCGTTGATCCGGAGCCGGTCATCGGGACGGATGCGGCGATCAAGTTCGATGGCCATGATATCACGCAGGACGAGCCGGAAATCGCGCCGCTCGGATTCGCTCGCGCTGTCCCAGGCTTTGCCGGCAACCTTCCGGGCTATCTCACCGAGGTCGAGGTGGCGCTCGAGAACGGGTGCGAGCTTCGAGGCGGGGCCGCTCGCGGATGCGACGGTCAAGGCATGAATTTTCTCGACTGCGCCGATCGCGCCCTTCACATTGGCTGCAGTCGCCGCCGGGCTTGCCACAGCCATCAATGTTACGAACCAGACCGCAGCAAAGAATACACGGCGCTCAAATTTTTCAGGACGCAGATGACGTCTGCAGTTCAACCTAAAGTACATGCAAGCCCCAGTAAGTACAACGAAAGACGAGTCTGGCCAGGATTTTACTTTTTCAATATGCGAATCATACCATGAACTATTCATGCGCCAACTTGACATCATAAGTACGCTACCTCTAATGCGCAAAGAAAAAGTCCTCAGCCGATGAATTCGGCTGAATTGTCGCGATGGCAACAAAGGGTAGCCCGCGTCTCGTATTGCTATGCTGGTATCGGTGATGACAATCGACTGGAATGCGCCGATTGCTGGTGCCTATTGCGAAAGGACGGAACCGGGCTTTTGGGGCGAGCCTCTGAATGCAGGCTCCAGTCNNTCTCGTCGTCGTCCTAAGCCTCCTCGCACTCATTTATGTCGTGCGGACCCGTTCCATCTCCCCTGGCCTAATCACGCTGATGGCGCTCGCGGTGGCGATCGGGATCGGCTCCTTTCTCTGGCATACTTTTGCGACTCGTTGGGCCGAATTGGCCGACGTCTTGCCGATCTGGGGTTTTGTAGCCCTCTTCGGTGGAGCCTTGTTGCGCAAGTCGCTGCGCCCGCCCTTCGCGCTCCCATTGGCAACTGTGGCCGGCGTTTTGGTCTTCGTCGCCGGACTGGGGCTTTCGATGCGCGACACGCAAATGGTCGGGGATACGGTCAGCGGTTCGACGCAATACCTGCCAGCAATCTTCGTCGTCCTGGCGACTGGCCGCATGGTGTGGAAGGAAAGACATCCCTCCCTACGCCTGATCACGCTGTCGACTGCGCTCTTCGTCCTCTCGTTTATCTTCCGCAGCCTTGATCTTCCGCTATGCTCAGTCGTCCCGACGGGCACCCACTTCCTCTGGCATGTCACCAACTGCCTTGCCTTCGGCGTGCTCCTGACCGCGCTGGTCCGTTATCCGCTGCCCCAGCCGGGTCCGAAGTCCTGAATACTGCCAGCGTGGCTGTCGGCCTGATTTTCTCTATTAACAAGAATTAACTTCGCTTCCCGGGAAGTCTGTGAGAAACAAGCCGTTAGCGAAAACTGTCGGTTGGGCGGGGATATTTTGGAACTGCAATTTGTCGAGACTTGACACCGGTCAACAACAACACTGCATTTCCGGCAATACACTTGAAAACCGAAGGCTGAAAATGGACGACACATGACCAGAGACCCCGTGACGACCCCATCCCCCGCACTCGACAAGGAAAGCGCCGAACTGGCCGCACTGCTTGGCAGTTCGCACAAGCGCGCAAGCCGCTCGCGGTGGATATGGCGGGCGCTCGGCGCCGGCGTGCTGATTGCCGGCGGCTATGCCTATTGGTCCTACGGCACTCAGGCAACCGCCTATACCTATGCCACTGTTCCCGCGAAAAAGGGCGACCTGACCGTAATCGTCACGGCAACGGGCTCGGTGGAGCCAACCGTCCAGGTGGACGTGTCGAGCGAACAGTCAGGAACGATCCGGGAGGTGCTGGTCGACTACAACAGCACCGTCGCCCGCGGCGAGGTCGTTGCCAGACTTGATACGGCCAAGCTTGAAGCCAACGTCAAAAGTGCCGAGGCAAGTCTTCTGGCCGCGAAGGCAAGCGTCGCCAAGGCGGATGCGGAAATGAAGTCGGCCAAGGCGACCTTTGACCGGTTGAAGGCGCTCGTTGTCAGCCGGGTCTCAACCCAGCAGGAACGGGACGCGGCCGGATACGCCTTCGAGGCGGCAGAGGCCACCAAGGCGAGCGCCGAGGCCAATGTGCTCTCCGCCGAAGCGGAACTCGAACAGGCCAGACTCAATCTCTCCAAGGCAACGATAGTATCGCCGATCGACGGTGTCGTTCTGTCGCGCAACGTCGATCCCGGCGCAACGGTTGCTGCCTCGCTTGAGGCGCCAACCCTCTTCAAGATTGCCGGCGACCTGAGGCAGATGGAACTGCAGGTCGACATCGATGAGGCGGATGTCGGTCAGGTAGATGTCGGACAGACGGCGACTTTCACCGTCGATGCCTTTTCCGACATGCGATTCCCGGCGGAGATCACATCGGTGCGCTACGCCTCCGAGACCGTCAACGACGTGGTGACCTACATGGGCATCCTCAAGGTCGAGAACGACCGGATGCTTCTCCGCCCCGGCATGACCGCGACCGCCGACATCGTCGTACAGTCGATCGCGGATGCCCTGCTCCTCCCCAACGCCGCCCTGCGCTACACCCCGCCGGAAAGCGTGACGCAGACCAGTTCGAACGGCGGCGGCATGTTCAGCCTGTTCCGCCCGCCACGAATGGGATCGATCAGCGCACCCGAACCGGAGGGCAACGAGCGCACCGTCTGGCTGATGAAGAACGCCGTTCCCACAGCCGTCAATATCGAGATCGGCGCTAGCGACGGACAGAACACCGTCGTCACCAAGGGCGACATCGCCGAAGGCGATCTGCTGATCATCGACGCGACGGCAAAGAAGGGCTAAGGGCGCGACATGGCAGGCCCTCCCCTCATCGAATTCCAGCAGGTCTCGAAGACCTACGGCCGTGGCGAAGCGACGATCCACGCACTCGACAGCGTTGATCTGGTCATCGAGAAGAACGAATTCGTCGCGATCATGGGTCCGTCAGGCTCCGGCAAGTCGACCGCGATGAACATTATCGGCTGTCTCGACGTTCCAAGCTCCGGAGCCTATCTGTTCCAGGGTATACGCACGTCCGGGCTCGACCGCAGGCAGCACACGCTATTGCGTCGCCACATGCTCGGCTTCGTCTTCCAGGGGTTCAACCTGCTCGCGCGCACCTCGGCGCTCGAGAACGTGGAACTACCTCTCGTCTACCGCGGGATGGAGGCGGGCGAACGCCGCCGTCTGGCCAGTATAGCCCTCGCCCAGGTCGGACTCACCGGCCGCGAGCACCACACGACCCAGGAACTGTCGGGTGGCCAGCAGCAGCGCGTCGCGATCGCGCGGGCAATCGTCACCAGCCCCAAGGTGCTGCTCGCCGACGAACCGACCGGCAATCTCGATACCAAGACCAGCAAGGAAATCATGGAACTGATCGTGGGCCTGAACAAGGAGCACGGTATCACCGTCATCATGGTCACGCACGAGGACGACATAGCAGCCTACGCCAAGCGCCACTTGCGCTTCCTCGATGGCCGCCTCCATTCGGACAGCCAGAATCGAAAGGTCGCCGCCGATGTTCTTTGAGACCGTGAAACTTGCCCTTCGGGCCATCAGCCGCAACATGCTGCGTTCCTTCCTCACCGTTCTCGGTGTCGTCATAGGGGTCGCGGCCGTCATCGCCATGGTGACGATCGGCAATGGCACAACGGCCCAGGTAACGGCGGAAATCTCCAAGCTCGGCACCAATCTTCTGTTTGTCCGTCCGGGAAAGTTCGGCCCAGGGCGCGCCAGCGCAGAGGCGAAGAAGTTCAACGAGCGGGATGTGCGTGCGGTCAGCGAACAGATTGCAGGTTTGCGCGCGGTTGCCGGCGTCAACCAGTCGAGCCAGATGGTCATTTACGGCGGTGAAAATCATCAGACGACCGTAACAGGAACGACAGATGACTATTTCATCGCCCAGGACTGGATCATCGCGACGGGCCGCAGCTTCCTCGCTTCGGAAGAGCGCGGCGGTCAGGCCGTCTGCGTCATCGGCGAGACTGTGCGCAAGGAGCTCTTCGGCTCCACGCCGGCGCTGGAGCAGAAGATCCGCGTCGGCAGCGTGTCCTGCGAGGTCATCGGCACGCTGGTCAAGAAAGGCCAGAGCGGCATGGGCAGCGACCAGGACGACATCGTGGTGATGCCGCTCAAGGTCTTCCAGCGGCGGATCGGCGGCTCGACGGAAGTGTCGAGCATGGTTCTCTCCGCCGAAGACGGCGTTTCGACCTCGAAGATACAGGCCAATGTGGAGCGACTGTTGCGCGAGCGGCGCAAGATCATCGCCGGGCGCGAAGACGACTTTTCCGTCAACGACATGACCCAGATGGCCTCGACTCTGACCGGAACGACAACACTCATGACCGGCCTCCTCGGCGCGGTTGCCGCCGTCAGCCTCTTGGTGGGCGGCATCGGCATCATGAACATCATGCTGGTCNNAACAGGTACTGATGCAGTTTCTCGTAGAGGCGGTGACCCTGTCGATCGCCGGGGGAATCATCGGTATCCTCCTCGGTCTCGGTCTCGCCTATGGCGCAGTCTCCTACATGAACGTGCCCTTCGTCAGCAGTCCTTCGATCATCGCGCTGGCCTTCGGTTTTTCCGCCGCAATCGGCATGGTCTTCGGCTATTTTCCGGCACGCCGTGCCGCCCAGCTCAACCCGATCGAAGCGCTGCGACACGAGTAGCTGGCCGGCCGGCGGCACCGCCGCTGCCCGCCGGCATCCACCATCCTCGACGCGCGATATCCCTTCGGCGACTGCCGCCGACGCGCACCCGCTCCAACGCTCCAACTGTTATCGAGTTCATCATTTGGCGCGCCGCAACGGCTGGTCCCCAATCTTCGCCGCCCTATCCTGATATATCAGCAAGTCTTGCCATCCTGAATGCGACATGTCATCATGTAATATATCAGTGGAGGTATGAATGACCGCGACTGTCGGCTCGCAGAGTCACCTCGCCTATCTGGTGCTGGAACAGCAGATCGTCACGCTGAAGCTGAAGCCCGGCGCACTGGTGAACGAGCGGCAGTTGATCGAACTGTCCCGCTACGGGCGAACGCCGGTTCGCGAGGCAANNCGTCGTGCGCCCGCGTGTCGGGCTGCAGATCGCCGAGATCCAGCCAGCCGATCACGAGGCCATTATGGCCGTTCGCCTGAAGCTCGAACCGCTGCTGGCAAGGCTTGCGGCTGAGAATGCCATCCAAGAGCAACGTACCGCCCTGCTCGACTGCGCCAAGGCCATGACAGCGGCAGCCACAGCGGGCGACTTCGACGCATTCCTCAGCGCGGACAAGGAATTCGACGAGATCATCGAGGAAGCCTGCACCAACCGCTTTCTGATTTCGGCCGTTGCACCACTGCAATCCCATTCTCGTCGCATGTGGTACGCCGGCGCTACGGTCGAAAAAATGGACCGCTCAGTCTCGCTTCATGTTGCGGTGATCCGTGCAATACAGCAGGGCAATGGGAAGGAGGCCGAGGCAGCAATGGAGGCCCTGATCGGCTATCTGAGCGAAACCTGAGGGCTGCCGTCGCCGCCGCAACGAAAAACGCCCGGCATTGACCGGGCGTTGAACTGCAGCAAATGCACAAGTCTCAGCCGACGAAGGCCCGCTCGATAACGAATTCTGCCGGCTTGTTGTTGGCCCCTTCCGTGAGGCCCGCCTTTTCCAACACAATCTTGGTATCTTTCAGCATGGCGGCGGAACCGCAGATCATCCCCCGGTCGACCGCCGGGTCGAGCCGAGGTACGCCCAGATCTTCAAACAGCTTGCCGTTTTCGATCAGTTCGGTAATGCGGCCCTGAAAGGGATAGTCTTCGCGGGTGACCGTCGCATAGTGCCTGAGCTTGTCGCCGACAATCTCGCTCAGCATTTCGTCCGCCTTGATCTCGTTGATGAGATCGAAGCCGTACTTCAGCTCGGCCACTTCGCGGCAGGTGTGGGTGAGGATGACTTCCTCGAATTTTTCATAGGTCTCGGGGTCGCGGATGAGGCTGGCGAACGGCGCGATGCCGGTGCCGGTCGAGAACATGTAGAGGCGCTTGCCAGGCGTCAGCGCATCGAGCACCAGCGTGCCCGTGGGCTTCTTGCGCATCAGCACCTTGTCGCCCGGCTGGATCTCCTGCAGGTGCTGGGTCAGCGGACCGCCCGGAACCTTGATCGAGAAGAACTCGAGCTCTTCGTCCCAGGACGGGCTTGCAATCGAATAGGCGCGGTAGATCGGCTTGCCCTCGACCATCAGACCGATCATGGCGAACTCTCCGGAACGGAACCGGAAACCCGCAGGCCGGGTCATGCGGAAACGAAACAGCCGATCCGTGTAATGCGTCACGCTGAGCACGGTCTCGGCATAAACGCCCTCAGGGACGATCAGTTCCGCGTTTTCGGTTTTGACGGGAGCATTCATGCGTCTTTGGTTCCTATGGTCGCCTGACTGACGTTCACTGGCAGCCCTATACCGCAACTTGCGCGGACGACAAAGCCGGCAATTCGCCGCGCCCTGCGTTTCGCCGCCTCAGTCGGATGCCTCAATCGAGGACCGCTTTCCTTGACCTCTATCAAGTCAGTCAAATTACATCTCGATTTCGTAATGTTCTACGCGCCGCGACCGCCGATCCGGCGCCAGCTGAAGCCACCGGCTTCGTTGGCGAGCACTGCGGTCGGCTGGTAGCGTTCCGCGATCCCCGGCAGGCGGTTCTCGGCCAGACGGGCAAGCGCTGTCGGGTTTGACACGGCAAAGCTGGTGAAGCCGGTCCGCAGCATCAGCGGGATCGGATCGATCAGCACGTCGCCCACAGCCCTGACCTCGCCCTTGTAGCCGAGGCGCTCGCGCAAAAGCGTCGCTTGGCTGAAGCCTCGGCCGTCACTAAAGGCCGGAAAGGCGATTGCCACCAGAGCGATGCGATCGAGATAGGGCTCAAGCCGCGTCACATCGTCGGCGGGCCTCAGCAGAACGCCAAAGCCGCTTTCGTTGCTATGCTCGGCAAGCTCGAGAAAAGCCTCGATGCCGACGACGGCGCGTTCGCCCTCGCTTGCCTGCACCTCGTCCGTCTCGAGCACCCAGGGGTCGTTCTCGACGAATCCGGTCTCATTCCAGATCTTGATCATGTCATCCATTTCTCAGGCCGCTTCCGCCGTCTTGCCATACAGGGCTTCCTTGAAGGGCTTCGGGCCGACCCGACGATAGGCGTCGATGAAGGTTTCCTTCGGTTCGAGGCGCAGGCCGAGATATGTGTCGACGATGGTCTCGATCGCGTCGGTCACGCGCTCCGGCTCGAAGCCGCGGCCGATGATCTCGCCGATCGAGGTGTTTTCGTCGCCCGAGCCGCCGAGTGTGATCTGGTAGAGTTCGGCACCCTTCTTCTCGACACCCAGAAGGCCGATATGGCCGACATGGTGGTGGCCGCAGGCATTGATGCAGCCGGAGATCTTGATCTTTAGCTCGCCGATCTCGGCCTGGCGTTCGGGCGAACCGAAGCGCGTCGAGATTTCCTGTGCGACCGGGATCGAGCGGGCATTGGCCAGCGCGCAATAATCCAGCCCCGGGCAGGCGATGATGTCGGTGATCAGGCCGGCATTGGCCGTGGCAAGGCCGGATGCCTCCAGCGCCTGATAGACGGCATAGAGATCGCCAAGCGCGACATGCGGCAGGATCAAGTTCTGCTCATGGCTGACGCGGATCTCGTCGAAGGCCAGCCGCTCGGCGACGTCGGCAACCACGTCCATCTGCCCGTCGCTGGCATCGCCCGGCGTGCCGCCGATGGGTTTGAGCGAAATCGTCACCATGCCGTAATCCGGATGGCGATGCGGCTGGANNAAAGCGCCGTCGGCCTTCTTGGCGCGGGCAAGCGCTTCCCAGCCATCGGCGCGGTCGGGCAGAGCCGGCGGTGCGAAATAGCTCTCGATCGCGCGGATGTCGCCTTCCGGCAGCTTCAGCTCGCTCTCACGGATCTGCTCGAATTCGGCCTCGACCTGGCGAGTCACTTCCTCGACGCCCGTCTCGTGCACGAGGATCTTGATGCGGGCCTTG
>DBUL01000204.1:21772-21945 GCA_002307905.1 Rhizobiaceae bacterium UBA1291
AGTCGCGGATCAGCTTGGCCACCAGCGGCGTGCGCCCCTGCCCGCCGCCGACATAGACGGCAAAGCCCAGCTCGCCGGCTTCGTTCTTCTTCAGATGCAGGCCGATGTCGTGCACCTGGATCGCGGCACGATCGCGCGGCGCGCCGGTCACCGCGATCTTGAACTTGCGCGGC
>DBUL01000241.1 GCA_002307905.1 Rhizobiaceae bacterium UBA1291
AATGTCATGACCGTCTCGGCGGTCACTGGCGAAGGAGTCGACCACCTGCTCGACGTGATTTCGCAGCGGCTGTCCGGCGTGCTGACGGAAGCGACGATCGTTATCCCCGCCGACAAGCAGGCGTTGATCTCCTGGGCCTACGAGAACGCCGTGGTCGACGGCCGCGAGGACCACGAGGACGGCTCCGTCAGCCTCGACGTCCGGCTGACCGCCCGCCAGGCCGACGAGCTGGAGCGCAAGCTCGGCAGCGGGCAGAAGGCGGAAAAGGAAGACTGGGAGCGGTAGGCGCGCGCCAAGCGCCTCTGAGAAGGGGTGTTTGTTACCCGCAGGTCTCGGGAATTTCCGCCTGCGTCCCGGTGTCGACAGGCATCGCGTGCTTGGTTAAGCTTTGCGGGTCAGTCGAGGGCAGACGCTATGTCCGAAAAGCAGCACATGCTCGACAGCTTCTTTGCGAGCCAGGACCGATGGCAGGCCGAACTGGCGGCCCTGCGGCAGATCCTGCTCGGGTGCGGTTTGCACGAAGAGTTCAAATGGAGCTCGCCGTGCTACACTGTCAACGGCGGAAATGTGGCGATCCTCTGGGGTTTCAAGGACAATGCGACCCTGGGCTTCTTCAAGGGTGTTCTCCTGAAGGACGAGCAGAACCTGCTCGTGGCGCCCGGTGAGAACTCGCGTTCCTCCCGCATCTTCAAGTTCACCTGCCTCGGCCAGATCCGGGCGATAGAGCACACTGTTCGCGCCTATGTCACCGAGGCTATGGAACTGGAAAGAGCCGGCGCCAAGGTCGACCTGCCGAAGGACGACCTCGCATATCCAGAGGAACTGCTGGCCAGACTGAAGTGCGACCCTGAGCTACAGGCGGCCTTCGAAGCCCTCACCCCCGGCCGTAAGCGCGGCTATGCCCTCTATTTCGCACAGCCGAGACAGTCGGCGACGCGGGTCGGGCGCATCGAAAAGATGCGGGAGAAGATCCTGGCGGGGGAGGGGGTGCAGNNGGAAGGGGTTGCAGGAGAGGTGAGGTCACTACCGGGTTCTGCTTCTGATACGGGGAAGGACCAGGCTCAATGCGTTGCGGGTCCGCCCGGTATGGCAGGCACGCGACCCAGGCGCACATCTCGCACCCGCCGATTCATCCAGTGCCTGATGACATGTCTGTATAGGAGTTCCCGCAACAGTCCCAACGGCTGCCGGTGAAGGGCGTAGAAGTCGTCCGGGGCATCGAATGTTCCAAGATCACGGTTGATTCCGGACTTCTGGATGTAGGTGTCGTCGCCCTTCCAGTCGACCGGTGGGGAGGGCAGGCAATCTGTGCCGGCTCCGTAGCCGCAAAGACTTGCCGTCTTTCCTGCGAATTCGACCTGCAGAGATAGCAGAAAAGGACGGTCCAGTATAAAACCTTCGAGATTGATCCACCGTCCCTCGTACTCAACCTCGACCCAGCTGTGCAGGATGTTGTCCGGCGTAAGGCGGTAGACGAGTTCCGGCACGATGCCGCGTTGAAGTTCCTTGTGGATTGTGAAGCCGTGCAGGCGGCATGGAATGCCAACCGCGCGAAGGAGTGCCATCAGCAGCGTGCCCTTCGTATTGCACTGGCCGTAGCCGTCCTTCAGGACCTCCGATGCGGCGATATTGTCCGCCGTGTTGTATCCGAAGGCGATTTCGTCCCGCACGAACGCATAGATCTCGCCGATGCGGTCATAGGGCTCGAGTCTCGCCCAGCCCTGCTGACGCAAGAGTCGCTGGATCGTCGGTGTCTCAAAATTCAGCAGTGGCGTCGAAACGAGATAGTTGGCATGCATACCGGACCTCCTTTGAGACGGATCACGGTAGTTCCTCTAGCGGCTAGAGGTTCAAGAAGTTTTTATCGACCGTCGGTCAGGTAGTTGCGCTGCCCTTTGCCGCTTGCCAAAGCTCCTCCATCCGCCCCAGCGTCGCGGCCTGCAGACTCTCACCGTTTGCTTCAAGAGTCCGCTCTATATAGCCGAAGCGCCTGCGGAATTTTGTATTCGTGCCGCGCAGAGCCTGCTCTGGATCGGCCTTCACATGGCGGCCGATATTGGCGAGCGCGAAGATCAGGTCGCCGAGTTCGTCGGCGATCTTGTCCGGCTCGCCGGCCCTCAGTGCCTCGCGCAGTTCGCCGATCTCTTCCTCGATCTTGTCGAGGATCGGCTCGGCTTCCGACCAGTCGAAACCGACTTTGGCGGCCTGTTCCTGGAGTTTGAGGGCTTCGGTCAGCGCCGGGAAGCTGCGTTGGACCGAGCCGAGGAAGCCGGCCTTCGGATCGTCGGGCATGGGCTTGTCGGAAGCTCTGGCGCGGGCAGCGTGGCGCTCGGCGCGTTCCTGTTTTTCCTGCCGCTTGATCTCGTCCCATTGCAGCTTGACGGCGTCCGGGGTCGAAGCGTCCGACACGGCGAAGACGTGCGGATGCCGACGGATCATCTTTTTCGTGATTGCCTCGACCACGTCGCCGAAGGTAAACAGTCCGGCCTCCTCGGCGATCCGTGCGTGGAACACCACCTGCAGCAGCAGGTCTCCGAGTTCGTCGCAGAGATCATCCGGATCGTTGCGCTCGATCGCGTCGGCCACTTCATAGGCCTCCTCGATCGTGTAGGGCTTGATCGTCTCGAAGGTCTGCACCACGTCCCAGGGGCAGCCGGTTTCGGGTTCGCGCAGCGCCGCCATGATGTTGAGCAGGCGGGTGATGTCCTTGGAGGGTTCCATGCGGGTCTCTGTTCTGGGTGCTCAGTTGAGCGGAATGTCGTTGTCGGATTTGCCGGACTGGTATTCTTGCGAGAGCCGGTCGTAGACGGCTCGGATGCGCTTCGACTGGGCCTTCAGGGTCTCGGAGTCGTCGTTGACCGCGACCAGATCGGCGATGGCGTAGGAATTCCAGAAGGCATTGCTCTTGCGGTAACCGCCCGGCTCCAGGCCAAAAACCTCTTTGAGGATCTTCAGGTCGTGCGGGATGGCGAAGGCGTCGCGGCTGTCCTCATGGCTGAAGAAATAGTAGAAATTGTCGAAGCCCGCCCAGGTGATTGCCGACATGCACATGGTGCAGGGTTCGTGGGTCGACAGGAAGATCAGGTCTCGGGTCGCCGGCCGCTCACCCAGCTCGTAGAATCGCTTCAGCGTGTGGACCTCGCCGTGCCAGAGCGGGTTTTCCAGCTCATTGTTGGTCTCGGCCAGCACCAGCGACAGGTCGGATTTCCTGAGGATCGCCGCNNCGGCAGGATATCGTCTTCGATGACGTCGAGCAGGCGGCGAGTGATGTCGGCGGCGGTCAAGGCTGTCTCCTGGCTGGCTGAGGCCCGATCCTATCGGCGGGCCATGGCTGGTGAAAGACGCAATTTTCGTCCGCGGCGCCGTTATCCCGTGGGTTTTGCTGCGCTGCCGCGTCCGGTCGATGCGGCCCGGTGAGATTTGCTCTATTCCCGCGAAAGCCTAGCAAAGAAATATCCATCACCGAAGCCCGACGGATTCCTGTTTCTTCAATCCCTTGGCGAATACAGGGATAAATGGGCAGTCTTCCAGAACGCGGAATCGGGCATGGACGTGAGCGAACAGCGACTTTCGGTATTTCCGGCCTTTTTCAAGGTCGCGAACGCCGTTGCCGTGGTGTTCGGCAACGGGCCGGAAGCCTTTGCCAAGACCCGCCTGCTGCGCAACACCCAGGCGCGGGTCATAGCCGATGCCGAAGCGCCCGACGCCGACTATGCGGCCTATCTCGCCGAGCACGACATCGAAACGGTGGCCCGCAGCTTTGCCCCCGCCCAGGTCGAGGATGCTGTTCTGGTGTTCGCCGCCACCGGCGACGCAGAGCTGGACCGTGCCATCGTGCGGGCTGCCCGCGCCCGCCGCATCCCGGCCAATGCCGTCGACCAGCCGGACTTCTGCGATTTCTATACGCCCGCTCTGGTTAACCGGGCCCCGATCGCCGTTGCCATTGGTACGGAAGGGGCAGGCCCGGTGCTTGCCCAGATGATTCGTGCCGACATTGACCGCCTGCTGCCGCGTTCGCTTGGCCGGCTTGCCACCCTGGCGAACAGCTATCGCGGCGCCGTCGANNTGGTCGGCGCCGGACCGGGCGCGGAGGACCTGCTTACGCTGCGCGCCCATCGCCTGCTGATGGAATGCGACGTGATCGTGCATGACGCGCTGGTGCCGCAGGCCGTGATCGACATGGGGCGCCGCGACGCCACCCGCATTCCGGTCGGCAAGCGCAAGGGCTGCCATTCGAAGTCGCAAGATGAGATCAACGATCTCCTGGTCGAACTCGGCCGCGAGGGCAAGCGCGTGGTGCGCCTGAAATCCGGCGACCCGCTGGTCTTCGGCCGTGCCGGTGAAGAAATGGCGGCGCTGCGCGACGCGGGCGTGGCCTACGAGGTCGTGCCGGGCATCACTTCGGCTCTCGCCGCCGCTGCCGATTTCGAGCTGCCGCTGACGCTGCGGGGTGTCGCATCCTCACTGGTCTTCACCACCGGCCACGACCTGCATGGAGAGACCCTGCCGGACTGGGCGCGGCTGGCGCTGTCGGGTGCCACGGTCGCCGTCTATATGGGCCGCAGCAATGCCGCCTCCGTCGCCTCCCGCCTGATGGCGTCGGGGCTTTCCGAAGACACGACCGTCGCGGTCGTCGAGAATGCCGGCCGGCGCGACAGCCGGCTGTTGCACGGCACACTTGCCGAATTGCCGGCGCTCGAAGCGCGCGACGAACTCAAAGGCCCGGTGATGGTGATCATCGGAGATGCCGTTGCCGGCGGCAATTTTACCCGCTCCGAACCGCTGCGCGGCACGATCGCCAGCCTTGCCCCTTTCGAGAGGACATGACATGGCAGACAAAGTACTGACCGCCAATCGCCTGGGCGACGGCATCGCCGTCTGGCTCGACGCCAACGGCCGGTGGACCGAAAAGCTCCAGGACGCCTTTGTGGCCCGTCATGCCGAAGCGGTCGCGGCGCTCGAGGATGCCGGCCGCAAGGCGTTTGCCAGCAACGTGGTTCTCGATGTCAACGTCGTCGAGGTCGAGGAGAAGGGCGGTCTGCTACGGCCCTTGCGTCTGCGCGAGCGCATCCGCGCCGAAGGCCCGACCATTGCCTATGCGGACGGCCACGGTTTCGCCGATCCCGCCTTCATTGCCGCCTGAGGATTTCCATGTACCGCTACGATGAATTCGACCACGCCTTCGTTTCGGCCCGCGTCGAGCAGTTCCGCGACCAGGTGACCCGCCGTCTCTCGGGCGAGATCGCCGAGGACGCGTTTCGTCCGCTGCGCCTGATGAACGGCGTCTATCTGCAGCTGCACGCCTACATGCTGCGGGTCGCCATTCCCTATGGCACGCTGAATGCGAAGCAGATGCGGATGCTCGCCCACATCGCCCGTCGGTATGACCGGGGCTACGGCCATTTCACCACGCGCCAGAACATCCAGTACAACTGGCCGAAGCTGTCGGACACGCCGGACATCCTGGCCGAACTGGCGAGCGTCGAGATGCACGCGATCCAGACCTCGGGCAACTGCAT
>DBUL01000173.1 GCA_002307905.1 Rhizobiaceae bacterium UBA1291
CCCCCCTCCCCCCCCCCGGGGGGGGAGAGGGCCGGAAGGCCAGAGGGGGAGACAGCCATCCTGGAACCCGGTCTAGCTACCGTCCCTCATTCCTCCCAATAGACCTCGGTCAGCACGTTGGACGGAATCGGTTCGTTTTCCCACAGTCCCTTCAGCTTCTTGTCCCAGATGCCGAGCTTGGGCATGACGAACAGGAACAGCGCCGGCACGTCCTCGGCGAGGATCTTCTGTGCCTCGCCATAGAGCCTGTCCTGCTCGCTCGTGTCTGCCGTCGCCTCTACCTTCTTCAGGATGTCGTTAAAGGCGGGGTTTTTGTAGCCGAAATAATAGGGATCGCGCGTATAGATGTCGATGTCCATCGGCTCGGCATGGGCGACGATGGTCATGTCGAAGTCGCGGCCCTTGAACACGTCCTGGACCCATTTGGCCGGGAACTCGGTCGGCGCGATGTTCATCGTCACGCCGATTTCAGCAAACAGCGCCTGCATCACCTGGGCGGAACGCGGCGCATAGGCCATCTGCGGGGTCTTGATGGTAAAGGTAAAGCCGTCCGGATAGCCGGCCTCGGCCAGAAGCGCCTTCGCCTTCTCCCGATCGTAAGGATAGGTGCCGGTCAGGTCGAGATAGCCGCGGTCGTTGGGCGTATAGTGGCTGCCGATCGGCGTGCCGTATCCCGACCAAGCTCCATCGACGATCACCGACCGGTCGATCGCCATCATCAGCGCCTGGCGCACGCGCTTGTCGTCGAACGGCTTTCGCTCGTTGTTCATACCGGCCACGACCTTGAGTTCGGTATTGCCGATCACGGTCGCGAGTCTCGCGTCGTCCTTGAAGCTTTCCACCAGTTCCGGCGCGCCGAACTCCGGGAAGGCATCAACATCACCGGATTTCAGCGCTGCAGCCTGTGCCTGCGGATCGGCGATGAAGCGGAAGGTGACCTTGTCCAACTTCACCTGGACGTCTTCGTTCCAGTAGTCGGGATTGGCGGAAAGTTCCACCTTGTCACCCTTGGCCCAACTGACGAACTTGAACGGGCCGGTGCCGATCGGCGTGGTCTTAGCCTCAGTCGCGCTCTTGGTGCCGACGATGACCGATGAGGGCCAGCCGAGCCAGTAGAGCAGGCTGCCGGCGGGTTCCTTCAGCATTAGCACTAGCGTTGCTGCATCCGGCGTTTCGATCGTGTCGATGGCCGCGAAGAAACGCTTCTGCGGATTGACGCTGTCGGCGCCGCGAGCGCGCTCGAGCGAGGCCTTAGCCACAGTCGAATCGAAGGCCTCGCCGTCATGGAACTTCACGCCCTCCTCAAGCTTGAAGGTATGGGTCAGGCCGTCCGCGGAAATCTCCCAGCTCTTTGCCAACTGTGGCTTGATCTTGCCGTCGCGATCGATGGTGACCAGACCCTCAAAGACGTTCTGCCAGGTTACCTGGCCGATCGCCACGGGCGCGGCGATCGTCGGGTCGAGGCCGGTCGGCTCGATGGTCATGCCGAGCGTCAGGTCCTTCTGGGCGGCCAGCGCCGGGCCGGAGACAAAGACGGCCACGGTGGCGGCAAGTCCGAGAACCACGCTGCGGAGGAAATTGCGCCTAACGGCAAGCAAGGCATTGGTCATGAAAATTCTCCTTTTCTTGACGTAGGTTCCATTCTGGCATGATAGTCCGTGACGCAGTGCGAAAGAAACACTGGCATCTCGCAGGCGCCCGCACAATGTGGTTTTTCTTATCTGATGGAGTGGAGATCAGACTCTGGAGCCCCAGCGCCGGCCTTTGCCTTGGCAGATTGATCGGACGGCGCCGTACGAGGTCGCAGCCAGGGGAAGTGCCGCAGGGCGTTTTCGTCAGCGTGGTGGGAATTTCACTCAGGCAATGGTCTTGCCGGACTCTTCGGCGAGCATGCCTGCTTGGCGGGCTGCGGCGATGAAGGCCTTGCGCGCGACGTCCGCCGCCTCGTCGGTCTCTATCGCCAGGCGACACCAACGCGTGGCCCGTTCATAGGCGAAACCACTGCGCGTCGGCCACTCTTGCTCCAAAAAATAGAGGGCATCGTAGGGTTCGCGAAAGGTCCTGGCGAGGCCGGATTGCAGGATGAGTTCGATCGGGTCTGTCCAGGTCGGATGGGTGTCGTTCATGGCATACTCCATTGCGCCAACCGAACACACAAGTGGGGCAAAAGTTCCGCGGCAGTTCTGCCGTGGATTCAATTGTTTGTGATTGTTTGTGATGCCGCCGTCGCAGTGCGGCAGCCCTGCAAAGCCTTTAGTTCGACAGTTCCTCGGGCTCGTCGGCCCAATCGGGTCTTTCCGCCGCATCGCGCGCTTCGAGCCATTTCGCCGTTGCTTCCCCGGCCCATTGCGCCGCCTGCACCAGGCTCTCGCCGTTTATCAGGGCATGGAGCAGGGCGGCGCTGAAGCTGTCGCCGGCACCGATCGTGTCTCCCGTCGAAACGGCGTGGTTCACGCCCACGTCCTGGCGGTTCTTGCCATCATACAGGGTTGTCTCATGCGGCCCATCGGTCAGCGCGAGATGCTTCAGCCGGTCGCCGCAGATCCGCATGGCCGTCTGCCAGATTTCCTCCAGCCCCAGGCCGGGAAAGTCGGCCCTCGAGCCGACCATGATATCGGCCGGGCGAGGGCTGGGCGTTCCCAAGGGGAACTGCGAGACCACGAGCGGAGCGGCTTCCAACGAGCGCAGGATGTTGTCGCACAGGCGGGTGCCGTTGACGTAGAAGGCCTCACCCTCGATCGCTGTCGGAACAGAGAAGCTGCGGCTGATCCGCTTCACGCCAGACAGGATGGTGCGTTCGCCGTTGGGTTCGAGCAGGATATCGGCGCAATCGGTTTCGCCGTCGGATATGCCGACATGCGACAGGTCGTAGTGCTTGGCGGTCAGCATGTCGAAAGCCCAGCGACCGTGACCGTCACTGCACAGCGTGGATACCAGGCAGACCGGACGCTTGAGATCCATCAACCGCCGTGCCGTATAGTAGCCGCCGCCGCCCAGCCTGATACGGCGATCCGACCAGGTGATCCGCGCGCCGGAGCGCAGCGGCGTCATCAGCCGCCAGATGCGGTCGTGATTGATATGGCCGATGACGACGACGGAGTGTGCTGTGGCTGACGGGAAATCGGGCATGCCTTGCTGTCGCCTTTCTGATGGGCTCCGGATGCGAAGCGTTCAATCGCAGGTCAGCAACATGCCCTTGCGGCAGCATGGCGGCAAGGACCGGTTCCATCAAGGGCGGCCGGCAAGGTTTATCCTCACTCAACGCGCTTCTTGCGGAACCGGGTATGGTCCGATTTCATTTCGGTAAGGAGCATCTTCGCTCATGGCTCAGCAGGAGGAGATCGACGTGAAGATCAAGGCGGTTGTCTGGGGTGAAAACATCCACGAGCACACCAGCGACGTGGTTCGGGGAATCTATCCAGACGGAATGCATTGCACGATTGCGGCGGCGCTCAACGCCGGAGACGGCATTGCGGCGACGACCGCGACACTGCAGGAGCCGGAACACGGGCTGAGCGTCGAGCGGCTGGCCGCGACCGACGTGCTGCTGTGGTGGGGCCACAAGGACCACGGCGCCGTTGCCGACGAGGTTGTCGAGCGTGTCGCACGCCGCGTCTTCGAAGGCATGGGGCTCATCGTTCTCCATTCCGGCCACTTCGCCAAGCCGTTCAAGCGGCTGATGGGTACGCCCTGCGCGCTGAAATGGCGCGAAGCCGGCGAGCGGGAGCGGATTTGGACGGTCAATCCGGGGCATCCGATCGCCGAGGGCATCCCGGAAGACTTTGTTCTGGAAAACGAGGAAATGTATGGCGAGTTCTTTTCCGTGCCGGAGCCGCTGGAAACGGTATTCATCTCCTGGTTTGCCGGCGGCGAGGTTTTCCGCTCCGGGCTGACCTGGCGACGTGGCGCGGGCAACATCTTCTATTTCCGCCCGGGCCACGAGACCTATCCGACCTATCACGACGCCACCGTGCAGAAGGTCATCTACAATGCGGTGAAATGGGCCTACAATCCGCGTCCGGCCTATGTCGGCGTGCATGATGCCCCGAACGTTCCCGTCGGTCAGGCGCTCGAGCCGATCACCGAGCGCGGGCCGAAGCTGCACCAGGCCGGCGAAGAGGGTTACAAGTGATGATGCCGATCCGTCTTCTCGTCCTTGGCTCGGGCGGCATGGCCAACACCCATGCGATGAATTTTGCCACGCTTCCCGATGTGCAACTGGTCGCGGCGGTCGATGTCGATATCGCCAAAGTGCGCGCGTTCGCCGCGCGCCACGACATTCCGAACACCTTTACGTCGCTTGACGAGGCGATCGTCTGGGGCGAATTCGATGCCGTGACCAATGTAACCCCGGACCGCATCCATCATCCGACGACGCTTCCCCTGCTGGCCGCCGGGAAGCATGTGATGTGCGAGAAGCCGCTCGCCGAGACCTATGCCAAGGCGGACGAAATGGCGACGGCGGCGGAAGCCTCGGGCCTGGTCAATATGGTCAATCTCACCTACCGCAATGTGGCGCAGGTGCAGAAGGCGCGGCAGATGGTGATCGATGGGGAGATCGGCCGGGTCCGCCATATCGAGGCGTCCTACCTGCAGAGCTGGCTGGTCTCCAAGGCCTGGGGCGACTGGACGAGCGAAAGCCAGTGGCTCTGGCGTCTGTCGACCAAACACGGCTCGAACGGCGTGCTCGGCGATGTCGGCATCCACATCCTCGACTTTGCCGGCTTCGGCGCGGCAACCGAGATCGACCATGTCTTTGCTCGCCTCAAGACCTTCGACAAGGCGCCAGGCAACCGGATCGGCGAATATGATCTCGACGCCAATGACAGTTTCACCATGACCGCCGAATTCACCAACGGTGCCATGGGCGTGATCCACGCCAGCCGCTGGGCGACCGGTCACCTGAACGAGCTCAGGCTCCGGGTATATGGCGACAAGGGCGCGCTTGAGGTCATCCACCGCCCAGATGCCTCGAAGCTGCGCGCCTGTCTCAAGGAGGATGTGGAGACGGCGGTTTGGCGGGAGATGGAGGTCGACCCGGTCGAAACGAACTATCAGAAATTCATTGCGGCGATCCGGGAAGGCCACACGGAGGAACCCAGCTTCCGTCACGCAGCCAACCTGCAGAAGATCCTCGACCTTGCCCTGATAACCGAGCGCGAGCGGCGGGAACTTGCGGTGTAGGCGGCCGGAACACCTTCTCCGCGTCGGGGAGAAGGTGGCGCGCAGCGCCGGATGAGGGGGAGGCGAAGCCTCGAAGGATGGCGCGAAGGCTCAGTAGGCGACCTTGACGGCCGCCTTCTGTTCCACTGATTTCAACGCAGCATCGGCGAGCATAAGCGCGATCAGGCCGTCCTCGGCCGAAGGCGAAAGCGGTGTGCCCTTTTCCAGGCTGTCGATGAAGGCCGAGATTTCGGCGGCATAGGCCGCCGTGTAGCGGGTCATGAAGAAGTCGTGCAGCGGCGGGCGGGTATAGCCGTCCTTGGTGGCGATCTCGATCGACACCGGCCGCTGGTTTTCCGCGGAGACGGCGCCCAGCGAACCATGCACCTCGATGCGCTGGTCGTAGCCGTAGGAGGCGCGGCGCGAGTTGGAGATCATCGCCTGGCGGCCGCTCTTGGTCGTCAGGATCAGGCTTGCCGAGTCGTAGTCGCCGAGTTCGCCAATCTTGGGATCGACCAGAACCGAAGCCGAGGCCATTACCGTGTCGATCTCCTCGCCGAGCAGATAGCGGGCCATGTCGAAGTCGTGGATCGTCATGTCGCGGAAGATGCCGCCGGACACCTTGATATAGTCCGCCGGCGGGGCGCCCGGGTCGCGGCTGGTGATCGTCACCATCTCGACCTTGCCGATAGAGCCCTTGTCAATCTCCTTGCGCACGGCCTGGAAATGCGGATCGAAGCGGCGGTTGAAGCCGAGCATGACCTTGCCGCCGACCTTGCGCACGGTTTCCAGGCAGGCGCGGGCGCGGTTGACGTCGAGGTCGATCGGCTTTTCGCAGAAGATCGCCTTGCCAGCCTTGGCGAAACGTTCGATCAGGTCGGCATGGGTGTTGGTCGGCGTGCAGATGATGACGGCGTCGATGTCCTTGTCAGCCTCGATCTCGTCGATCGTCTTTACCGCCGCACCGGAAGCCGCGGCGATCGCCCTGGCCGCCTCGGGAAAGGCGTCCGCGACGGCGGCCAGTTTCGCCCGCTTGTCCTCGGCGATGGCACGCGCATGTACCTTGCCAATCCGTCCGGCGCCCAAAAGGGCCAATCTCGTTACCATGGTCTTCTCCTCCCTTGGTCGCCTTGCCGAACCGGCCTCAAGCGCCCTAAACACCGTTCGCGCGTGCCCTCGTTCTCGCTCCGGGCCACCGGTGGCGGTACAGTGGCGCAGGCCGTCGAATGGAGCCAAATCTCCATTTGGAATATACATTCTATTTTGCTAGATTGCGATATCGTTTGTGTCAAGCGGCATTGCGGAAAGGACAGTCATGACGGAAACCGGCGGACCGGCCAGCATCAAGGCCTTCGAGGAAAGGCTGCTGGAAGTGTCGGAAAGCCTGCCGAAGCGGCTGCGCCAGTGTGCCGATTACGTCGCCGCCAACAAGGATCGGATCGCGGTCTCGACCGTCGCGGAAATGGCCGAAGGCGCCGGTGTCCAGCCGTCGGCCTTCATGCGCTTCTGCCAGATCCTCGGCTTTTCGGGCTTTTCCGAAATGCAGAAGCTGTTTCGGGATTCCTTCGTCGGCGGCTGGCCGGATTATTCCACGCGCCTGCAGCATATTCGCGACATAGGCGAGGGCAGCCCGACCGCATTGCTCGCCGAATTCGTCGAGGCCGGCCGCACCTCGCTCGAGGGGCTGCTGAAGTCGGTGGAGCCGGAAATGCTGGAACGGGCGGTCGAGGTGCTTGCGGGGGCGGGCATGATCCACATCATCGGCTTGCGCCGCTCCTTCCCGGTCGCCAGCTACATGGCCTATGCGCTGGAAAAGATGAATGTTCCGGCCATGTTGCACAGCGCCGTCGGCAAGCTGGAGAGCCATCACGCCATCCGACCGGGCGATGTGCTTCTGGCGATCACCTTCTCTCCCTATTCGGCAGAGACGATGGAACTGGTCGAGGAGGTCGCGAAGAAAGGAATTCCGATCGTCGCCGTGACCGATACGATCGTCAGTCCCCTGCGCCGGTTCGATGCGATCACGCTGTCTGTCTCCGAGGTTGATTTCGGCGCCTTCCGTTCCCTGTCGGCGACGCTGTGTCTTGCCATCACGCTCTCGGTCGCGGTTGGAACGGCGCGGCAGGAATCCTGAATATTTGTATTGAAAATTCTAAAAATGGAATTTAAAGTCCATTCCAAGAGGAGAGCAGGCTGCGGTTCCGCGGCCGCCTGAAGGAATGGACGGCGAGGCCAGCGACCTGCCGCCCGAAGGGAGGTTCGTTTGGCACAACTCGATCTGATCACGATCGGACGCTCGTCGGTCGACCTTTATGGCGCACAGGTCGGCGGCCGGCTCGAGGACATGGCCTCCTTCAACAAGTATATCGGTGGGTCGCCCACCAATATCGCGGCCGGCACGGCCCGGCTCGGGCTGAAGTCCGCCGTTCTCACCCGTGTGGGCGACGAGCACATGGGGCGCTTCATCTGCGAGCAGCTGGTGCGCGAGGGCGTCGACGTGCGCGGGGTGAAGACGGACCCGGAGCGGCTGACCGCGCTCGTTCTCCTCGGTATCCGCGACGAACACCAGTTTCCGCTGATCTTCTACCGCGAGAACTGCGCCGACATGGCGCTGTGCGAAGATGATGTCGATCCCGACTTCATCGGCTCGGCGCGCTGCGTGCTGGCGACCGGCACCCATCTGTCTCATCCGCGTACCGAGGCCGCGGTGCTGAAGGCTTTGAAGATTGCCCGCGATGGCGGCGCCAGGACCGCGCTCGACATCGACTACCGCCCCAATCTCTGGGGGCTCGCCGGCCATGGCGCCGGAGAAAGCCGCTACATCGAATCCGAGGCGGTCACCGCCAAGCTGCAGGCGACGCTTCATCTGTTTGACCTCATCGTCGGCACGGAGGAGGAATTCCATATCGCCGGCGGGACGACCGACACGGTCGAGGCGCTGAAAGCGGTGCGCCGCGTCTCCGATGCCGCACTGGTCTACAAGCGTGGCGCGATGGGTGCGGTGGTGTTCGAGGGGGCTATCCCCGACAGCCTCGACGAAGGCCAGGCGGGCGAGGGCTTTCCGATCGAGGTGTTCAACGTGCTGGGTGCCGGCGACGGCTTCATGTCCGGCCTCATGAAGGGTTGGCTGACTGGCGAGGACTGGTCGACCAGCCTCAAATTCGCCAATGCCTGCGGTGCCTTCGCCGTCTCGCGCCACGGCTGCACGCCGGCCTATCCGAGCTGGGAAGAGCTGCAATATTTCTTCAAGACCGGCATCCGCAACAAGGCGTTGCGCAAGGACGAGGCGCTGGAGCAGGTGCACTGGTCGACCAATCGCAAGGGCGACTGGTCCAAGATGCGCGTCTTCGCCTTCGACCACCGGATGCAGCTGGAGGCCATGGCCGACGAGGCGGGCGTCGGCCGCGAGCGGATCGGCGCTTTCAAGACCCTGTGCCTGAAGGCGGCGCTCGATGTCGCCGATGGCGCGCCGGGTTACGGCATCCTCTGCGACAGCCGGCTCGGCCGCGACGCGCTCTATGCGGCGAGCGGTTCGGGCCTGTGGATCGGCCGACCGGTGGAGTGGCCGGGCTCGCGTCCGCTGGTGCTGGAACCGGAGATCGGCCCGGACTTCGGCGGGCTGGTCGAATGGCCGCTTGAGGATGTGGTCAAGGTCCTGTGCTTCTACCATCCGGACGATACCGCCGAGATGCGCGCCGAGCAGGAGGCGAACGTGCTTCGGCTGTTTGCCGCCGCCCGTCGCAACCGGCTGGAAATGCTGCTGGAGGTCATCCCGTCCAAGGTCGGCCCGACCGATGACGACACGGTTGCCCGGATCATCGACCGCTTCTACGAGATCGGCGCC
>DBUL01000138.1 GCA_002307905.1 Rhizobiaceae bacterium UBA1291
AAGTCACGACCTCCACCAGAGGTGGAGGTTTGAAACGCTGCGCTTGAACCGCTAGAAGCGGTTTTGCTATAGGTTAGTAGCTGCGATTAAAGAGGTCGGCAAAGTCGGAAGCTTTGTCGGCCTTTTCCTGATTGCGGATATAACGTCTGACGACCTGCTCATTGTAACCCGTCGTCGATACGAAATACCCGCGTGCCCAAAAGTGATAGCCCTTGTAGCGCCGTTTGCGGGCGTACTTGTTGGCTACATAGATCGCCGTCTTACCCTTCAAGAAGCCGATAATGTGCGACACCGAGTACTTCGGTGGGATCGATATCAGCATGTGTACATGGTCGGGCATCAGGTGCCCTTCCTCGATCCGGCAACCCTTTTGTCCAGCAAGAGTATGCAAAAGGTCGCCCAATTCACGCCGCAAGTCCCCGTAAAGACGTTTCGTGCGGTACTTACTCGCGAAGACCACATGATATTTGCAGTCCCAAGTCGCATGTGATTGAGATCGTTCGTCCATAAAACCTCCGTTCTATGTCTCGGCCAATCTAACGGTCCAAGCGCGGAGGTCTCTCAACTACAATGTAAAACTCGTCCAGTCCTCCACCGAAGGTGGAGGTTTATTTACTTCATAATAAAAGGCCCGGTCGGTAACCGGGCCATTTTCAGACGATTCTCGATCTGCGGATCCCCTAGCGGGCGACAGGCGCATCTTCATGCTTCCGGCGAGCCAGTTCGGCCAGATCGGCCGCCTTCAGCTCAACCGATTCGCCACAACCGCAGGCCGACGTCTGGTTGGGGTTGGTGAAGGTGAAGCCCGAGCGCAGCGTGGTCGTCTCGAAATCCATCTGCGTGCCGAGCAGGTAGAGCACGGCCGAGGGCTCGACCCAGACGCTGGCGCCTTCGCGTTCGATCAGGTCGTCCTTCGGATTGGGTTCGCGCACGAGGTCGATGGTATACTCCATCCCGGCGCAACCGCCCTTCTTGATCCCGACGCGGATGCCCTTGGCGCCCGGGCCGGAATTTTCGACGATCGCGCGGACGCGGGCTGCTGCCGCATCCGTCATGGTCATCACCTGAAAGCCCATCTCGTTCTCCTGTCACGACCGGGTTCAAGGCCCGGCGCTTCGAGTCATCCAAATGTAGTGGGCGACCTGGCTTCTATCAATACCAGCCGATGGCGACCTGGGCTTCTTCCGACATGCGGTCCGGCGTCCATGGCGGATCGAAGGTCATCTCGACCTCGACGCCGGAGACACCTTCCACGGCGCTGACCGCATTCTCTACCCAGCCCGGCATCTCGCCGGCCACCGGGCAGCCGGGCGCCGTCAGCGTCATCATGATCTTGACCATGCGGTCGTCGTCAATGTCGATCTTGTAGATCAGCCCGAGTTCGAAGATGTCGGCCGGGATTTCAGGATCGTAGACGGTCTTCAGCGCGGCGACGATGTCGTCGGAAAGACGCGCAATCTCGTCCTGCGGAATGGTCGACTGGACAATGCCTTCACGGACATCCGGCTTCTGTTCGCTTTCGTTGACGCTCATCGACGTATCCTCACGCGAAGAAGGTGCGGGCATGATCGAGCGCATCTGCAAGCGCATCGACTTCCGCACGAGTGTTATAGAGACCGAAGGAGGCCCGGCAGGTCGAGGTGACCCCGAAACGGGCAAGCAACGGCTGGGCGCAATGGGTACCGGCACGCACGGCGACGCCTCGACGGTCGATCAGCATCGATACATCGTGGGCATGGATGCCGCCAAGCTCGAAGGAGAAGATCGCCCCCTTGCCCGGCGCATTGCCGATGATCCGCAGCGAGTTGATCGCCGAGAGCCGTTCATGGGCATAGGCGCGAAGGCTCTCCTCGTGGGCGGCGATCGCCTCGCGACCGAGGCCTTCGATGTAGTCGAGCGCATAGCCCAGACCGATGGCCTGGACGATCGGCGGCGTGCCGGCTTCGAAGCGGTGCGGCGGATCGTTGTAGGTCACGGTGTCTTCGGTCACCTCGACGATCATCTCGCCGCCGCCCATGAAGGGCTGCATGTCCTTCAGACGGTCCATCTTGCCGTAGAGCACGCCGATGCCCGACGGGCCGTAGAGCTTGTGGCCGGTGATTGCATA
Organism: Rhizobiaceae bacterium UBA1291; assembly: GCA_002307905.1. Classification (GTDB taxonomy): domain Bacteria; phylum Pseudomonadota; class Alphaproteobacteria; order Rhizobiales; family Rhizobiaceae; genus Allorhizobium. Next base: position 2,108 of record DBUL01000138.1, read on the forward strand.
CCAGTCGCAATCGAGATCCTGAACATCGACCGGCATGTGGACGGCGCCCTGGGACCCGTCAACCATGACCGGAATACCGCGTGCATGGGCGATGCGGCAGACGTCCTTGATCGGCACGACCGTGCCGAGCGCGTTGGACATGTGGGTGATGGCCACGAGCTTGGTGCGCTCGGTCAGGCATTTCTCGAAGGCTTCGAGGTCGAAGGCACCATCGTCGGTGACCGGTGCCCAGACGAGCTTCGCCCCCTTGCGCTCGCGCAGGAAATGCCACGGCACGATGTTGGAATGGTGCTCCATGATCGACAGGACGATCTCGTCGCCCTCGCCGACATGGGTCATGCCCCAGCCATAGGCGACGGTGTTGATCGCCTCGGTCGAGGACTTGGTGAAGACCAGTTCGTCGATCGAGCCGGCATTGAGGAAACGACGCACTTTTTCCCGCGCGCCCTCATAGGCATCCGTCGCGGCATTGGACAGGAAATGCAGGCCGCGATGGACGTTGGCATATTCGCTGGAATAGGCGTGGCTGATGGCGTCGATCACCTGTCGCGGCTTCTGCGCCGAGGCGGCGTTGTCGAGATAGACGAGCGGCTTGCCGTACACTTCGCGCGACAGGATCGGGAAGTCGCGGCGCACCGCCGCGACGTCATAACCGACCTGTGTGAGGAGATGATCAGCCATGATTGTCCAGCCAGTCGGTGATGATCCCTTCCAGCGCCTCGACCAGCGCCTCGTCTTCCAGTTCCTCGACCACCTCCGCCACGAAGGCGTTGATCAGCAGGCCGCGCGCCTTCTTTTCCGGAATGCCGCGCGCCATCAGGTAATAGAGGTGGTTGTGATCGATGTCGGTGACCGTTGCGCCATGGGCGCACTGCACGTCGTCGGCAAAGATCTCGAGTTCGGGCTTCACCGAAAACTCGCCGTCATCCGACATCAGCAGCGTGTTGCAGGCCATGCGGGCATCGGTCTTCTGGGCGTCCGGAGCGACCCTGATCATGCCCTGGAACACGCCCTTGGCGCGATCGAACACGACGCTGCGGACGATTTCCGTCGATGTGGTGTTCGGCACGTCGTGGCCGAGCGTCATGGTGAGGTCGGTATGGGTCTCGCCACCGAGCAGATTGACAGCGCGCAGCTTGAAGTCCGAGCCTTCGCCTGCGGTGCGCAGATGGACTTCCTGGCGCACCAGCTTGCCGCCGGCATTGACGACGAACAGACGGAACTGGGCATTGGCGCCGAGTTCGACCTTGATCTGGCCGAGATGGGTGTCGTCCGGGCCTTCCGTCTGCAGGATGATCCAGGTGACGTCCGCGCCGTCGTCGATCTTCAGATCGGCGACGCTGGAGACAAGGGCCGCCCCTGCCCCGTTGCTCAGATAGCGCTCGATCACCATCGCGCGGCTTTCCTTGCCGAAGCGGCAAGGGAAACGGACGTGGACGGGGCCGGTCGCGTGAACGTTCTGCAGTTCGATTGGTGCTTCGATCCGGGCGCCGGCTTCGATGCGCAGTTCAATGCCGTCGCGCACGAAACTGCCGTTCAGCCGGCCGATCGTATCGTCGCCATCACGGGCGGACAGCGTGCCGACAGCGGCGCCGCTGGCAAGGCCGTCGCCATAGGAAGTCGCCTGGACGCCGTCCGGCAAGGAGCCAAGTTTGGCTTGCCCCTGCAGTATAGGCATCACCGTCGCTCCAGCAACGGTCGGCTCGACCGCCTTGACGATCGCCGAGGGATCGATGGCAGGCACGCCGCGCATCAGCGCCTTGAGGTCCGTATAGTGCCATGCCTCGATGCGGCGGGTCGGCAGGCCGGCCCGCTTCAGTTCGTCGAACAGGCGGTCACGGGCGACCAGCACGTCGCCATCGCCCGGCAGCCCGCCGATCTGGCTCGTATACGCATCGATAAGCTGGGTTTCGGCAACCGTCAGTCGGTTGGCAGCTTGCAATGTCATCGTCGGAACTCCCTCCCCGCCCCTCAGGCCGCTTCGCCGATGATGTCGGCGTAGCCGTTGGCTTCGAGTTCGAGCGCCAGGCTCTTGTCGCCGGTCTTGATGATCTGGCCCTTGTAGAGCACGTGGACGGTATCCGGCACGATGTAGTCGAGCAGACGCTGGTAATGGGTGATGACGATCACGGCGCGGTCCGGCGACTTCAGCGCATTGACGCCGTCGGCGACGATTCTCAGCGCGTCGATGTCGAGGCCCGAATCGGTTTCGTCGAGCACGCAGAGCTTCGGCTCCAGCAGCGCCATCTGCAGGATTTCGGCACGCTTCTTCTCGCCGCCGGAGAAGCCGACGTTCAATGGGCGCTTCAGCATGTCCATGTTGATCTGCAACTCGCCGGCCGCCTGCTTGACGCGGCGGATGAAGTCCGGCGTCGTCAGTTCCGCTTCGCCGCGGGCCTTGCGCTGCTCGTTCATCGCCACCTTCAGGAACTGCATGGTGGCGACGCCGGGAATCTCGACCGGGTATTGGAAGGCGAGGAAGATACCCTTGGCGGCGCGCTCGGCTGCGTCGAGCTCCAGAATGCTCTCGCCGTTGTAGAGGATGTCGCCCTCGGTGACTTCATAGTCCTCACGACCGGACAGGATGTAGGACAAGGTCGACTTGCCCGAGCCGTTCGGACCCATGATGGCAGCCACTTCGCCGGCCTTGACCGTCAGGTTCAGGCCGCGGATGATCTCGGTGCCGTCTTCGGCGATGCGAGCATGAAGGTTTCTGATTTCAAGCATGTTCAAATCCTTCCGGACGAATAAGAGCGGCGCCTAGCGCCAAGAAACGGTTGCTGAGCTTGGTCGGACGGCAATCAGCCGACCGAACCCTCAAGGCTGATGCCGATGAGCTTCTGCGCCTCGACGGCAAATTCCATGGGCAGTTCCTGGATGACTTCGCGGACGAAGCCGTTGACGATCAGCGCGATCGCCGCTTCCTGCGGAATGCCGCGCTGCAGGCAGTAGAACAGCTGATCTTCGGAGATCTTCGAGGTGGTCGCCTCGTGCTCGAACTGCGCCGTCGAGTTCTTCGCCTCGATATAGGGCACGGTATGCGCGCCGCACTTGTCGCCGATCAGGAGTGAGTCGCACTGGGTGAAGTTGCGGGCATTCTCCGCCTTGCGGTGGGCCGAGACCTGGCCGCGATAGGTGTTGTTGGAGAAGCCGGCGGAAATGCCCTTGGAGATGATGCGGCTCGACGTGTTCTTGCCGAGATGGATCATCTTGGTGCCGCTGTCGATCTGCTGGTGGCCGTTCGACACGGCGATCGAGTAGAACTCGCCGCGCGAACCGTCGCCGCGCAGGATGCAGGACGGGTATTTCCAGGTGATTGCCGAACCGGTCTCGACCTGGGTCCAGGAAATCTTGGAATTCTTGCCGCGGCAGTCGCCCCGCTTGGTGACGAAGTTGTAGATGCCGCCCTTGCCTTCCTTGTCGCCCGGATACCAGTTCTGGACGGTGGAATACTTGATCTCGGCATCGTCGAGCGCAACGAGTTCGACCACAGCGGCGTGCAACTGATTCTCGTCGCGCTGCGGCGCGGTGCAGCCTTCGAGATAGGAGACGTAAGCCCCTTCCTCGGCGATGATCAGCGTGCGCTCGAACTGGCCGGTGTTCTTCTCGTTGATACGGAAATAGGTCGACAGTTCCATCGGGCAGCGAACGCCCTTTGGCACGAAGACGAAGGAACCGTCGGTGAAGACCGCGGTGTTGAGCGTCGCATAGTAGTTGTCGGTCACCGGCACGACCGAGCCGAGGTACTTCTGCACCAGCTCGGGATGCTCCCGGATCGCCTCCGAGATCGACATGAAGATCACGCCGGCCTTCTTCAGCTCTTCTTTAAAGGTGGTGACGACCGAGACGCTGTCGAAAACTGCGTCAACGGCGATCTTGGAGGTCTGAACGCCGGCCAGCATTTCCTGTTCGCGCAAGGGAATGCCGAGCTTTTCGTAGACCTTCAGCAGCTCCGGATCGACATCATCGATCGAGGTCGGGCCGGCCGTGCTCTTCGGCGCGGCATAATAATAGAGGTCGTTGAAATCGATCTTCGGATAATTGACGCGCGCCCAGGTCGGCTCTTCCATCGTGAGCCAACGCTTATAGGCGTCGAGGCGCCAGGCAAGCATCCATTCCGGTTCGTTCTTCTTGGCGGAAATGAATCGGATGATATCTTCCGACAGGCCCTTGGGGGCCTTGTCGACTTCGATCATCGTCTCGAAACCGTATTTGTACTGGTCGACATCGATCTGGCGGACCTGATCGATTGTTTCCTGCACGGCAGCCATTCGCGTTCTCCAATCTTGCCGGATCAAAGGCCGGCAGCTTGTCAACGTTTTGAGCGGAAACCCGCTCTTATGTAGTCGCCAGAGGCGTGTTTTTCACCCTCGCGGCAAGGAGAAAATTGGTTTTTGCCAATTTTTCCCAGTCTTTCATGCGGCCTCGCCGGCAAGCTTCCGGCGACCCGCAATTCTCCCCAATATGTCGACCGCCCGGTCGATCTCAGCTGGCGTGGTGTCCACCCCGAGCGAAATGCGCAGGGCACCCATCTTGGCGTCCCGGCCCATGGCGGTCAGCACGTAGCTCGCTCCTACCTTGCCGGACGAACAGGCCGATCCGGCCGAGACTGCAATACCCTCCAGATCGAAGGCAATCTGGCCTGTCTCCGCTTTCAACCCCGGAAGGGTGAAGAAACTCGTGTTGGCGACCCGTCCGACAGTCTCGCCGTGAATGACGAGATCAGGGGCCACCTTCCGCATGCCTTTTTCCAATCGGTCGCGCAAGGCGCCGATTGCCGCATTCCTCGCCTCCAGTCCGGTTCGTGCCCAGGCTGCGGCCGCGCCGAATCCGGCAATCGCCGCAACGTTCTCGGTTCCCGCTCGGTGTCCCTTCTCCTGGCCGCCGCCCCGGATCAGCGGCGCGGGCATCAGGGTTTCCCCACGCGCAATCAGCGCGCCGGCGCCCTTTGGCCCTCCCAGCTTGTGTGCGGAAAAGATCAGAAAGTCAGCACCGATCTCTTCCATGTCGAGGGGAATGCGCCCGGCCGCCTGCACGGCATCGACCAGTAGCAGCCCGCCAAACTTATGTACGATGGCCGCGGCCTCCTGGAACGGCTGAACGATGCCGGTCTCGTTATTGACCGCCATCACCGCCACCAGCGGCAGCCCCTTTGTCGCATCATGGGCCGCGAGCAATTGTTCCAGCGCCGCGAGATCTGTCAGCCCGGCAGCGGTGACCGGAATCTCACTGAGTTGCTCGGGGGCGAAACGGCCAGCCTCGCGCACCGCCGGATGCTCGATCGCCGAGACGTAGAGACGGCCGATCTGCAACGGCGCCTTGCCCATCCGGTAGGACGGCGTCAGCGCCAGATTGGCGGCTTCGGTGGCGCCGGCCGTGAAGATGACATTGGCGCTCGTGGCCCCGACGAGGGAAGCGACTTCGCGGCGGGCCGTCTCGATCACGGCTCTGGCGGCGCGGCCCTCGGCATGCACGGAATTGGGGTTGCCCGTCAGAGCAAGCGCATCGACCATGACGGAGCGCGCCGCCGCCATCAGGGGGGCGGTGGCATTCCAGTCGAGATAGATGCGCTCCTTCGCCATATCGTGTCCGTGCCACGCCCGCTGGCAACCAGCAAGCGCATTTTCCTTGAAATTTCCGTCGAGCTTGTCCTATGACACGTTCGACCTTGGATGGACAGCCGATCCAGTTTCGAACAATTCTAAACTGGGTTTTATGAAAGTTGACTGACTTCGTCAAGTCAGCTGACAGGAATGCTTGTCCAGGAACCACAGAAATTTGCACGGACCGGAGTTTCAATGCCTGAAGTGATTTTCAACGGCCCGGCGGGCCGCCTCGAAGGACGGTACCAGCCGTCCAAGGAGAAAAGCGCGCCGATCGCGATCATCCTGCATCCGCATCCGCAGTTCGGCGGCACGATGAACAATCAGATCGTCTACCAGCTCTTCTACATGTTCCAGAAGCGCGGTTTCACGACGCTGCGCTTCAACTTCCGTGGCATAGGCCGCAGTCAGGGCGAATTCGACCATGGCGCGGGCGAGCTGTCGGATGCGGCCTCGGCGCTCGACTGGGTGCAGAGCCTGCATCCGGATTCGAAGAGCTGCTGGGTGGCCGGCTACAATTTCGGCGCCTGGATCGGCATGCAGCTTCTGATGCGCCGTCCGGAGATCGAGGGTTTCATCTCGATCGCGCCGCAGCCCAACACCTATGACTTCTCCTTCCTCGCCCCCTGCCCTTCTTCGGGCCTGATCATCCATGGCGATTCGGACAAGGTGGCACCGGAAAAGGACGTCCAGGGCCTCGTTGACAAGCTGAAGACGCAGAAGGGAATCCTCATCACGCATAAGACCATTCCCGGAGCGAACCATTTCTTCTCCGGCCAGACCGAAACGCTGATGACCGAATGCGAGGACTATCTCGACCGTCGCCTCGAAGGCGAACTGGTGCCTGAGCCAGCCGCCAAGCGCATCCGCTGAGCCTNNCAGCCTCGGTCATGCAATCCTTGAGAACGCCGGTCGAAAGGCCGGCGTTTTTTCTTGCGCGGATTTTGCTTGTGGAGGAGCAGATCGGCACAACCGGCGTTGACAAAGCACGGCAAGATTGTTCTGACTTGAACAATAGCCACAAGACATTTCAACCGTCGTTAGATCCACCCGAGATGCCTGACGCCCTTTCCTTCGATGCGATCGGCTTTGCCGGCGGCGGAAACCGCTGCTACTGGCAGAGCGGCTTCCATCTGGCGTTGAACCTGCGCTATCCGCAGCGACCCGCCTACTATGTGGCGGTCTCGGCCGGCGCCTATCATTGCGCGATGAGCCTGGCGGGTGTAGGCGAACGGGTGCGCAATGCCGCTTTCACCTTTGCCGAACGCAATATCCCGGATCTCGACTGGGCGGCGTTGAAGGAACGGCGTTCGCCGCTCGTCGTCGGAGGACTTTTCCGGCAGTTCCTCGCCCAGCAGTTCGGCGAAGCGGAGCTTGAGGCGCTCAAAGCTGCGCCGCCGATGCTGATCCAACTGGCGCGCCCCCCGGCATGGATGCCTGGCGGGCTTGCGGCGCTCGGCTCGATCGCCGCCTACCAGATCGAGAAGCGCCTGACCGGTGGCGCCCATTCCAAGGCCGGCCGCTATCTCGGACTGAAACCCGCCTGGATCTCGACCCATGATCTTGCAACCGCAGCCGATCTGGTCGACGCCATGATGGCGACGTCATCAGTGCCACCCTTCATGCCTGTCGGCCGGATTGCCGCACGCGCCCATCTAGACGGCGGCCTTGTCGACAATCCGCCGACGATCCGGCTCTCGGAGACCGAGGCGGCAGGCGGCAGAACGCTGTTGCTCACCACGCGCTATGGCCGCATGCCGCCAGCGGCACAGAACCGGGTCGTGGTCGGACCGAGCGAGGACATCCGTGTCAACAAGTTCACGGTTTCGGATGCCGCCGGCCTCAGGCATGCCTTCGAACTGGGCCTGAGGGATGGCGCCGCCTTCGCCAGGACCATGCCGAAACTATTTGGCCGCTGACGGTAACCGTGCATCGGAGCGGGCCAACGCACCGCCGGTCACCGGAGCCTTGACTCCCGTCGTGCCGGGAAAGGTGAGCGGCAGGCGCTCCAGCGAGCGCACGGCGAGATAGGCCCAGGCTTCCGCCTCTGTCGCGTCGCCGTCGAAACCAGCCTCTTCCGCCGTCAAAACGGTTGCACCACTGCGGGCGGCGATTTCCGCAAGATCACCCATGATGGTGCGGTTGAGCCGCCCCCCGCCGCTGATAATGTAGGTCTGTGGCGGGTGAGGCAGATGGCCGGCCGAACGCAGGATCGCTGCGGCGGTCACATAGGCGAGCGTACGCGCGCCATCGTGCAACCCCGCCTCATCCGGCTCCGGCGGCCGAAAATCATTGCGATCCAGAGAGCGGCGCTGGTCGGTGGTGAAGAACGGATGGTCGAGATAGCGCTCTGCAAGCGGCATGAGAACCGAGCCTTCGGACGCGATCCTGCCGCCCTGATCGAAGGGCACGCCGGCATTGACTTCCATCCACTGGTCGATGAGCGCATTTCCCGGCCCGCTGTCGAAGGCAAGAATCCGGCCCTCGTCATCGATGTAGGTCAGATTGGAGATACCGCCGATATTGACGAAGCAGACCGGCCAGGCGGCCTGCTCGAGAGAGGCGGCGAGTGCTGCATGATAGGCAGGCACCAGCGGGGCACCCTGCCCGCCATGCATCATGTCGTTGGCCCGCATGTCATAGACCACGTCGATGCCGGTCTCCCGGGCAAGGAGCGGGCCATCGCCGAGCTGCACGGTCAGCGCCTGATCAGNNGTGAAAACCGATCACGGCTATCTCGCCCGCCGCCAGGCCATGGGCCTCAAGGAAGGCCTTGACTGCTCGCGCGTGGCGAAGCGTGAGTTCCTGCTCCAGTTCACCGAGACAACCGGGACGCTCGGCCCGTTCTGTCATTGCTTTCGCGTCTTCCAGCCCCTGCTTCAACCGATCGCGAAAGGCCGGGTCATAGGGAACGGAAAGAAAGGGCCCTCGCTCGACGAAGCTTTGGCCGTCCGTCGTCAGCATGGCGACGTCGATTCCGTCCATCGAGGTGCCGCTCATCAGTCCGATCGCCCGCATCCTGTCACCCAAAGCCGTTCTCCGCCGATTCGAATGAATGCCATCAACCCTATTCATGGCTGAAACGGGTGCACATTTCAAAAAACAATGCTAAAGCCGCCGCAAAATTCAATGTTCCCGGTACAGTCCAGAAAGCCTGAAGGTCATGACGAAGTTCAAGTCCGATTTCCTCCGCACCATGCAAGAGCGCGGCTTCATTCATCAGATTTCCGATGAAAGCGGCCTCGATGACCTGCTCGCCAAGGAAACCGTGACGGCCTATATCGGCTTCGACCCCACTGCGCCGNNCCGGCCGATCTCGCTGATGGGCGGCGGCACCGGCATGGTCGGCGATCCGTCCTTCAAGGAAGAGGCCCGCCAGTTGATGACGGTCGAGACGATCGAGAGCAACATCGCCTCGATCAAGCGCGTGTTCGCCAACTACCTGAACTACGACCATGGCCCGCAGGGCGGCGCGCTGATGATCAACAATGCCGAATGGCTGCGGTCGCTCAACTATCTCGAATTCCTGCGCGACGTCGGCCGGCATTTCTCGGTCAATCGCATGCTGTCCTTCGACAGCGTCAAGACGCGCCTGGACCGCGAGCAGTCGCTGTCTTTCCTTGAATTCAACTACATGATCC
>DBUL01000110.1:0-409 GCA_002307905.1 Rhizobiaceae bacterium UBA1291
ATACTCCGTCTGTGATCGGGAAGCGGAGCCTAGCGGATGGAGAAGAAAACGTCACGGGGCGACCCACGTCCACGCTCTTGGGGGGGATTATTTCCCACACATTCAACGGAATCAATGACATGGCGAAAATCTCGTCGCGTTTCTTCCCCTCCGCGAAACCGAAGCCATGATAGGCCTGCCTCCGTCGTCGGATGTGTCGCGAGACGTTGCGGCACAGGCGGGGGCTGGCGCGGTGCCGTCGGCCGAACCCTCAGCTATCGCCGCCGCCATAGTGCCGGCGATAGCCCTTGCGATCCAGCCAGCCGATCAGCGCCTCCGGTTCGTCGGTCTGGATGATGGTCGCGCCGCGCTCGATCCAGAAGCCGTAGACCGCCTCGGGCTGTCCCTGGGCAAGGGCCAGTCCGTCGCC
>DBUL01000110.1:429-20075 GCA_002307905.1 Rhizobiaceae bacterium UBA1291
CGGATCATCTCGGCGGCCTGCGGCGAGAATGTCTGCGCCACCCTGTCGACGAAGGCGGCGTCACGCACCGCGTCGTCGGCGAGGATCGGCATGAAGGCGACGTCCGGGCCGATCGTGTCGATGACGGCGCGGGCGCGGTCCAGCCGCTCGTCGTTCCAGATCGCCGTCTTGATCAGGATGCCGTCGGCCATGTCGAGCCCGCGCGCCGTCTCGACGATCTCGATGAGGTCCTCCGGCTCGAGCTTGTTGTCGATGTTGACGAGGATGCGGCCGCGGGCATGGATGAGCATCTCGGAAAGTGTCGGCACGGTCTCGTCGGTGACAATCCCGGTCCCCTCGACGATCAGCCGGCAGGCTTTGAGCGTCGCCAGCATGGCGTCGGAGACCTCGCCCCGGCAAGTCGTGGTCCGATTGAGCGTTTCGTCATGCAGCACGACCAGTACGCCGTCCTTCGAGCGGCGCACGTCGAGCTCGACCATTTCCACCCCGATCGCCGCCGCATGATCGATCGCCGCCTTCGAATTCTCCGCCCGCACCACCTGGCCATTTTTCTTCCAGCCGGCCCGATGCGCCACCACCATGACGTGGTCGCGGAATCGGTTGGCGTCCGTAAGCCGCGCGCGGATCAGCCCGGCCTGGCCGACCGGCGAGGTCGAGCTGATCGAGGCGTCCGAGGGCAGAAGCGGAACAAGCGAGAGAAAGGCGGCGAGAATCGGGGCGGTCAAGCGCATGGCGGCTCCTGGTCCGGATGATTGCACGCAACCGCCATAGATTGCGTCGGTCACAGGCCGATGAAGAAACGGTGACGGTTCGGTGACGGACGAAAGGAGGAGAGCGCGACAAGCGGATCCTGCTTGCAAAGGCCAAGGCGATGCGGCTCTATGGAGCGGGAATACCCCGGCAAATGCAGGGGCTTTTGGGGAATGGCATGGGCAAGGGGCAGGGGCGGGCTGACGCCGCGGGAAGTACAGGCGATCGACCTATGGGCCTGCCGCCCGCGTTGGTTGCTCGGCTGCTGCGCATGTGGATCGCTGCCCCGCTGCTGACGTTGGCAGCGGGCCCGAAACGCATGCCGACCGAGGAGAGTGCGGGCGGCGACCGTCGGCGTCAGGCGTGCCCTGCCGTGCCCCCACGCGCCATCTCGGGCGCACTTTCGACCCTGTTGGTCGCCGCCCTGATCGTCGCGGTGCTGTCCGGCTGCCACGCGACGAAGGAGGGCGACAATGCCCATCCCCATCCGGGCCTCCTGCCGCCCGGCCTGCGCTCCGCCGGCCTGGCGCTGCATCACCTCAACATCGNNGCAGAAGCGGATGACGGCCTCGCGCTCGGCCGGGAGCAGGCGCTCGCCGGCCTGCGCATCCGCGGCGACAGCGTCACCTGGCTCGGTCATTCCTCGGTCTTGCTGCGGCTCGGCGGCGTGACCATCCTGACCGATCCGGTCTTTCCTGTCGGCTTTTCGCTCGAAAGCCCGCTGCCCCACCGCCACGCAACGCCTCCTATCGGCCTCGACGACCTGCCGCCGATCGACATCGTCATGATCTCGCACGGCGACTACGACCATCTGCACACGCCGACGCTCAAGGCGATTGCCGCGCGCTTCCCAAAAGCCCGCATTTTCCTGCCGGACGGTCTGGAGCGCCATGCCGAGAACGCCGGTTTTGCCACCGTCGAGCATCCGCTGGTCGGCGAGACGGTTGTCGCAGGCCGTGCGCGGATCACGGCGCTTCCAGCCGTGCACGGCACCCGCCGCAACCTGCTCGCCATGCCCGACGGCGACGCCTATTCCTGGGATATCCGCATCGCCGCACGCTCGGCGCTGTTTGTCGGCGACAGTGCCTATAATCGCCTAGTGTTCGGCGAGATCGGCCGGACCCGCGGTCCCTATGATCTGGCACTGGTGCCGATCGGCGCCTTCGAGCCCACGCCGGTGGTGGCCGACATGCACTCGACGCCGGAAGATGCCGCCGATATCCTGCGCGACGTGCGCGCATCGCTCGGTATCGGTATCCATTGGGGCACCTTTGCGCTCTCGCCCGAAGCACTGCGTGCGCCCGCTGACCGTTTTCTCGCCGCAAGTGACGGCTATCGCCAGTCCCGCGTAATGCGCATCGGCGAGACGGTAAGGCTGCAACGCTGAAGGAACCGGCCGGGCGGCGGGATCGTTGACGAAAGAAGACACCAGACGGAAGGAAGAGAGCCATGGCGGCGGACAATGGCGATACCCCGGACCGGGCCGGTGAGGCAATTTGGCAAAACGGCGTAGCACGGGAGGGCGACACTGACACCCAGCGGGTGATCTCCGCCGACCTTCCGGTCAATGCCACCCTGCATCTCTGGCTGAAGGCCGTTAACCCGGGAACGCCCGGTTCGGTTTCGCTCTTCAGCGCCAACGGCAAGTTCGGCGAGGTCCAGGTGGCCAATGCCGAGGAGAATTCCTTCCGCATTTCCCACGTCTTCGGCGGCGGGCACATCGAGCTTCGCTATGACACAGCAGAGACCTCGGTTTCGGTCGCCTACTGGTTTACTGCCGCCGATGTGCTGGAGACCGGGATCGCGGTGCTGCACACCAACCCGGCCAATGCCGCGCCCGATCTGCCCGCCTCCTATCATTTCCGTCCGCCCTTCGGCTGGATGAACGACCCGAACGGTTTCGGGCGTTTCGGCGGCCGGCCGCACCTGTTCTACCAGCATTATTCGCACGGGCGGATGTGGAACAACATGCACTGGGGCCATGCGGTTTCGTCCGACTATCTGCGCTGGCGTCATCTGCCGGTCTTCCTCTTCCCCTCGGAAGAAGTCGTGGCCCGGCCTGACAAGCGCGGCGGCGCGTTTTCGGGCTCGGCAATTCCGCTCCCGAGCGGCCCGGGCATCCGGGTCTTCTTCACCGAGAAGGTGAGCGACCGGATGCCCGAACAGGAGATCCAGATGTCGGCGGTCTCTGCCGATCTGTTCACCGCCGGCGAAGCGACGGTCATTCTCCCGCATCGGCCCGAAGGGGAGGGACTGACGCTCGATTTCCGCGACCCTTATGTATTCAGGGGGCCCGACGGGCGCTGGAAGATGCTGCTTGGCAGCCAGAGCGTCGAAGGCGGCGTGATCCTGCTCTACGAAACCGAAGACACACAGGCGGCCGGAGGTTGGACCTATGTCGGCAAGCTGCTGATCGAGACCCGCCACCAGACGACGGCGATCGAATGCCCATGCCTTCTGCCGCTTGACGGCGAGGCGACGGACCCCGCGACGCGCTGGGCCTTGAGCTACGGCCTGATGAACGGCAAGGACGAGCGGACCGGGCGCCGCAACCTGACCTTGGTCGACGTCGGCTGGTTCGATGGCCGGACCTTCTCCCGCGAGTTCACGCGCGAACTCGATTTCGGCACCGATAACTATGCCTTCCAGGCCTTCATGGACGGCACGACGCCGGTGGGCATAGGCTGGCTCGGCAATTGGGCCGATACCGGTCCGACCATCGACTTCCCCTCGGCGATGACCCTTCCGCGCACGTTGAGGCTAGAGGGTGGGCAGTTGCTCACGCCGCCGATCGAGGCGGCGGAGGGTTTGCGCAGCCATGTGCTTGACCGAACGCGCCTGGCGGCGGGCGAGAGGGTGACGTTTTCGAACGGTGCGGTCGAGCTTCTGATCGAATTCTCCGAAGCTGGCGTGCCGTTCGACCTTGAACTCGAGCATCCGGGTGTCGGCCTCGGCCTTGTCCAGGACGAAACGGGGCTTTGGCTGCGCTATGAAAGCCCGGGCGCCGACCATCCGCGCTATATCGTCGAAGGCGCTCGGGTGCGGCGGCTGCGCATTTTCCTCGACTACGGATCGATCGAGGTCTTCGCCGATGATGGCCGGTTCGCCGGCACCAAGCGGATTACTGGCTTCGATCCCGTCCGTTCGGCACGGCTTTCAGCGCCGGCAGGCCCCGTCAGTCAAGCGATGGTCTGGGCGCTGCGCCTCTAAACGGGTTGAGCATCGCCGCAGCCGGCGAATGCTCGAACGGCTAATTCAGAGCGGACTCCTGCTCGGCTCTATCGGCCGGAGGCAGCAAGGGGCACCGCCGTCCGCTGGCAAGTCGGCACGAATGACACCCGTCACATATCGGTCAAGTGCGTTGGTTAGAATCAATGGCAGTTCGGCTCCGATATGCCCATGGGCAGGCGCGCATCATGCGCTCGACGGCAGGACATTGAGGCAACAGGGGACGTAGCGCATGAACAGCCAGGATTTCCGTCAAGAGACGCTGCAAGCCACCGCTCTGCTCGAGGAAATGCTGGCGCTGCGCGCCACGGTCATTCAGGCGGCAACGCCGTTGAGCGAGAGCTTCACAGGCGGCGATGTCGCGCATGCCGACCCCGCACTCGTCAACCTGGCCCACTATCTCAGCCTGCGCCACCATGACCTCCGCCCGCTCCAGCGCCGATTGATGCGGTTCGGGCTGTCGTCGCTCGGCCGCCTCGAAAGCCGCGTTCTGCCGACGCTGGATGCCGTCATCGTCGCGCTGGCCGCCCTTGCGGGCGTTGAGAGCCCGGTGGCGATGCCCTCGGAGGACTTCTTCCTCGGCGAGGTGCGGCTTGAAGAGGCGTCGGCAGCCCTGTTCGGCCGGCCGCCGGCGAACCGGCGCACGCGGATCATGGTGACGCTGCCGAGCGAGGCGGCGGAAGGCCCGGACTTCATCCTGGACCTTGCCCGGCGCGGCATGGACGTAGCAAGGATCAATTGCGCGCATGACGGGCCAGACGCGTGGCGCGCCATGGCCGGCTTCGCGCGTACCGCCGGTGCCGCGACGGGCCGCGACATCACCGTGCTGATGGACATTGCCGGGCCGAAGATCCGCACAGCTGCCGTGCAGATGCCCGACAAGAAATCGCGGCTCCAGCCAGGAGACAGGATCCGCCTCGTGGCTTCGGGTTTACCTAGGACCTGTGCTGAGGTGCTCTATTCGGCGGGCGTCTCACTGCCTGAAATGGTGACGCGCCTTTCGATCGGCGATCGGGTGCGCTATGACGACGGCAAGCTGGAAGCACTGGTGGAAAGCTTAGGAGACGGCGAGGCGGTGATCCGAGTCGAGAAGACCAAGGCCCGCGGCACGAAACTGAAGCCGGAAAAGGGCATCAACCTGCCCGACACCGCACTCGGCCTTTCGCCGCTGACGGCCAAGGACGAGACGGATCTCGTCACCGTGATCGAGTGCGCCGACATGATCGGTTACTCTTTCGTCAGCCGCCCGGAAGACATCGATCTGCTCGACGACATGCTGGCGCACCACGGTATGGCCGGCCGAACGCTTGGGTTGATCGCCAAGATCGAGCAGCCTGAGGCGGTGCGCAATCTGCCGGCCCTGATCGCCCGGGCGCGCCGACGCGGTCCCTTCGGTGTGATGATCGCACGCGGCGACCTTGCCGCCGAGATCGGCTTCGAACGGCTGGCGGAAATGCAGGAGGAGATCCTGTGGATCAGTGAAGCCGCCTGTGTTCCGGCGGTATGGGCGACGCAGGTGCTCGAGGACCTGGTGCGGGAAGGGATTCCAACTCGTGGCGAGATGACGGATGCGGCCATGGCGGCACGCGCGGAATGCGTCATGCTCAACAAGGGCCCAGCTGTCGGCCAGGCTGTCGAATTGCTGGATCGCCTGCTCGCCCGCATGGACGAACACATGTTCAAGAAGACGCCGACTCTCAGGGCGCTGAAATCCTGGTGATCCACCGACACCGCAAATTCTGCGGCGGCAGTCCTGCCTGCTCCGACGATTGATTTGCGGCGCGCGCCGGATTAGTTATCTGCATGGGATTGAATGAAGGGTGCCGGAGCGCGGATCTGGGTTCGTGCAAGGGTGGGGACAGGCCTGGTTTCTGCATGACAATGATTTTTTCGCGCCGCTTTGCCATGCGCACCGGTTGCCGCAGGCTTGCCGATGGCGCCTGACACATTCTATCGGTGGGCGTCACGCGCCCTTGCGATTGCAATGATGCTCGTCGCCTCCGCCTGCACGACGGTCCCCAAGCCGGAAACGCCGGCGCCGCAGTTCGCCAACCTTGGGCTCGGCGATTGCTGCCAGAAGCCCGAGCGCTACCCGAAGGGCCTGGTTGCCCTGGCAGAGCCGTTTGCGCCCACTATTGGCCAGATGGTCGCGGCTCTCGTCTGGCGCAAGGGTAATCTGTTGCGCCATGAATCCGCGATCGACGCCATCCTTGCCGACCTTCGGCCGCTGGATATCATTGCGGTGAGCAACAAGGGGCGCCTTTCGGGACATGCTATCCCGGGCCATTTCGGTCACGTGGCTATTTATGTCGGGACGGAAAGCCAGTTGCGCCGGGCGGGCGTGTGGGATCATCCGGCGGTCCGGAAACACCATGCGGCGATCCGCGGCGGCGCGCTGTTCATCGAGGCGGACAACAAGGGGGTCCATCTTTCCACGGCGCCCGCCGCACTGGATGCGGATGCCATTGCGCTCCTGCGGCCGACCGGCCTCGGCACCGCCCGTCGGCGGCAGGCATTGACGGGGTTCTACGAACGCGTCGGCATGCCCTTCGACTATTATTTCGATCTCGACACCACCGCCTGCACCTTCTGCACGGAACTGGTCCACACGGTGCTGCCGGAGATGCGGCTGCCGGCGCGCCGTGTCTATGACCGGCGGCTCATCCTGCCGGACGAAGTCGTGGCCGCCGCCCTGCGTGGACGCACCGGGTTCGCCTTTGTGCGCTATGTGCGGGCCGGACGGGACAGTTGGGAGATGTTGGGCCGTGACATGGTGGAGCAGGATCTTCGCGCTGCATGGTCCACGCCCGAGCGTCCGCCGCAGATTGCCGCCCTAACGCGCTGACCGACGAGCGGCACAGGCACAGCGGAAGCGGTCTCACGAGACAGTATGACCGCCGCATTCGATGATGCGACGGCCATTATTGAGGTGCCCGCCAACCCATTGCCTCAGCGGTAGGGGCTTCTGCAACGATGGTAACGCCCGTCAAAACCCAGGTAGGTGTCGGTCCGCGGGTTGTATGATCGATAGCGATTCATGCACCAGCGAACGTGTGCGGAACTTGAGCCCCAGACCGGTGGAGGGGGCGGCAAGGGCCTCCAAACCGGTGGCGGGGGCGGAGGGGGTCTCCACACTGGTGGCGGGGGCGGAGGCGGTCTCCAACCCGGTGGCGGAGGTGGTGGCGGCGGTCTCCAGCCTGGCGGCGGCGGAGGTGGCGGCGGTCGCCATCCAGATGGGGGTGGAGGTGGCGGCGCCCACTGTGCCAGCAGGACTTCGCTCTCGCCAACCGGTGCGGACGGCAGGAAGGTGCCGGTATGTGATGTTTCGTTCGCAACGCTACCGTAAACCGGATGCGCAACGGATGTTGCTGTGGCCGGAGTGATACCGACCAGGCAAGCGATCCCGAGGACCATCGCCCGCCAGGCTTTTCTATCCATCTCAGTCCTCCTCACAGGAATGGCTATCGCCAGTCTGGGACTAGGCCGGAACCTTTTCCGACAAATACAGCTTCGCTGGAACGCGATCCTTGCGCATTGATATGTGTCAACTATGCCGAGGGCTATTCGGCCGCGTCTCTCTTGCCTCCCGAGACCTGGGTGATGAAGGCGCGAAGGGCCGCTGGACGGACAGGCTTGTGCTGCACGGCGATATTCTGCCGCTCCGCTTCCGCCCTGACCTCTGCCGTGCGATCAGCGGTGATGAGGAGGGCCGGAACGTCGCTCTCATAGAGCGCCCGCAAACGCAGGATAGCGCCGATACCGCTTCCATCGCCGAGATGGTAATCGGCAACGATGACGTCGGGCGGCAACTTGTTTGCCGCGATGACACCGTCCAGGGCCTCGACCGAGCCTGCCGAGATGACGGTGCAGCCCCAGCCGGAGAGCAGCAGTTCCATACCCTCGATGATGTTGGGTTCGTTGTCGATGCAGAGAACCCGCAGGCCCTTGAGCGGCACGGCGCCCTTGCCGCCAGCTGGCAGGTCCGACGGCGAGGCCGGCACCGGTGCCGATTTGTCGAGCGGCATGACGACGCGGAACGTGGTGCCCTTGCCCTGTTTGGAGAAGAGCTGCACCGGGTGATGGAGTACACGCGCAATGCGGTCGACGATTGAAAGGCCGAGGCCGAGGCCGGAAGCGGTGCGCATGCCCTCGTCGAGCCGGGCGAATTCCTTGAATACGGTACGGAATTTCGACGAAGGAATGCCGATGCCGCTGTCCATGACCTGGATGACGACTTCCTGGCCCTTGCGCCGCGCGCCGACGAGTACGCGTCCGGACGGGGTGTATTTGATGGCGTTGGATACGAGGTTTTGCACCAGGCGCCGAAGGAGATTGGGATCGGACCGCACCGTGAGTGAGGTCGGCATGACGATAAGCTTGAGGTTCTTTTCGCGCGCGATCGGTGCAAAGTCAGTTTCGATGCGCTCGAGCAAGCCCTGAAGCGGCACCGGCGCCAGCCGCGGCTTCATCGCGCCGGTATCCAGCCGGGAAATATCGAGCACGGCGCCAAGGATGGTCTCGACCGATTCCAGCGCGGAATCGATGTTGCGCACCATGGAGCTGTCGGCCGAATCGCCCAGCCGTTCCACCAGTGACGATGAATAGAGGCGGGCCGCATTGAGCGGCTGGAGGATGTCATGGCCGGCGGCGGCGAAGAACCGGGTCTTGCCGATATTGGCTTCGTCGGCCGCCGCGCGCGCTTCCGCGAGCGCATGGTTGACCCGCGTGAGCTCCGCTGTGCGCTCTCCAACGCGCTGTTCCAGCGTCTCGTTGGCCTGCTTCAAGGCCTTGTCGGCCGCCACCTGGCTGGTGATGTCGGTGAAGGTCGCGACGAAACCCTTGTCGGGCATCGGATTGCAGCGCGCCTCGATGATGCGCTCCCCGGCCGCCGTAACCAGGCGGAACGGTTTGTCGAACTGGTGGAATCGCCGCACGAGCTGCGCCTGCTCAGCCGCCGGGACGTCGCCGCGCTGCGCCAGGATCGCGATCATCTCGCTAAGAGGGAAGCCCACCTGGCCGACATGCTCGGGCAGGTCCAGCAGGCTGCGGAACCTGCGGTTCCAGATCGTCAGGCGGTTGCTCGCGTCGAACACGGCGATGCCCTGATCCATCTGCGCCAGCGCAGTCTGCAGCATGTCCTGATTGTATTGGAGGGCTTCGCTGGCCTGGTCGAGAAGCCAGGCGGTGTCGGCGGAGGTATCCTCCGCCTTCTGCAGGATCAGCGATAGGACGAGCCGTGCCGACGACGAGCCGATCGCGCTGCCGAGCAACTGTTCGGAGAAATGGATGAAGGCCATGTCGGCGGGGCTGTCGTCGTCCAGCCGCCGGCCGGCGGCCTGCTCGTAGGAGCGGAAGGAGCGCATCATGCGCTCGTCGCCGAGATAGCGGGCGATGGCGGCCTTCAGGTCGCCGACGGTCACCCGGGTCTTCCAGCCGCGGGTGGCGAATTGGGTTCGCGGATGGCGCTTGACGAAAATGCCCGACTGGATCCGCTCGACAGGGCGGGGATTGCGGCTGAGCGAACCGATGATGAATGCAGCCGTGTTGATCAGCAGGCTGAGCAGCGTCGAATTGACCAGGGGATCCGCATGTTCCGGACTGAACATGGCGATGCCGGGAAAGAGGAAGCCGAGAATGGAGGAGGCGATCTGCGAATTGTCCTGGGTTCCAAGGCTCGGCAGGAAGGACAGGTAGGCCCAGACGAAGATGCCGGAGGACAGACCGGCGATCGCGCCGCGGGCGTTGGCCCGGCGCCACAACAGTCCGCCAAACAAGGAAGGGGCGATCTGGGCGATTGCCGCGAAGGCCAGCAGGCCGATGGAGGCAAGACCGGTCGTATTGTCGGCCGAGCGGTAATAGGCGTAGCCGAGCAGCATCACCGCGAAGATCGCCGAGCGGCGGATGTGCAGCAGGGTCTTGCCGAAATCGTCGCGGTGGCTCGGCCTCGTCAGCAGCTTCTGCCGGAGGAAGATCGGCAGGATCATGTCGTTCGATACCATGATCGCCAGCGCCACCGAGGCGACGATGACCATGGCGGTCGCGGCAGAGAAGCCACCGAGGAAGGTGATCAGCGAGACGATTGGCATCTCGTTGTGCAGCGGCAGGGACAGCACGTAGAGGTCGGCATCGCCGCTGCCGGAAAAGGTCATGATCCCGCCGATCGCCGCGGGTAGGACAAAGATGTTGATGGCGACCAGATAGAGCGGCATCAGGATGCCCGCGAGCTTCAACTCGCGACTGGTCCGGTTCTCCACGACCGTGACATGGAACTGGCGCGGCAGCATAATGATCGCAAAGGCGGACAGGGCGATCAGCAGGATCCACCGACTGAGCGGCGTTTGATAGGACAATGCCGTCATGACGGCTTCGTTTTCGGTCGCCTTCTGCCACAGGTCGGTCGGTCCATTGAACAGAAAGAACACGACGTAGATGCCCAGCGTCCAGAACGCCACGAGCTTGACCACCGATTCCATGGCGATGGCGAGGATCAGGCCATCCTGGTGTTCTGTGGCATCGGTGTGGCGTGTACCGAAGACGACGGCAAAGCAGGCGAGCACGAAGGCGACGACCAGCGGCAGGTCGATGAAATAGAGGTTGCCCGTGCCGATGCCGTATTCCGTCGGGTCGACCATGGCGGCAACGGAGCTGGATACCGCCTTCAGCTGCAGGGCGATATAGGGGATGGTTCCGACGAGACAGATGATCGTGACCAGCATGCCGACGATCGGATTCTTGCCGTAGCGGGCGGCGATGAAGTCAGCGCCTGACGTCAGTTTCTCCGCCTTGGCGAGATCGATGATCCGCCGGACGACCGGCATGCCGACCGTGAACATCAGGATGGGGCCGATGTAGATGGCAGTGAATTCGAGGCCATGTTCGGCAGCCAGACCCACCCCGCCGAAATAGGTCCAGGAGGTGCAATAGACCGCAAGGCTGAGCGCATAGACAATCGGCCGGCCCTTCTCGGGCACGCCATGCGCGCGGCTCTTGCGGTCGCCGTAGCTAGCCACCGCAAACAATAGCAGCAGATAGGCGAAGGCTGAGGCGAAGATGACCCATCCTGGAAGCACGCTTACTCCTCATTGACGGCGTTCCATTGAGCGGGGAACCTTAGGGGAAGTCGTCGCCTTTTAAAATCATGTTGAATGTTGATCTTAAGTCGAACGAGGAGCGGAAGGCCACGCAATTTCGCTGTTTTCGAATGAATGAGGTTTCGCTATTCATGGACACGGCGGGACGCTAGGATGAAGATGAGCGCAGCTTGTCGATTTTTTGAAGGAGATGGGTATGCTGAACGAGTTCAAGACCTTTATCGCCCGTGGCAATGTCATGGATCTCGCAGTTGGGGTGATCATCGGCGGCGCGTTCGGCCTGATCGTCAACTCGCTTGTCCAGGACATCGTCATGCCTCTGGTCGGCGTCCTGTTCGGCGGCTTCGATTTCTCCAACTATTTCCTGCCGCTGACCTCGAACGTGACGGCGAATTCGCTTGACGCAGCCCGTGAGCAGGGCGCCGTCTTCGCTTATGGCAATTTCATCACCGTCATCATCAACTTCCTGATCCTCGCCTGGATCATCTTCCTCATGGTCAAGGGCGTGAACTCGCTGCGCGCCTCGCTCGAGAAGCAGGAGAAGAAGGAGGCCGAAGCCGCCCCGCCGCCGGCCGACGTCCAGCTTCTGACCGAGATCCGCGATCTGTTGAAAACGCGCTGACCTCGGCAACCGTATGGAGGCCTGCCTCCCGGCAGTGCCGGGGGCGGGCGTTCGCGTATCCATCACCAAAATCGATTCTGCCCTCACGGATTGTCATGGGATTTTCCCGGCGCAATCGGCTAGACCACTGTTTTTGAACAATTGCCGAACTGGAGAGGCTTGCCCATGTCGCTTGTGAAGGATCTCAGCCCGCGGGCCCTTGCCGCACCGGAAAGCGGGATCGTCGAGATCATCAATTACGCCCGTGGGCGCGACGGTCTTCTGCCGCTCTGGGCGGGGGAAGGCGACCTCCCTAGCCCCGATTTCATCAATCGCGCGGCAAGCGACGCGCTTATCGGTGGCGAAACGTTCTACACCTGGCAGCGTGGCATTCCCGAATTGCGCGAAGCGCTGTCGCGCTACTATGCCCGCCATTTCGGCGTCGAGCTTTCGTCCGAGCATTTCTACGTGACCAGCTCGGGCATGCAGGCGATCGCGCTCAGCGTCCAGGCGATCACCGAGCCAGGCGACGAGATGATCTATCTATCGCCGGCCTGGCCCAACATCGTCTCAGCCATCGACCTTGCCGGTGGCCGCTCGGTCGGCGTTCCGCTGACCTTCGCCAATGGTCGCTGGACGCTCGACATGGAGCTATTGGAAAAGGCGGTCACGCCGAGGACGCGTGGCCTGTTCATCAATACGCCCTCCAATCCGACCGGCTGGACGGCGACGCATGCGGACCTCAAGGCCATTCTCGAATTGGCCCGCCGCCACGGCCTGTGGATCCTCGCCGATGAGATCTATGCGCTCTATTACTACGGCGGCGGACACCGCGCGCCGTCCTTCATGGATGTGATGGTCGAGGGCGATCGGGTGATCTTCGCCAACTCCTTCTCCAAAAACTGGTCGATGACCGGTTGGAGGGTGGGCTGGATCGTGGCGCCGCCGGAAACGGGCCAGGTCTTCGAAAATCTCATTCAATATTCCACCTCCGGCGTCGCCCAATTCATGCAGCGCGGCGCGGTGGCCGCGCTCGACCAGGGCGACGACTTCGTCCGCGAGAATTTCGAACGCGCGAAGACGTCGCGCGATCTGCTCTGCGATGCGCTCATCGCCACCAACCGTGTCGAGACCTTGAAGCCCGATGGGGCACTTTACGCTTTCCTCAAGATCGACGGCATCACCGATAGCCGCCAGGCGGCGCTCGACATTGTCGATTGCACCGGCGTGGCGCTCGCGCCGGGATCGGCCTTCGGCAAGGGCGGGGAGAGCTTCCTGCGCGCCTGCTTCCTGCGTGATCCGAAGCAGATCGAGGAAGCTGCTGACCGTCTATGCCGCTACATCCTGGCGCTCTGACGGCCGTCATCGGGGCGCTCGGTCCTTCGCCCCGGTCGATGCATGTGGCGAAGGCCGCGATGCGGTCTTTTCCAGGTTTGGAATTGAGTGTTATCAGTATAAAAAAAGGTCTATGTCTGGCGGGCAATGTCCCATGTGAGATTGCCTAGGTTCATCCCTGTAAGAAAATTGCGGAAGGTGCGAACATGGCGATCTTGGTGACGGGTGGGGCCGGCTATATCGGAAGCCTCATGGTCTGGGCTCTGCTGGATGCAGGCGAGGACGTGGTGGTGATCGACCGGCTGTCGACTGGTTTCCGCTGGGCGGTCGCGCCTGAAGCGCGGTTCTATCTCGGCGATGTTGGCGATGCCGAGCTCTTGGCGCAGATTTTTGCGGAGAACGAGATCGAGGCGATCATTCACTTCGCCGCATCGATCGTCGTGCCGGAATCGGTATCCAATCCGCTGGCCTATTACCAAAACAATACGGGCAATACCTGCGCGCTATTGTCTGCTGCAGTGGAGGCCGGGATCGACAAGTTCATCTTCTCGTCGACCGCCGCTGTCTACGGAACACCTGCGGTCGCAGAGCCGGTCAAGGAAACAGATGCTGTCCTGCCGGAAAACCCTTACGGTCAGTCCAAGCTGATGAGCGAACTCATCCTGCGTGACACCGCGCAAGCCCATGGTCTACGTTACGTCGCGCTGCGTTATTTCAATGTTGCCGGCGCCGATCCGGAGGGGCGGGCCGGCCAATCGACCGACCGCGCGACTCATCTGATCAAGGTCGCCTGCGAGACGGCTCTCGGCAAGCGGCCCTCGGTCTCGGTTTACGGGAACGACTATCCCACGCCTGACGGCACGGGCGTGCGCGACTATATTCACGTGAGCGATCTGGTTGATGCGCATCTGCAGGCACTCGCCTATCTCCGCCGCGGTGAGCCGTCGCTGGTCGCCAATTGCGGCTATGGTACGGGTTATTCGGTGCTCGATGTCCTGAACGCGGTTGCTAGGGTCTCGGGTCGCTCGTTTACGATCAATCATGGCCCGCGCCGCGCCGGTGACGCGGCCTTTATCGTTGCCAACCCTGCGCTGGCTCGCCAGAAGTTCGGCTGGGTGCCGCGCTACGCCGATCTCGATCTCATGATCAAGACGGCCCTGGCTTGGGAAGAGCGCCTCTCCCCCGATACATCCCGGGGCCCGCGCCCCAACGTACGCTGATCAAACGACCGGCGGCGAGTGCCCTTCTGCGCAAGGCGCAGAAATTCCCATCTGCGTGGCACGGCTTCGCTCTCTACCTTTGCGGATCGGCAGCGCTCAGCCGCCGATCTGTTCCGCCATCTGGTAGAGGCCGGCGCAACGCGCGCCAGAAGCACAGAAGGCAAGGATCGGGCCCTCGGTTTCCTTGAGCAGTCCGCGCAGCTTGCGGGCCTGCTCCATCGGCACGGCGGAGCCGCCAACGGGCAGGTAATGGACCTTGAGATTCACGGCCTTTGCCGCCTCCTCGATCGCCGAGAATTTCGGCTGTCCCCAACCCTCGCCGTCCGGCCGCATGCAGATGACTGCGGCATAGCCTTGCTCGGCGACCTTACCGAGATCGGCCGGCTTCAGCTGGCCGGTGACGTGGTAGTTGCGCGTGACGGGGCGGATATGCATCGAATGGATTCCTTCGTTCAAGTGGCGGTAACCAAACATTCGGGGCTGACGCTCAGCGCGTTCTTTCACCGCCGGCGGTTAAGTCGAGGCTTTCTTACCGACACATAATGATATCAATATGTATATTCAAGCGCCAGCACCGACATCACGGAGCGGACGGCATCGGCGCCGTTGCGACAATATGTGGCAGGAGAAATCCGGGCAGCCGGGCAATGACGGCGGGTAGCTTCAGCCATTGCGGCGAGTCGAAATAGGTGCGGCTGCGGCTGACGGCCGGCTCTCTCACGGTCGGCAGGATGATGAGATTGTAGCTGCGCGGCGCGCTGAACTCGTGGGTAAAGCGGAAAGAAAGGCCGAAACGCACGGCAGTGAAGTCGGCAAGAGCCTCGGCGCTGGCGAGGGCGGGCGCGAGATCCAGCCATCGCGTCTTTTCGATTAACTGCTCGAGTGTCTTGATCAACAGGCGATGCACGGTCTCGCCGTCCGCGTTCTCCGGCGCGACGAGCTTCATCCGGATCGAACTGACTTCGCCCTCCGGGGTGCCCTTGATGATAAAGAAGAAGGAGGCATTCTGCGCCCCTTCCTCTTTTGCCGGTAGCAGCGTCTCGGACAGGCACTCGAAGGTCTTGCGGTCGAATTGGCTCTGTTGCCAGCCTTGATTGTCCACGCCGGCGGCCTGGAAGGCGGCACAGAGTTCGCCGCCGTTGGCCCGCACCTCTCGCACGAAGGCGCCGAGGGCCGCCATCTCCGGTCCGGCAAAGAATCGCGCGGGGATCGTCAAGGGAACCGCCGCGAGCCGCCGGCCCGTCACGGCGCGCGTCCCGGGAGGCTGAGGCGGCGTCTCCACAATGAGCCATTCCAGGCCGTAGCGGTCGAGCAGGATACGCAGGTTGCGCATGTCGTTTGCGAGCAGCAGGGTGGCGATAATTGCGCAGGTGAAGGCGGCAAGCAGAGCTGCGAAGAGAAGCATTGCGCTCTTCTTCGGCGGGGCGGGCTTGGCGCGAATGCCGCGGAGCCCACTCTTATCCTTGTCGTCGCCGCTCGGCATTGGGACCTTCTAATCGTGCGGTTGCATCGTGCTTATGGCACGGATTCGTCGGGAGCCGTATACCTGTCCTGCACTCCTTCTCGCCCCGGCTCAGACCCCGCCGCGAAACCACGAGCGTGCGGGGCCTCCAGTACCGGGCCTGATCGTTGCAACGCCACCGGTGAATGGATCAACGATCCTGTGCCGCAGCCGTGGCAGCGTCATCCTTGCCCTTCAACGCCTTTCCGGATATCCTTGCTGCATTGCAGCATGGGAGGCGACATGGGCCAATCTGGCACCCGAAAGAAGATCAATCTGGCGCTTCAGGGCGGTGGCTCGCATGGGGCGCTGACATGGGGCGTTCTTGATCGTCTACTGGAAGACGACAGGCTTGAGATCGCCGAGATCAGCGGCACCAGCGCCGGTGCGATGAATGCCGCAGTGCTGGCTGATGGGTTTGAACGCGGAGGGCGCGACGGCGCGCGGGCAGCACTTGAGAGTTTCTGGCGCGCGATCAGCCTGGCGGCGATCACTTCCCCATTGCAACGCAGCCCGCTTGACCGGATGCTGGGGCGTTTCAGCCTTGATGCTTCGCCCGGATATCTTTTCTTTGAAGGGTTGAGCCGGGTGATATCGCCCTATCAAATGAACCCCCTGAACCTCAATCCCCTTCGCGACCTCCTGGATCGACAAGTAGACTTCGACAACGTGAACCGCTGCAAGGCGATCTCTGTCCATGTCACGGCCACCCACGTCCGAACAGGGCGGTCACGCATCTTCTCGCGCGGGGATGTGACGCTTGACGCGGTGATGGCTTCGGCCTGCCTACCACAGCTTTATCCGGCCGTAGTCATCGATGGTGAACCCTATTGGGATGGCGGTTTTAGCGCCAACCCTGCGCTGATGCCGCTGGTAACAAGCCTTGCCAGCCCCGATATCGTGATCGTTCAGATTAACCCGATCGTGCGCCACGACACCCCCACCTCGGCCCGCGAGATTATCAACCGCGTGAACGAGATCAGCTTCAATACCGCGCTCATCAAGGAGTTGCGCGCCATTGCGCTGATGCAGCAAATCGTGGCAACGAAAGGCATCGATCTGGGCGCGGCGGGGCAAACCCATATTCACCTGATCCATACTGATGCCGAGGTGCAGGATCTGGCCGCCTCAAGCAAAATGAACGCAGAATGGCCCTATCTACGGCTGCTGTTCGAACGCGGACGCGGCTGGGCCGAGGCTTGGCTGGAGGCGCATTTCGACAAGATTGGCAGGGAGTCGTCTTTCGATCTGGCAGCCTTCTTTGATGATCCTGCGGCAGCGCCAAACCGTGCGGTGTAGGTCATGACCGGCATCTTCATCATCCTTTTGGCGTTGGGCACCCTGATGGTTCTGGCCTATCGCGGGCTCAGCCTGCTGCTGCTGGCCCCGGCAATGGCCATGCTGGCGGTGTTGCTGGCCGAGGGTGGCCCGCTGCTAGCCAGCTATACGCAGGTCTTCATGCAGGCCACGGGTGGGTTCATCATCCAGTATTTCCCGCTGTTCCTGCTGGGCGCGGTGTTCGGCAAGTTGATGGAGGCCTCAGGTTCGGCGCGCGTTCTGGCCGACGGCATCATCCGCGGGCTGGGGCCAAACCGCGCCATCCTGGCGGTGATCCTGTCCTGTGCCACGATGACCTATGGCGGAGTGTCGCTGTTCGTTGTTGCCTTTGCCGTCTGGCCCATCGCCTCGGCGCTGTTTCGCGAGGCGGACCTGCCCAAGGTGCTGATCCCGGCCACCATCGCGCTTGGCGCCTTCACCTTCACCATGACCGCGCTGCCCGGAACGCCAGCAATCCAGAACGCAATACCGATGCCCTATTTCGGCACGACGCCCTTTGCCGCTCCGGGGCTTGGGCTCATCACCGGGTCGCTGATGCTGGGGCTTGGATGGGGTTGGCTGGAGTACCGCACGCGGGCGCTGGGGTCAGGCTACGGCAGCGCGTCGGAAGATGACACGAAAATGGACGGCGGCTCGGCACCCGGACTGACAGTTGCGGCGGCACCGCTGGTGCTGGTGCTGGCACTGAACCTCGCCTTCACCTTCGTGCTGATCCCGGCCATGGACACCGACTATCTCGGCCAGCCCGAGTTCGGCGCAACGGATGTGGGCGCGCTACGCGGGGTCTGGTCGATCATCGCCGCACTGACGCTGGCGTCGCTGGCACTGGTGGCGTTGAACTGGCGGCGGCTCGCGGGCGGACTGGCTGCCACATTGGACGAAGGCGCCAAGGATGCGCTCAAGCCGATCTTCAACACGGCAAGCCTTGTGGGTTTCGGCGCGGTGATCGCATCGCTTTCGGCCTTTGGCGTGATCCGCGACTGGGTGGTGACCGTGGGTGGCGACAACCCGCTGGTCTCGCTCGCTGTCGGCACCAGCCTTCTGGCGGGCATTACGGGGTCCGCCTCGGGGGGCATGTCGATTGCGCTCTCGACGCTCGGCGAGACATACTTGGACATGGGGCAGGCAGTCGGAATATCGCCTGACCTTCTGCACCGGGTCACTGCAGTGGCGACCGGCGGACTGGATGCGCTGCCGCACAATGGTGCGGTCATCACGCTGCTGACAATTTGCGGTCTGACGCACCGGGAAGCCTACCGTGACATTTTCGTGGTCGCCGTGGCGATCCCTGTGCTCGCTTTGGTGGTCCTGGTGGCGCTGGGCACAGCGTTTGGCAGTTTCTGACGGTGTATGGATCTACAAGCAGTAACGAAAGGGTCGCTCTGATCTTTCGAGGCTGAGCCAATTGCCCCGACAGCCTTCATGTTCCACGCTGGGCCAGCTTGATCTGACGCCGCCTTGTCCTTGTAAGGAAACCGTTAGCCGTCGTAGTCCTGCCGTCTTCTGGTAAATACTGGACTTGGTTGTTGCATGACTGTGGACTTCGGCCTTGTCGTCTATCGTTCTTAAACCTCGTAGACATCGTATTTATGCAAATGGCGAGTTTTGCTCGGTTGATTTGAAAGTGGGGGAGCGTCAGCCATGGCTTCATCTGAAACACCGCACCGCATGAAATCTGCCGGGCGATACATTCTGATCGGTGTGCTCACAATAGCGCCACTGGCGATCACTTGGATCATCCTCGACTTTTTGTTTGGCCAGCTCGCCCGGGTCGGACGGCCTTGGGTGACGGGAGCCGCCCGAGCACTTGGACCGGAACATCGTGTTCTGGCTGCCTGGCTTCAGAATGAAACATTCCTATCCATCTTGGCCGCGCTTCTGGTGCTGGGTCTTCTGTGGATGTTGGGCTGGGGTGCCAGCCGGGTGATCGGGCAGCGATTGATCCTGATCTTCGAATGGATCATTGGCCGCATTCCTTTTGTCGAAAGGATCTATCAGGCAACGAAGCGTTTCCTCACTGTGGCCGGAAGTTCCACCGATGGCGGGGAGCGCCGCGTGGTTTTGATTGATTTCCCCTCGCCCGAGATGAAGACCATCGGTCTGGTGACGCGCATGTTGAAGGACGAAGCGACCGGCGAGGAACTGGCCGTGGTCTATGTTCCGACATCACCCAACCCGACTTCCGGCTACATCGAAATCGTGCCGGTCAGGAAGATTACCTTTACCGACTGGACCTTCGATCAGGCAATTA
This sequence comes from Rhizobiaceae bacterium UBA1291, assembly GCA_002307905.1. Classification (GTDB taxonomy): domain Bacteria; phylum Pseudomonadota; class Alphaproteobacteria; order Rhizobiales; family Rhizobiaceae; genus Allorhizobium. The sequence goes on from DBUL01000110.1 coordinate 19,745, forward strand.
GCTTTGTCATCACTGGCGGGTCGAATGCACCTGAAACGATTGCATATTACCCGAAACCAGACGGCGACGCGAAAAAGTGAAGCGGGGGTTATTCGAGAACAGCAGGCGGTTGCTTGAGGCCAAATTGCGCAAAGAGACGCATTTCGGCAAACCGCACACCACAGTCCCAACGGTGTCGTTCATNNGTGCTCTACCACTGAGCTATAGCAGCTTGCGAGGCCCTGCGCGTCCGCGCCGTCTCGAGCGAGCCGCCTATTGCCACAGCTTCAGGGGGGATGCAAGCCGCAAAACGAACTTGCTCGAAGAAATGCGCATCCTGTCAATGACCCTT
>DBUL01000110.1:20124-27109 GCA_002307905.1 Rhizobiaceae bacterium UBA1291
TCGGCTATCACCGCCGCATGAATGAAAAACGCGACGAAACTGGGCCGCCGGCCGCGGCGGATGAGGGCGGGGACGATCCGGGCATCGGAAACGCCGGCCAGCGCCTGCGCCATGCGGATGTGGCGGCAGCCCAGCGCAAGGCGCGCGCGGCCGACAAGCTGCGCGAGAACCTCATGCGCCGCAAGCTTCAGCAGCGGGCACGTCGCCAGGGAGCCGCCGATGACGCCGAAGGCCTGCCTGCCGCAAAATCGCCGGATCGCGATGATTAACCCTTGCTGNNGTCAGCTTTTCGTCTAAAGAGCCCACCCGACCGGGTGGCGGATTTTCCACCCATGATCAGGAAAGGCGGGTATTCACCCGTAGCGTAGGCTTACATGGATCGTATCAGGATTGTCGGCGGCAACCAGCTCAACGGGGTGATCCCGATCTCCGGCGCCAAGAATGCCGCACTGCCCCTGATGATCGCCTCGCTTCTGACCAGCGACACGCTCACCCTGGAAAATGTGCCGCATCTCGCCGACGTGGAGCTTCTGCTGCGCATCCTCGGCAATCACGGCGTCGACGTCTCGGTCAACGGCCGGCGCGAGCGCCAGGACGAGGGCTATTCGCGCACCATTCATTTCACCTGCCGCACCATCGTCGACACGACAGCGCCTTACGAGCTGGTCTCGAAGATGCGCGCCAGCTTCTGGGTCATCGGCCCGCTGCTGGCTCGCGAGGGCAGGGCGCGTGTCTCGCTGCCGGGCGGCTGCGCCATCGGCACGCGTCCGGTCGACCTGTTCATTGAGGGCTTGACTGCGCTTGGCGCAACGATCGAGATCGACAGCGGCTATATCAATGCCACCGCCCCCAAAGGCGGCCTGATCGGTGGTACCTATACCTTCCCCAAGGTTTCGGTCGGCGCGACCCATGTCATGCTGATGGCGGCCTCGCTCGCCCGCGGCACGACAATCATCAACAATGCGGCGCGCGAGCCGGAAGTGGTCGATCTCGCCAACTGCCTGAACGCCATGGGCGCCAAGATCTCCGGCGCGGGCACTGCGACCATCACCATCGAAGGCGTGGACAGTCTGTCGGGCGCCCGCCACCGCGTGCTGCCGGACCGAATCGAGACCGGCACCTACGCCATGGCGGTCGCTATGACCGGCGGTGACGTGACGCTGGAGGGCACGGACTTCGCCCTGCTCGACACCGCACTAGAAGCCATTCGCCGCGCCGGCGCGGAAATCACGGTGACGCCGTCGGGTCTGCGCGTCGTTGGCCATGGCAATGAGATCCGCCCGGTCGATGTGGTCACCGAGCCCTATCCCGGCTTCCCGACCGACCTGCAGGCCCAGTTCATGGGCCTGATGACGCGCGCCAACGGCGTTTCACATGTCACCGAGACGATTTTCGAGAACCGCTTCATGCATGTGCAGGAATTGGCCCGCCTCGGGGCCCACATCACGCTTTCCGGCCAGACGGCGCGGATCGAGGGCGTGACCCGCCTGCGCGGCGCTCCCGTGATGGCGACTGACCTGCGCGCCTCGGTTTCGCTGGTGATTGCCGGCTTGGCCGCCGAGGGCGAGACCACAGTGTCGCGCGTCTACCATCTTGACCGCGGTTTCGAGCGACTGGAAGAGAAGCTGACGCGCTGCGGCGCGGTGGTCGAACGCATTACGGACTGAGTTTCTTGGCGCTTGCGGGCCTGCGAGCGGTTGCCTCTTGCTTTGCGGCGACCTATGTCGAAAGGATGAAGCGCGGGGCTGCGAGGCGGTGTCGAATATTCCACCGCCCCATATCGGGTCCGCGCGCAATCGACTGGCCGATCGGACAATGACGACATGACAAGCTTGAAGCTCCTCGCTCTCGATACCGACGACCTCGCGGTCATGTCCGCCCATATGCAGGACGCGGTGTTCAAGGTGANNCCAGCCGCGTCCCGGCCTGTTTGGGCTTGCCGTCAACCGCTTCGTATGGGAAGGGGCCGGCGAAAAGCGCAAGAGCTACGAGCGCCGCCGTGCCGTGCTGTCCTTCAAGCGGGTGAGCGCGGTCCGCTCGATCGGTTTCGATCGCCGCAAGGGTGACGACGTGCTCTCGCTGCTTGCAATCCGCTTTCGCGTCGAGGGCGAGGGGCCGGAAGGCGTGGTCGAACTCGTCCTTTCGGGCGGTGGCATGATTGCGCTCGACGTCGAATGTATCGAGGCACAGCTTGCAGATACCGGCGGGGCATGGGAAACCAGCCTGAAACCCGGCCATCCGGGGGATTGACCGGCGCGGCCGACAGGGTGCGCAAGACAGGAAATGGAAGGAAGCAGGGGACGTGGCGATCTGGTTGGATCAGGCATCGGAGGGTTTTGGTGAGACGTTTGCCGCCTTCCTGACGACGAAGCGCGAAGTGTCGGACGACGTCAATGACGTGGTGAAGGCGATCATCGCCGATGTCCGGGCGCGCGGCGATGCGGCCCTTGCCGAATACTCGCTTCGCTTCGACGGCATTGACTTCAGCCAGACGCCTATGCGCGTCGCGATCGCGGAAATTGACGAAGCGGCGGCCAGCGTCTCGCCCGAGGTGATGGATGCGCTGCGGCTTGCCGCCGAGCGCATCGAACGGCACCATGCCCGCCAGATGCCGAAGGACGACATCTACGAGGATGCGCTCGGGGTCGGCCTCGGCTCGCGCTGGACGGCGATCGAGGCCGTCGGCCTCTATGTGCCGGGCGGTACGGCGAGCTATCCGAGCTCGGTTCTGATGAATGCCGTGCCGGCCAGGGTCGCTGGCGTGGAGCGTATCGTCATGGTCGTCCCCGCCTCCGGCGGCGAGATCAATCCGACGGTCCTGGCTGCGGCAAAAATTGCCGGCGTCGAGGAAATCTATCGGATCGGCGGCGCCCAGGCGGTGGCAGCACTCGCCTACGGCACCGAGACGATCGCTCCAGTCGCCAAGATCGTCGGTCCGGGCAATGCCTATGTGGCGGCCGCCAAGCGCCAAGTCTTCGGCACGGTCGGCATCGACATGATCGCTGGGCCGTCCGAAGTGCTGGTGATTGCCGACGCCAACAACAATCCCGACTGGCTGGCCGCCGACCTGCTGGCCCAGGCCGAGCATGATCCGGGCGCCCAGTCGATCCTGATCACCGACGATGCCGACCTCGGCCGCGCGGTCGTAGCCGCAGTCGAGCGGCAGCTTAAATCGCTCAGCCGCTCCGAGACGGCTGCGGCCAGCTGGCGCGATTTCGGCGCCGTCATCCTGGTCAGGTCTCTCGCCGATGCCGTCCCGCTCGCCAACCGCATCGCCGCCGAGCATCTGGAGCTTGCCGTCGACGATCCGGACGCATTGATGGCCGGCGTGCGCAATGCCGGCGCCATCTTCGTCGGCCGCCACACGCCGGAAGCCATCGGCGACTATGTCGCCGGCTCCAACCACGTGTTGCCGACCGCGCGTTCGGCACGCTTCTCTTCGGGTCTCTCGGTGCTCGATTTCGTCAAGCGCACCTCGATCCTGCGGCTCGGGCCGGACCAGTTGCGCGCGCTTGCCCCAGCGGCGATCGCGCTGGCGAAGAGCGAAGGGCTCGACGCCCATGCGCGCTCTGTCGCCATCCGGTTGAACCTCGAAGGCTGACCGATGGCGAAGGGCGACTTCCGGCTCTGCGATGTTGTGCTGGACGAGACGATCGGCCGCTCGACGCCGGACGTCGAGCATGAACGCGCCGTCGCCATCTTTGACCTGATCGAGGAAAACAGTTTCGAACCGGTCGGCCATGCGGGCGGCCCCTACAAGCTGTTGCTTTCGCTGGTCGACAGCAAGCTGGTCTTCTCTATCAGGACCGAGAGCGACGAGGCGGTCGCGACACATATCCTGTCGCTCACGCCCTTTCGCCGGATCATCAAGGACTACTTCATGATCTGCGAGAGCTATTACGAGGCGATCCGTTCCTCGACGCCGTCGCAGATCGAGGCGATCGACATGGGACGCCGCGGCATTCACAACGAGGGTTCGCAGACGCTGATGGATCGGCTGTCGGGCAAGATCAAGCTCGACTTCGACACGGCCCGCCGGCTGTTCACCCTGGTCTGCGTTCTCTATTGGCGCGGGTAGCCTGATGGCCACGGACGCGGATCTTGAGACCCATGGGCGTCTGCCGGGGGCTATCCTGTTCGTCTGCGGCATGAACGCGATCCGCTCGCCGATGGCGGAGGTGATCGCCAGGACGCTCCTGCCGGCCGGCACCTATCTCGCCTCGGCTGGCGTTCGGGCGGGCGAGCGCGACCCCTTTGTCGATGCCGTGCTGGACGAGATCGGCTTGTCGCTCGGCAGGCGCCAGCCGCAGACGCTGGACGAGCTCGAGGACGACTATTTCGACATGGTCGTCACGCTGGCACCGGAGGCGCATCATGCGGCGCTGGAACTCACCCGCTCCTCGGCGGTCGAGGTGGTCTACTGGCCCATGCCCGATCCGACGGTGGCGACTGGCACGCGCGAGCAGATCCTCGGTGCCTATCGCGAAGTGCGCGACCGGCTGAAACGGCTGATCGAGGAGCGCCTCGCGTCCCGGGAAAGCCCTTCGCAGGCGAGTGTTTGAAACAAATTCGAAAAGCCCGATCTACAAGGTTCACAAAACCGTGGTGATTGTGTAGTTTCCGCCCACATTTTCGGGCCCCGGATCGGGGATCCCGGCCAACATCCAAGAAAGACAACCGCTCAATGGCAAAAGAAGAAGTCCTCGAATTTCCCGGCGTCGTCACCGAATTGCTGCCCAATGCGACGTTCCGGGTGAAGCTGGAAAACGAGCACGAGATTATCGCTCACACCGCGGGCCGCATGCGCAAGAACCGTATCCGCGTGCTCGCCGGCGACAAGGTTCTGGTGGAAATGACCCCTTATGACCTGACCAAGGGCCGCATCACCTATCGTTTCAAGTAGTCGCCGGCTACCGACTGAGGCTGCGAGAGGGTCGATGGAACTGAGACAGAAGCTGATACTGGCGTCCGGGTCGCCGCGCCGCCTCGACCTGCTGAAGCAGGTGAGGATAGAACCCGCGCGCCTGATGCCGATGGATCTCGACGAGACGCCCAAGAAGTCGGAACATCCCCGCTCGCTGGCACGCCGCCTCTCGGCCGACAAGGCCCAGGCCGCCCATGACGAGATTCGCCATGCCCCGGCTTGGAACCACAGCTATGTCGTCGCCGCCGATACCGTCGTCGCCGTCGGCCGCCGCATCCTGCCCAAGGCGGAATACCTCGAGGAAGCCTCCTCGGCGCTGCATCTGCTTTCGGGCCGCAGCCACTGGGTCTTCACTGGCGTCTGCCTAATCACGCCGGGCGGCACCGTGCGGCACAAGGTCGTTGAGACCAAGGTGCGCTTCAAGCGCTTGTCCGGACTCGACATCGAAAGCTATCTTGCCTCGGGTGAGTGGCGCGGCAAGGCCGGTGGCTATGCCGTCCAGGGCATTGCCGGCTGCTTCGTGCAGAAACTCGTCGGCTCCTACACCAATGTTGTGGGACTGCCCCTGCTCGAGACGCTGCAACTGCTCACCGGCGAGGGGTTCTCCGTGCAGTCCGGCTGGACGGAGGGCTGAGCCATGGCCGAGGTGGATAACGGACGAACCGCCAAGGTGGAACCGTTGCGCAAGGCCCGTCCGTGCCCGGAATGCCGCAGGCCCTCGCAACGCGAGCACTATCCCTTCTGCTCCGAGCGCTGCCGCAATCTCGACCTGTCGCGCTGGCTCAAAGGCGCCTATGCCATCCCCGTCGTCGAGGACGAATCGAAGGCCGAGGGTGAGGATCGCGACTGATTCTGTCCCCGACAGGGGCAAGGCCAGCCTGTCGGAAGCCTTTCAATTGATTGGCGTTTCGGGTGTCTTCGCAAAGCTGTCAAAAAAGTGCCGAAAGGCGCTGGACATGCCGAAACAAGATGCTATAACGCCCTCGCTTCCGGGGGAAACTTATCCCCCGCCGGTCGGAAACCCCGCCGGATGGCTTTGAAAAGAGCCTGATGCCCGGATAGCTCAGTTGGTAGAGCAGCGGATTGAAAATCCGCGTGTCGGTGGTTCAAATCCGCCTCCGGGCACCATTCTAAGCTCTTGATGTGTCTGTAGTATTCGGACATTTTCGATCTCCTTGAATTTTCGGATTTGACAGTTTCAAACACCTGATTTGACAACTTTCGTTTTTCGTTTGTTCAGCTCCTCCCCGAAATCCGCCACAACGGACGTCGCCTGTCGGGTCATGTCCGCACGTCGCGAATAGTGCTTCGCCATGGCCTCCGTCGCGTGCCCAAGGACCAGCGCGATCGTGCCGTGGTCCTTGCCCATTTCGGCGAGGATCGTTGCGACCGTGTGCCGGAGCCCCTTTAGCGTGAGCCCAGGCTGAACCGCGCCCTCTCCCTCCAGCTTGCCCTTCAGCCTCGCCCAGTTCGTGCTGAAGCCGTTATAGGTCCAGGGCCTACCAAGGCTGTTGGCGCAAAGCGTCACCGCATCGTGCTTTGGCGCGCACGCAATGGCATCGGCCACGGGCTCGAACAGGGGCAGGTAGATTGGCCGTCCGGTTTTGTTTCGCCGGGTGTCGAGACCCGCTTCCGAGATCGCAGACCGCGGCAGGTCCAACGCGTCCTGCGGATCGAGCGCATAGAACATCATCAGCGCGATCGGAAGCTTCATATGGGCGGGGAGAGCAGCGAGCACCGTTTCGCGCTCAGCGTCCGTCCACGGTCGGTTTGCATCGGGCAGGCTCTTGGGGCGCCGGGCGGGTTTGACCCGGGATGCGGGGTTGTCCTTCGTATACCCATATTCGATCCCCCAGTCGAAGATGATGGAGAGTACGGAGCGCACATAGTTGGCGAATCGGAATTTGCGTTGCTCCAGCGCCCTGTCCCGGATCTTTGCGATTAACGGTGGTGTGAACCGGTCGAGAGGTGTGTCCTCGATCGCCTTCAGATAGTCGAAACAGTTCTGGTAATCGGCACGTGTCCGGGGCGCCAGTTCGCTGCGTGTTGATTTGCGCTAAG
>DBUL01000077.1:0-17131 GCA_002307905.1 Rhizobiaceae bacterium UBA1291
CACCATCCCCAACCAGTCCTCCGTGCCGAAGGCCTTCAGTGAGTTTGATGAAGCGGGCCGGATGAAACCGTCGTCCTACTACGAGCGCGTCGTCGACGTGATGGAGGAACTGGTCAAGTTCACCCTTCTGCTGCGCGAGCGCTCGGACTATCTGGTCGAGCGCTATTCCGAGCGGGTCGAGACGGCGGCGGAACTGTCGAAGCGGGTCAACCAGCGCTCGATCTGAACCGTTCAGCCCGGATAGATACCGAGATAGCGTTCCAGCACACCCGATAGGATCATTGCCGGCACGAGCAAGACCATCGTGACCGTCGCGATGGTGAGCACGTGGTCGCCGAATACCATTCGCAAGATACGGAAAAGCGCCATGACAAGTGCGACGGCGAGTCCGTAGGACAGGATGACGGCGAGACCAGTGAGGCCGGGAACCAGCAGCATCATCAGGAGCAGGAAGCCGTAGGCATAGGAGGCGGGCAACGTCAGCCAATTGGAGATGACGACGATCGAAAGAAATTTCTCACCAATCCCCACCATCCAGCAAAGCAGGCCGACGAGCACCAGGGGAACGATCCAGTTGGCAATTTCGACGAGACCGAGCCGGAAGAAGAACAACGAACCGACCTCTGCGCCTTCCGGCTGGGCCTGCAGATAGATGCTCCGCCACCAGACGAAGGTCAGGAGCGTAGTCGGGAGGACGAAGACGGCCGCCCAGAAGGAGCGCAACGCGCCGCGGTCGGAAAAATCAAGATAGTTCACACCCTTGGGGTCTTGCGTGAACAGAAGCCAAAGGCCGGTGAGATAGAACTCGACTTCCTTAAGCGTTGGCATTCGCGAACCACTGGTCGATGAAGGTCTTGTAGATCCGGCTCAGCGTTTCCAGATCCTGAACCGCGACCCGCTCGTCGACCATGTGCATGGTCTGGCCGACCAGGCCGAATTCCACAACCGGGCAATAGTCCTTGATGAAGCGGGCGTCCGACGTGCCGCCGGTGGTCGACAGTTGCGGCGTGGCGCCCGTCACCGTCTCGATCGCGCGCGACAGGGAGCCGATCAGCGCATCGTCACGGGTCAGGAAGACTTGGCTCGGCCGCTCCGACCAGACGATGTCATAGGAGACCGGATCGCGGCCGGGACGGAGATGGCTGTCGGTGGCTGCTTCGTCCAGCCGGCGCAGGATCTCTGCCTGCACACTCTCAGGCGTCCACAGGTCGTTGAAGCGGATATTGAACTTGAAGCTCGCGGCGGCCGGAATGACATTGGTTGCATTATTGCCGACGTCGATAGAGGTGACTTCGAGATTGGACGGCTGGAAATTGTCGGTGCCGTGGTCGAAATGCGGATGCATCAGCGCGTCGGCAAGGCGCACCGCGCCGCGCACCGGATTGTCGGCAAGCTGCGGATAGGCTGCGTGCCCCTGCACCCCGCGCACCGTCACCGTTGCCGAGATCGAGCCGCGCCGGCCGATCTTGATCATGTCGCCGAGCTGGTCCGGATTGGTCGGCTCGCCGACCAGGCAGGCGTCCCAGTGCTCGCCTTTCTCCTTGGCCCATTCGAGCAGCTTGACCGTCCCGTTGACCGCCGGGCCTTCCTCGTCGCCGGTGATGAGCAGCGACACCGAACCCTTCGGGGGACCCTTTTCCTCAATCAGTCTTGCCAGTGCCGTGATGAAGCAGGCGATCCCGCCCTTCATGTCCACCGCGCCGCGGCCGTAGAGCATGCCATCGGCGATCTCGGCGGCAAACGGCGGGTGGCTCCAGTCGGCCTCACTGCCCACCGGGACGACATCGGTATGGCCGGCAAACATCAGATGCGGACCCTGGTCGCCGAGCCGGGCATAGAGGTTCTCGATGTCAGGCGTACCGGGCTCGCGCGCGGTCGTGCGTTCGACCTTGAAGCCGAGCGGTTCCAGTAGGTCCTGCAGCACGGTGAGTGCCCCGCCCTCCGCGGGCGTGACGGAGGGGCAGCGGATGAGAGCCTGGAGGACTTCGACGGGATTGGTGGCGGTCATGATCTCGGGCGCTTTGGGAGGTCCGGAAGCGCTGCTGCCGCGACCGTCGGGAAGGATGGGATAGGTTTAGCCGATCGGCCGGCAGCTGTCACCATTCTGCGGGCTCAGGTTTGCGGCCAGTCGGGCGCCGGGCCGTAAGGATTGGTGCCAGGGCGCGATGGCCAGAGGCAGAGCACGAAGAGCATGATGAAGGATACAGCCGGAACGAAAAGCACGAACACCAGGATGCCCGGAAAGCCCATGTCGTGCAGGCGCTTGATGCTGAGCATGATGGTGGAAACAAGAGAAGCTGCAAGACCGGTGAAGAACAGGAGGCTGAAGAACCGGAACAGTTCCGTGTCCTCCTGGTGGAGGGCGAGGGAGGCGATGGTGTAGCTGTTGATCATCAGCCAGAACAGCCAGCCGAGAATGAACACCTGCCGCCCGGCGCGGCCGGAGGGGCTGAACAACAGCCAGCTAACGGTCGGCCGCCGGGCGGGAGACTGCATCCTGATCAGTCCCGCAGAAGTTCGTTGATCCCGGTCTTCGAGCGGGTCTGCGCGTCGACGCGCTTGACGATCACGGCGCAGTAGAGATTGGGCGCCGTCTGACCGTTCGCCATTATCTTGTCGGAGGCCAGCGAGCCGGCGACAACGACGGAATAGGGCGGCACTTCGCCATAGCTGATCTCACCGGTGGCGCGGTCGACGATCTTGGTCGACTTGCCGATGAAGACGCCCATGCCGAGCACCGAGCCCTCGCGGATGATGCAGCCTTCGACGACTTCGGAACGGGCGCCGATGAAGCAATTGTCCTCGATAATCGTCGGGCCGGCCTGCATCGGCTCCAGAACGCCGCCGATGCCGACGCCTCCGGACAGATGCACATGGGCGCCGATCTGGGCGCAGGAGCCGACGGTTGCCCATGTGTCGACCATGGTGCCCTCGCCGACATAGGCGCCGAGATTGACGAAGGACGGCATCAGGATGGCGTTCGGTGCGATATAGGCCGAGCGGCGCACCACGGCGTTCGGTACCGCGCGAAAACCGGCGCGCTCGAACTCATTGGTGCTCCAACCCTCGAACTTGGAGGGGACCTTGTCCCACCAGGTCGCGCCGCCAGGACCGCCGCTGACTACGTCCATCGAATTGAGGCGGAAGGACAGGAGAACGGCCTTTTTCAGCCACTGGTGAACGGTCCAGTTGCCGTCCTCGCCGCGGGTCGCAACGCGAGCCTTGCCGTTGTCGAGCAGGTTGAGGGCTGTTTCGACGGCATCACGGATGTCGCCACGCGTCGTGGTCGTGACCGTGTCGCGGTTTTCGAAAGCTGCTTCGATGACGTGTTCGAGGGCGCTGAGATCCGTGGCGTTCATCTGAATTCCTTAAACTTCGTTGTCTATCGTTGACCCGGACGATATCCGCATTCGCAATCGGGAACTGGTCACTGCTCTAGCGCATTCGCCCGGGGTTGAAAACATCCGCCGGCGCATTCGCCGTCTCCGATCGCGGCAAAGAAAGGCATGACAGATGGCAAAGCCCACCAATGGACAAGAGAGGCGCAAGGACGGTGTCTGGGATCCGCTGAAGGACAGCAGGACCGACCACAGGCGCGCAGCCGAAGTGCCGCGCACGCCGCAGTCCGAATCGCCGTCCTACCGGCTTGCCTATGTCGATGATGATTTCATGATGCGCGAGGAGCTTCGCCCGGTGCGGCTGCAGCTCGAACTGCTGAAGGTCGAGATGATTCTCGCCGAGCGCGGCATCAAGTCGACGGTGGTCATGTTCGGCGGCGCACGCATCCCCGAGCCCGGCAAGGATGCCTGGGCGGCGCGCAACGAAACCCAGCGCGCCAATCTCATGGCGGCATCGGTCTACTACGAGGAAGCCCGCAAATTTGCCCGCCTGTGCGGCGAGTACGCGGCCATCCACGATCATCGGGAATATGTCGTGACGACGGGTGGCGGCCCGGGGGTGATGGAGGCCGGCAATCGCGGTGCCGCGGAGGTCGGAGCACCGACCATCGGGCTCAACATCGTTCTGCCGCACGAACAGGCGCCGAATCCCTATGTGACACCGGAGTTAAGCTTCAACTTCCACTATTTCGCCATTCGCAAGATGCATTTCCTCATGCGCGCCAAGGCAATCGCCATCTTCCCGGGCGGCTTTGGGACGCTGGACGAGTTCTTCGAGTCGGTAACGCTGATCCAGACCAAGCGCATGGCGCCGATCCCACTGATCCTGTTTGGCGAGGAATTCTGGCGGCGTATCGTCGACTTCGAGGCGCTGGCGGATTTCGGCACAATCGCGCCGGATGACCTGCAATTGCTGCATTTCGTCGAGACTGCAGATCAAGCTTGGAAAATCATCGCCGACCACTACGAGCACTGAATGCGAAAGGCCCGCAGCATATGCCGCGGGCCCTGTAGATCTGGCTAATCTTGGAACCTTAACGGCCCCACATACCGCGCTTCGGCAGGTCGTCGGCCGTGATGAAGCCANNCTGCCCGTTCTCGTCGGCGTCGGCCATGCGCATCATGCCGCGCGGACCCATTGCGCCCATCCGATCGCCCATTGGTCCGCCGCGTTCCATGCCGGGACCGCGATCGCCACCGCGCATGCCGTGGCCACCGCCATGGTGCATGCCGTACCGCTGGCCGTCGCTATCGCCCCAGCCGCGGCCCTTGCCCTGACGGGGGCCGTCATTGTCGTCGCGCTGACCATGCCTGCCCCAACCGAATTGGTTGCCCGTTCCGTCACGCGGCGGCTCAGCGTTCATCGGGCCGGTGCCGTCCTGGGGACCTTGGCCTTGCCCCTCACCCGCGGCGGGACCATTGCCCTGGCCCTGGCCCTGGCCGTTCTGTGCCGGTGCATTGGCCTGCATTTCCGCCTGGCGCGCGGCGCGCATGGCTTCGCGGTGCTTGCGGAATTCGCCCGGCGTCAGCACGCCATCGTTGTCTGCGTCGATGGTGGTGAACATCTTGTCCCTGGCGGCTTCAGCCTCTTCCTTGGAAATCTTGCCGTCCTTGTTGGTGTCGAATTCCTGCAACATGTGGACGAACCTGCCTTCGCCACCCGGGCCGCGGCCCATGCCCTGCTGGGCGAGAACGGCCGAAGCCGAGGTGCCAATCAGGAGGCTGCCGACGATGGCTGCGAGGGTGAGTGTCTTGCCAGTCATGGAAAAGTTCCTTTCATCATCTGGTGATGGGAGGAAACTAGGGCGGCCGAATGCAAGAACCTACTTAAACATCGGTAAGCTGGGTGAAGCTTTTGTAATGTTTGAAAAATGTCAAGCCGAGGCGTCTACCAGACGGCCGAGGAAGGCTGCGAGATCGTCTGTGACGAAATCGATGTTTGCCGGATCGGAATTATCCGCCAGTTCCCAGCTTTCCAGCACCACGTCGCCGAGATTGCGCGGCACGAGCAGCACCGTCTTCATGCCGAGCGTCTTCGGCACCGCCAGATTGCGCGGCAGGTCCTCGAACATGGCCGCATGCCGTGTGTCGATGCGGTTCAGGCTGGTGAACTTGTCATAGGTGGTGCCGGCCGGCTTCGGCTGGTAGCCGGCGGCGACAATGTCGAAGATGTCGTCGAAATGGTCGAGAATGCCAAGCGCCCGGGCGGCAGCTTCCGCATGGGCGACCGTGCCGTTGGTAAAGATGAACTTGCGGCCCGGCAAGGTCTTGATGGCTGCGCCGAGGCTCTCGTCGGGCAGGAGCGCCGAATAATCGATCGCATGAGCCTTCTCGAGGAAGTCGTTCGGATCGACGCCGTGATGCTGCATCAGGCCGGCAAGCGTGGTGCCATGGTCGTGGTAGTATTTCTTCTGCAACACCTTCGCCTCGGCCGGCTCCATCTGCAACAGTTGCGCTACATAGGCCGTCATGTTGCGGTCGATCTGCGCGAACAGATTGATGTGATGCGGATAGAGCGTGTTGTCGAGGTCGAACACCCAATCATGGACATGGGCGAAGTCGTCTCGGTGCGGAAGAAGAGCTTTGTCGGTCATGCTGGCGTTATGACACGGCCGCCGGATTTGGCAATACTGAGTGCCGCGATCGCTGAAGCCAGGCGGACCGCTCCCGCCCGAATTCCCGAATATGAAAATCCCCTCGCGGCGCCAGCCGGCGAGGGGATCGGTTACCAATCGCGCGATCGGCTTTGGTCACTTCATTTCGAAGATGTCGATCGGGAAGTACTTCTTGTTGATCTCCGCATATTTGCCGTTGGCGCGGATCGCGTCGATCGCGGCATTCAGCTTGGCCAGCAGGTCGGTGTCTTCCTTGCGCACCGCAATGCCGGCGCCTTCGCCGATGAATTTGGGATCGGCGATCGGCGCGCCGACCAGCTCGCAGCACTTGGCGCCGTCGCCCTTGGAGAGCCAGTCCATCATCGGCAGCATGTCGCCGATCTGTACGTCGATGCGGCCGTTGATCATGTCCATGTTGACCTCGTCCTGGGTCGGATAGAGCTTGATGTCCAGGTCCGGATAGGTGGCGGTGGCATATTCCGCCTGGGTCGTGCCGGACTGCGCGCCGATCACCTTGCCCTTCAGGCCCTCGTTGGAGAAGTCCGTGATGTTGGCGCCCTTCTGGGCGATATGGGTCATCGGCGCCTTGTAGTAGGACTTGGTGAAGGCGACCTTCTCTGCCCGTTCCGGCGTGATGAACATTGAGGCGATCATGAAGTCGAACTTCTTTGCCTGCAGCGCCGGGATGATGCCGTCCCAGTCCTGGGTTACAACCTCGCATTCGACCTTCATCTCGGCGCACAGCGCCATGCCGATCTCGACGTCGAAGCCGCCGACCTTGCCGTCCGAGCCGACGAAGTTGAAGGGCGGATAGGCGCCTTCGGTGCCGATCACCAGCTTGTCGGCAGCCTGGGCGGCAAAGGCTGTCAGGGCCGTAAAGGCCAGGGCCAGAATGGTTTTCTTCATGATCGTTCCCCTTGTTGTGACGCCTTTCGCGACGCCTTGCCGGCCAGTCTATGCAGCGCTTGAGCATCAGCGAAATAGATAGTTGCAATAGTCGATATCAACGTGATTTATTGTGAAGCGCCTTTCAGCGGGACGACCTAATGGCCAACAAACGGCTCGAACGCTTCGCCCACAATCTCGACTGGAATCTGCTACGAACCTTCGCTGTCGTGGTCGAGGAAGGATCGATCACCGCCGCCGCCAGTCGTCTGATGTTGCAGCAACCGGCTGTCTCCATGGCCTTGAAACGGCTAGAGGAGACGACCGGCCATCGCCTGATCGACCGCCGTCCCGGTCGCTTCGAGATGACGGAGGCCGGCGAACGACTGTATCGCCAGGCGCGCGACATTTTCGCCGCCGTCGTTCGCCTGCCGGACACGCTCGAAGGCGCCGGCGCCGATATCTCCGGCCATGTCTCGGTCCATGCCGTCTCCCACGTCCATCACCCCGGCTGGGACGAGCGGACCGCGCGCTTCTTCATCGCCCATCCGAAGGTCACCATGAACGTGACGATCGAGACCACGGCGGACGTCATCAGTTCGGTCGAGCGCGGCATTGCCAGCATCGGCATCTGCGACGGCATCATTCCCGATCACCTGGCCAAGGTCCCCTACAAGCTGGAGCGCTACGCGCTTTACTGCGGTGCCGGCCACCGGCTGTTCGGCGTGGAGGGCGCTTCGCTCAACGACCTGCGCGGCGATCCCTATGTGGCCTTCACCGCCGACGTGCTCGGTGGCCAGCACATGAATGCGGTGACGGCCGTGCGCGCCGTCGGCTCCTTCGGGCAGGAGGTGCGCGCGGTATCCAGCCATGTCGAGGAGGTGATCCGCATGGTCGCCGCCAACATCGGCATAGGCATGCTGCCCAATCATCTGGTGCGGCCCTGGGTCGAGGCAGGCCGGCTCTGGCAGTTGCCGCCCTACGGCAACCTGCCGGTCAGCGAGGTCTTCCTGATCAGCAATCCCAACGCTATGCTCAATCCGGCCGAACAGGCTCTTGTGGCTGTGATGGACGGGCTCGAACTGTTTGAAGACGAGGCGATGTATCAATTGAATTGATGCCGACTTTTGTCTCTATAAATTTGAATGGGGGTATCCTCCCCGGCTAGCATGCGACCTTCATTCGGGAAGACCACATGCAGACCTATGACATCGCCATCCTCGGCGGCGGCATCGCCGGCCTCTCTCTCGCCTATTTCCTCGGCGCCAGCCGTTCGGTCGTGGTGATCGAGCGCGAAGAGAACCTCGGCTACCATTCGACCGGCCGCTCGGCGGCGGAATTCGTGCTGCGCTATAACAGCCCCGAAGTCTGCACGCTCGCCGCCATCAGCCGCGACTTCTTCGACCATCCGCCCGAGGGCTTCACCGGCGTGCCCCTGCTCGTGCCCCGCGGCGGGCTGATGATCGCCAATGCGGAAAAGCTGGAGCGGTTCGAGGCCCATTTCACCGTCGAACAGGGAAAGACCGACAAGCTCACGCGTCTGTCGATCGACGAGGCCGTCGCCATGGCGACGATTCTCGACCCGTCCTATCTCGCCGGAGCCTATCACGATCCGGAATTCTGGGACATTGAGGTGGAAAGCCTGCTGCAGGGCTATGTGAAGGGCGCCCGCCGCGCCGGCGTCGATATCCGCCAGAAGGCCGGTGTGATGGCTGCACGCGACGATGGGCGCCACTGGCTGATCGACACCGAAGGCGAGACCATTTCCGCGCGGCTCGTGGTGAACGCCACCGGCGGATGGGCCGACCCGACGGCGGGACTTTTCGGCGTCGCGCCGATCGGCATCGTGCCGCATCGGCGAACCGCGATCCTCGTTGACCTGCCGGACGGCGTCGACACCCGCACCATGCCGGAGATCAACGAACTGGACGACGAGTTCTATATCAAGCCCGATGCCGGACGCCTGCTCGTCTCGCCGGCCGACGAAACGCCTTGCGAGCCGGGCGACGTGCAGCCAGAAGAGATCGACGTCGCCTGGGCGGCGCATCATCTGGAAACCGCAACCACCATGGAGGTCAGGCGAATCGCCAGGACCTGGGCCGGCATGCGCAGCTTCGCGCCCGACCGCCTGCCGGTGGTCGGACCGGCCAGCGACAATCCCCGCTTCTTCTGGCTGGCCGGGCAGGGCGGTTACGGCATCCTCAGTTCGCCGGCGCTCGGCGCGCTCGCCGCCAGCCTGTTGATCGGAAGCGAGGTTCCGGCGGGCTTTACCCGAGCCGGGCTCGCCCCGACAGTCTTTTCGCCCGGACGGTTCTGAGCAATCCGTCGCTTTCCCCAACCCAGCCGGCTTTCGCTCCCCGCCGCCGGGTGATAACAGCCTCCCATGCCCGCCTGGATTCTCATCACCTTCGCCAGCGCATTCTTACAGAACCTGCGCTCCGTCCTGCAAAAGCACCTGAAAGGCCGAATGGGCACGACGGGCGCGACCTTCGTGCGCTTCGGCTACGGGGTGCCCTTTGCGCTCGTCTATTTGGCTGTGCTGCACTATGGCCTTGGCCGGCCGCTGCCGGTGCCGAATGGCGCCTTCGCCTTCTGGGCGGTGATCGGTGCCTTTGCCCAGATCTCGGCGACCTTCCTGCTGGTCCATCTCTTCTCGTTCCGCAATTTCGCCGTCGGCACGGCCTA
The DNA here is from genome assembly GCA_002307905.1 of Rhizobiaceae bacterium UBA1291. Lineage (GTDB taxonomy): Bacteria > Pseudomonadota > Alphaproteobacteria > Rhizobiales > Rhizobiaceae > Allorhizobium. The sequence goes on from DBUL01000077.1 coordinate 9,584, forward strand.
TTCGCGCACCGAGCCGGCCCAGGCAGCCCTGATCGCGCTGGTGCTGTTCGGCGAGACGATCACCGTCCCCACCCTGCTGGCCATCCTCGTCTCGGTGCTCGGCGTGATGCTCATCTCCGTGGCCCGCACGACGCTGACTTTGCCGGCGCTGTTCACCTCGGTCCTCAGCCGCACTGCGCTGATCGGCCTCTTGTCCGGCCTGTTCTTCGGCGTGTCCGGCATCGCCTACCGCTCCGCGTCGCTCGCGCTTGCGCCGAGCCTGCCTGCGCCTGACAGCGTCATGCAGGCAAGCTACACGCTGGTCGTCGTCATTCTCGTGCAGACTTTCGCCATGCTCTTCTGGATGCTGTGGCGCGATCGCGCCGAGCTTCGTCGTGTCGGTGCCGCCTGGAAGATCGGCATTCTCGTCGGCTTCGTCGGCGCGACCGCCTCCTTCGGCTGGTTCACGGCCATGACCCTGCAGCAGGTGGCCGTCGTCAAGGCGCTGGCCCAGGTCGAGATGCTCTTCACCTTCGCCTCCTCGGTCTTCTTCTTCAAGGAGAAGATCAACCGGCTGGAGGTCGCCGGCTGCGTGCTGATCGTCGCCGGGGTCCTGTTGCTGCTCGTCGTCTGAGCGCTGGCCCGATTTCGGCCTGTCCGCACCGATTGCGGGAGCCGGATCGGCTCTCTATCATTGCTTTCTCGACAGGCGGGAGGCTTGAGCCAGATGACGGAAGCGCTGTATTGCGAATGGTTCGACTCGCCGGTCGGCGACCTGGTCGCCGTCGCCGATGATACGCATCTGCGGGTTCTGGGCTTCGAGGATGACGGATCCCCGGCCGACAGGCTCGAGCGGCAGCGCCGTCGACTCGGCCGCGATGTCATCGCCGCGGGCAATGCGATCACCACGGCCCTGGGCCGGGAACTCAAGGCCTATTTCGCCGGTGAACTCTTCCACTTCACCCTGCCGCTCTCGCCGGCCGGCAGCGAATTCGAACAGAAGGTCTGGGCGGAACTGTTGAAGGTGCCGCTCGGCGAGACCTGTTCCTATGGCGATATCGCCAGGAATGTCGGGGGAATGGAAACCGTGCGCGCGGTCGGCAAGGCCAATGGCGCCAATCCGATCGCCATCGTCATCCCGTGCCACCGCTGCATCGGTTCCGACGGTTCACTCACCGGTTATGGCGGCGGACTGTGGCGCAAGAAGTTTCTCCTGCGCCACGAAGGCGAGATGCGGCCGGTGGGGCTGTTTGCCCTCTGACGGCGCGGCCGCAGCCCGGTATCGCGTCGATCAGGGAACGATCAACGTGCCCGCGCCGTGTTCGGTGAAAATTTCCAGCAGCACGGAATGCGCGGTCTTCCCGTTGAGGATGACCACGCCCTGAACGCCCGCGTTGATCGCATCGATGCAGGTTTCGACCTTCGGGATCATGCCGCCGGAGATCGTGCCGTCCTTGATCAGGGCACGCGCCTGGGTCACCGAGAGTTCCTTGATCAACTCGCCGTCCTTGTTCAGCACACCCGGAACGTCGGTGAGGAACAGGAGCCGGGTAGCGCGCAGCGCGCCGGCGATGGCGCCGGCAAAGGTGTCGGCATTGATGTTGTAGGTGTGGCCGTCGCGGCCAGGCGCGACCGGCGCGATGACCGGGATCATTTCGGACTTGGCGAGCAGGTCGAGGAGCGTGCGGTCGACTTCCACCACTTCGCCAACGAAGCCGAGGTCGAGAACCCGTTCGATATTGGAATCCGGATCGATGATGGTCTTCTTGGCCTTTTCGGCGAAGACCATGTTGCCGTCCTTGCCGCAAAGGCCGATCGCCCATTCGCCCGTCTGGTTGATGAGGGCGACGATTTCCTTGTTGATCGAGCCGGCCAGCACCATTTCGACAATCTCGACGGTCTTCTGGTCGGTGACGCGCAGGCCCCCCTCGAACTTCGATTCGATGCCCATCCGCGTCAACATCGCGCCGATCTGCGGGCCGCCGCCGTGGACCACGATCGGGTTGACACCTGACTGCTTCAGGAGCGCGATGTCGGCGGCAAAAGCCTTGCCGAGTTCCGGATTGCCCATGGCATGTCCGCCATATTTCACAACGATGGTCTTGTTCTCGTAGCGCTGCATGAAGGGCAGGGCCTGAGCAAGGAGCCGCGCCTGGGTTTCGCTTTCGGATGCCGTCATCGGATGCCCTCGTGATTGGTTCGCGGCCTTGTAACGCAAGATCGTCTGCGATGGAATAATCCGGGGAAAGATAAGCGTCGCCGATGATCCGGCGATGAACGGACGGCGTAGTCGCTGATAGGACACGATAAAATTGCGCCCGCGGGGAGGGCTGTCTGGAGGAGAGGGCCTGAAAGCCGATGCCTAACGACGAAATCGCCGTATTGCTGAGCCGGGTGGCCCTCAAGGACCGCTCCGCATTTTCTTTGCTCTACGCTCGCATATCACCGAAACTTTTTGCCATCTGCCTTCGTATATTGCGAGACAGGGCCGATGCGGAGGAAGCTTTGCAGGATATATTCGTGAAGATCTGGCAGCGGGCCGAGAGCTTTGCTTCGTCCGGCAATGGATCCATGGGATGGCTCGCTGCGATCGCGCGCTATCATTGCATTGACCGCCTGCGGGTGAGGCGCCCGCCGGCGGAAGAGCTGGAGACTGTTATCGACCTCGCCGACAGCGCGGCAGACCCGGAACAAAGCGCGTTGCTGCGCTCGGAAGGAAAGCGGATTGACAGCTGTCTGCAAGAGTTGGATCCTGACCGTGCGCGCGCCGTGAGGCATGCCTATGTGGAGGGATTGTCTTATCAGGAGCTGGCCGATCGGTTCGCGGTGCCGCTGAACACGATGCGCACATGGCTGCGTCGCAGCCTGTTGAAATTGAGAGAGTGCATGGATGACGACGCCAGACCAGAGCAAGGGTGACCGCTCCCGCGACGAAGTGATCGCCGGAGAATATGTGCTCGGCGTACTCGGCGTCGAGGATCGCATGCAGGTCGAGGAACGGCTGCGCCACGACCGGTCCTTCGCCACCATCGTCCGCCGTTGGGAGGACAATCTCTCGCAGTTCAACGAGGACTACGGCGTCGAACTGCCGCCCGAAGCGCTCTTCGCCAGGATCGAGGGCAAGATCTATGGCCAGCCACGGCGGAATCCGTCTTGGGCAGCGTTGGGTGGCCTGTGGAACTCGCTCGCCCTCTGGCGTGGCCTCGCCTTTGCCGGCGTCGCCGTCGCCGCCGTCCTCGCGGGAGCTGAAGCGGGGCTCTGGGATAGCTTGCCCGCAGGGCAGCCGCTGGTCGCCGAACTCGCCGGCAAGGACAGCGTCATCAGTCTCGTCGCCCGCTATGACAGCGGATCCGGCAGACTTCAGGTGACGCCGGTAGCAACCGGCGAGCAGCAGCAGAGATCGCTCGAACTTTGGCTGATCGAGGGTGAGTCGACGCCACGTTCTCTGGGCGTCCTGCCGCAGACCGGGGAAGGGGAGATCATCGTCCCCGACACGTTGCGTAGTCGCTTCGCCGAAGGCGTTATTCTCGCCGTCAGCCTCGAGCCCTTCGGCGGCTCCCCGACCGGCCAGGCGACCGGTCCAGTGATCGCGCTTGGGCCGGCGCATCTGTGACGGCGTGCCTCTCCGCGCGTTGTTTCAATAGAAAAAGTAAAGATATCAAATATATAGAGAATAATTTCCGATTTTTTGAGGGCAACTGAAACTTTCTCTGCCCAGCCCTCGTCCTTTGGAGTGTTCCCCGACAACGGGATCGAAACAACCGCCCGGATGGCAATCCTGCCGCCGAGGACGGATCGAGAACACCAGGACAGAGGAAACCGAAATGTTCAAGACCACCCTTCGCCCGCTCACCCTTGCCGTCGCACTCGCCGCCGGTACCGTCGCCGCCCATGCCGAAAACCCGATGGTCGGTGGCGCCGCCATGGCGGAAGACAAGAACATCGTCGAAAATGCCGTCAATTCGAAGGATCACACGACGCTGGTTGCCGCCGTCACGGCTGCCGGCCTGGTCGAGACGCTTTCGGGTGCAGGCCCGTTCACGGTCTTCGCTCCCGTCAACGCTGCCTTCGACGCGCTTCCGGCCGGCACGGTCGACACGCTACTGAAGCCCGAGAACAAGGACCAGTTGACCAAGGTTCTGACCTGCCACGTCGTGGCGGCCGAAGCCATGTCGTCTGCCGTCGCCAAGCTGATCGCTGATGGCGGTGGCACCCATGCGGTCGAGACGGTCGGCGGCTGCGTGCTCCAGGCCAAGATGGACGGCGACAAGATCACGCTCACCGACGAGACCGGCGGCGTTGCCACCGTGACCATCGCCGACGTCAAACAGTCGAACGGCGTGATCCATGTGATCGACAAGGTTCTGCTGCCGAAGGCCTGAGCCACGCTCCTGCCTCGCCTCTGGCGGGGCAATGTCTAGGTCGGGCGTACTGCGTCAGGTTGCCTGGCCGATGGCCTCGAGGATTGCCGCGCGCAAATCGTCGAGGCCATTTCCTTTTTCGGAGGAGGTGGCAACGATGAAGGGATAGGCAGCCGGGCGCTTCTTGATCTTCTCGAGCGTTTCCGCGATCAGGCGAGGCACGCCGGCTTCCTTGATCTTGTCGGTCTTGGTCAGCACGATCTGGTAGGACACCGCCGCCTTGTCGAGCAGGTCGAGCACTTCGTCGTCGTTCTTCTTGATGCCGTGGCGGCTGTCGATCAGCACGTAGACGCGCTTCAATGTCGCGCGGCCGCGTAGGTAGTCGAATACCAGCTTGGTCCAGGCGTCGACGTTTTCCTTCGGCGCCTGAGCATAGCCGTAGCCGGGCATGTCGACCAGCGCCATCGGCGGCAGGTCGCCCGCTTCGCCCGAATAGCCGTCAGGAACGAAATAGTTGAGTTCCTGAGTGCGGCCCGGCGTGTTCGACGTGCGAGCCAGTCCTTTGTGACCCACCAGCGCATTGATCAACGACGACTTGCCGACATTCGAGCGGCCGGCAAAGGCCACTTCGAGCGGTCCTTCGGGGGGAAGGAATTGCATCGACGGGACGCCGCGGATGAAGATCCACGGGCGGCCGAACAGAGGCTGATCGGTCTTCTGGTTGTTGTCTGTCATGGGGTCGCCTTTCGCATGTCCTGTGAAATCCGGGTTTTGACCGGCAAAGTCAAGACGCGGTGGGCACGCGCGGCCCCAGTTCGCGGCGCATATGGCCGATAAGATAGGTGAACAGCGCCACAAGCACGATGCCCCCGCCGATCATCGTCCGGCCCGACGGCACTTCGTGATGCAGGAGAACCATCCACACCGGGGCAAGGATCATCTCCGCCGTACCGAGAAGTGCTGCAAGCGCGGAGGGGATCATGCGCGCGCCGGTCACATACATCGCCATGCCGAGCCCGAGGTTGAGAGCCCCAAAGGCGAACAGTAGCGCCAGATCGGGCGGGCTCACGGCAAAGCTCGTGGTCTGCGTGGCCGCGATCGCCGAGGCGATGAAACAGCCGGTGCTGGCGGCCGGTGTCATGCGGATCTCCGGATGCCGTCGCGTCAGCACGGTCATGCAGGCGAAGATTACCGGGATCGAGGCCGCGAGCCCGAGGCCGACCAGCGAACCGCCTTCGCCGATCGAGGTCGACACCATGATCGCCACTCCGAGGATCACGGCGCCAATGGCGCCCCAGGTCACTGCCGTAATCGGTTCGCCGAGCACGATGCGGGCAAGCAGCGCGGCAAACAGCGGGATGGCCGCCATGAACAGCACGACATTGGCAACCGCAGTCATGCTCACGGCCAGCACGAAGCAGGTCGATACGGCGGCAAAGCCGACCGCGATCATCAGCCCGGGCCACCCCATTGCCCGGAACAGTCGGATCGTTCCAGCAACCTTGTCCCGGATGAGCATGAAGCTCAAGAGGAACAGGCCGCCGAACAGGCATCGCCAGAAGACGATTGCCCAGCCATCGCTCATGCCGATGAACCGCTGGATCGCGCCGCCATAGCTCCAGGCCGTGGCTGAGCCGAGTACCAGAGCGATGCCGAGCCAGGGGCGGGCGGCCGGGACGGGAGAGGAACTTGAGACGGCCATCGAAGCTCGCAAGGTCGTGGGCATAAACGAAAGCCCCGGAGACCGGGGCTTTCTGAGTTACTTCGTCTGCGTCGGCTTTCGCCGGAACATGCCCTTGATATTGTCGAACAGTTCGATCTTGGCGCCCTGGCGCTTCATGATGATGGACTGCTGTGCAATCGAGAGCGTGTTGTTCCAGGCCCAATAGATGACCAGACCGGCCGGGAAGGTGCCCAGCATGAATGTGAAGATCAGCGGCATCCAGTTGAACAGCATCGCCTGTGTCGGATCCGGCGGGGTCGGATTCATGCGCATCTGTAGCCACATGGTGACACCCATGATGATCGGCCAGACGCCGAGATGCAGGAAAGTCGGACCCTCGAACGGCAGGAGGCCGAACAGGTTGACGAAGGTGGTCGGATCGGGTGCGGACAAGTCCTGGATCCAGCCGAAGAACGGCGCATGGCGCATTTCGATGGTGACGTAAATGACCTTATAGAGCGCGAAGAAGACCGGGATCTGCAGCAGCACCGGCCAGCAGCCGGCCACCGGGTTGATCTTCTCGTCCTTGTAGAGCTGCATCATCGCCTGCTGCAGCGCCATCTTGTCGTCGCCGTGTTTGGCCTTCAGCTCCTCCATCTTCGGCTGCATACGCTTCATGTTAGCCATGGAGGCATACTGCTTGCTGGCGAGCGGGAAGAAGATCAGCTTGACCACGATCGTGGTGAGCAGGATGGCGACGCCAAAATTGCCGACCAGACGATAGAAATAGTCCATCATCTTAAACATCGGCTTGGTGATGAAGTAGAACCAGCCCCAGTCGATCATCAGGTCGAACTTCGGGATGGAATAGGCAGCCTCGTAATTGTCGACCACCGGAACCTCCTTGGCACCGGCGAAAACGAGTTGCTTGACCGTGGTGTTCTGGCCCGGTGCGACGCTAATCGCGTCGTTCTTGAAGTCGGCCTGATAGCGCGGCTGTCCGTCTGTGAAGTGCGAGAACCGGCTTTCGAAGGCCAGCGTCTGCTGGGGTACAAGTGCTGCTGCCCAGTATTTGTCGGTGATGCCGAGCCAGCCGCCGGTAGCCTTTGCGCCCGCCAGCGCTTGATCCTCGATGTCGCCGTAGGATTCTTCCGTAAGTCCATTCTCGGCGCCGAGCACACCAAGGAAGCCCTCGTGCAGGACGTAGACGGAGGCGGTCGTGGGCTTGTTGTAGCGGGTGATGCGGCCGTATGGCTCGACCGAAGCGGCGGTCGTCCCGTCATTCCTGATCGTGTCCTCGACCGTGAACAGGTAATGCTCGTCAACCGAGATCTTGCGAAGGAAAGTGAGGCCTGCCTCGTTGGTGAAGGAAAACGTGACCGGCGTTGTCTGTGTCAGCTTGTCGCCTTCTGCCAACGTCCAGACGGTCGTCGGACCGGGAACAGCACCGGCGTTCTCCCCGGCGATATAACCGAGTTCGGTGAAATAGCCGTCCTTGGTGTCAGCCGGGTTGAAGAGCGTAATGATGGGGCTCGTCGGATCGAC
>DBUL01000077.1:17178-19879 GCA_002307905.1 Rhizobiaceae bacterium UBA1291
GCGCTGCCGCCGGGAAGGTTGCCGGAAATCGTGCCGGCCGGAGCGGCGGCATTCGGCTGCGCCTGGGTCGTCTGGGCCTGCTGCGCAAGTCGCGCCTCTTCAGCCACCCGCTGGGCTTCGATCCGGGGACCCATGATGAAATACTGCCAGCCGAGGACGATCAGCACAGACAGGGCAATCGCGATGAAGTAATTGCGGTTGTTTTGCATCATACTTTCCTGGAATCGGTCGCGGGGGACCGTATGTGTTTTGGTCTGGCCTTGATCCGCTCGGCCAATTGCGCGGCAATCCGCGCAAAGGGTGCGTTAAGCACGTCCCTGCGGGCGACAATGACATAGTCGTGTCCGGGCTGCATTGCAAACGCCGCATTCAGTCGTACCGCCTCTTTCAGGCGGCGACGCATGCGGTTGCGCTCGACGGCGTTGCCATGCTTCTTGGTAACGGTAAAACCGACCCTGGGCTCGGTGTCGGGCTGCTGGCGGTCGAGAACCTCGAGGAGGAACAACCCGCCCTTGCGCTTTTCGCCGGCGCGCACGGCAAGAAACTGCGGCCGGCTTTTCAGCCGCCCGACAGTTTGTTTCTTTTCAGTGTCAGTCATTCGCCCGGTCTCGGGCAAACTCGGCCTTTAGGCCGAGAGACGCTTGCGACCGCGAGCGCGGCGGGCAACGAGAACCTTGCGGCCGCCCTTGGTGGCCATGCGCGCACGAAAGCCGTGGCGGCGCTTGCGAACAAGCTTGGAAGGTTGAAAGGTACGCTTCGTCATTTATTTAATACCGCGGTGTGCGGCCCTTCTTGGGTTTGCATTTCTGCAAGAGCGTTGGATTGCGCACGGCTTTCCACCCGTCGTTGCGGGTTTTTCGATCCGGACGTGCGCGGCTTATACGGACGAAGACTCGGCGAGTCAATTACCGCTGAAGATGCGGCTGAAGTCTTATGCGAAGGGCTAGGCGAAAACTAGCATTACGCGATTAACCATNNTCTTCGGACCTGCAATCGGCCGCTTGCAAGTGGGGGGCGAGGTGTTGTTTTCACGGAAATTGATCCGGAACATTGGCAGAAGCGTGCCTGTCGGGTGCCGAACATGGCGAAGCGATTATATTTTAGCAGATCAAGTATTCGTTAACGAGCCATCGGTAAATTACTCAAAATCAGGGGGAAATAGCTCCCCTATCGCCTGAGGAGCAAGTCCGTGAAAATCAGCGGAAAAATCTATACATTGGTGGCAATTCTTGGCTGCGCGGCAGTCCTCATCGGCACGATGGGGGTTTTCGTAACGACGCAATATGGGGCGAAGTCTCATGAACTGGGTATCGCATCGGAGCGTGTCTATTTCGGTGAGCGCCTGAACCGCCTGGTGACGGCCGTCGTAATGGAGGCCCGTGGAATTTACGGTGCTCCCAGCACCGAGAAGGCCGAGGGTTTTGCCAGCGGGCTGATGAAGAACCTGGATCTGATGGATGAGGTTATCGCCAGATGGAAACCTCTGGTGCCGCAAGAGCAGGCAGCGGACTTTGACGCCATGATGGTGCGCGCGGCGGAGTTCCGCCAGTTCCGTTCCGAAACGGTGCGCCTGGGGCGGGAAGTAGGTCCCCCCGCGGCCAACGAACAGGGCAACAATGAAGGAAATCGCGCCAACCGCAAGGCCTTCCAGGCCGAGATTGACGCCGTGGTCGATGCAGACAAGGCCAGGCTGGCCGAACTGGTCAACTCGCTGGATGCGTTCCGCACCTTGATGCTCTCACTGATCTCCGGCTTCACCGTGGTTGCTGTAGCGGCAGGCGCAGGTCTTGGTATCCATATCGGTGTCAATCACTTGAGCCGGCCGATCCGCAATGTGACCGCGGCGATGAAGAAGGTGGCCGAGGGCGATTTCGGCACCGAAATTCCCTACGAGGGCCGCAGCGACGAGATCGGCGAGATGGCCGCGGCCGTCGAAGTTTTCAAGCGGAACGGCCTTGCCGTGCAGCGGATGAACGCCCAGGAAAGTGCGATGCGTGCAAAGAGCGACGATCTGCAGTCGAGCATGTCGGTCGTTGTCGCTTCGGCCGTGGCCGGGGATTTCGGCCGGCGCATCGACAAGGACTACGAGGACGCCAACCTCAATCAGTTCGCTTCCAACATCAACGCACTGCTGGCCTCGGTCGATCTTGGCATTTCGGAAACCCGCCGGGTTATCGCCAGCCTGTCGGCCGGCGACCTGACGCAGAGCATGAGCGGCGACTTCCGCGGTGCCTTTGGCGAGTTGCAGACCAATGTCAATGCCACGTTTGAGCGCTTGCGCCACACGATGACCGATATCCGTGGCAAGACGGACACCATCAACGGCAACACCGAAGAACTGACGACGGCGACCAACGATCTGGCCAAGCGGACGGAACAACAGGCTGCCGCGCTGGAAGAGACTTCGGCCGCACTCGACGAGATCACCGTTGTCGTGCGCGAATCGAGCGAGCGGGCCCAGGAAGCCAGTCTGATGGTGACCGAAGCCAAGGAAAGTGCAGCCCAGTCGGCGGTCGTCGTCTCCAGTGCGGTCGATGCGATGGGGCGGATCGAACAGGCCTCCCGCGAGATTTCGCAGATCATCAACGTGATTGACGAAATCGCCTTCCAGACGAACTTGCTGGCGCTGAACGCCGGTGTCGAGGCCGCTCGTGCCGGTGATGCAGGCAAGGGCTTCGCAGTCGTCGCCCAGGAAGTGCGC
>DBUL01000181.1 GCA_002307905.1 Rhizobiaceae bacterium UBA1291
CGATCAGGACGAACGGGTGAAGCAACTGGCCACGACGCTGAAGGTCCAGCCGGCGGAGGTCGTGACGCGCGTCGAGGCTCTGATCGACGAGCGGCGCAAGCTGGAGCGCGAACTCGCCGATGCCAAGCGCAAGCTTGCCATGGGCGGCGGACAGGCGGCGGCGGAAGAGTCGGTTCGCGAGGTCAACGGCGTCCGTTTCATCGGCAAAGTGCTGAACGGGGTCGACCCGAAGGACCTGAAGGGGCTGGCCGATGACGGCAAGACCTCGCTCGGTTCAGGCGTCGTGGCGCTGATCGGTGTATCGGACGACGGCAAGGCAAGCGCAGTTGTCGCGGTCACGGCGGATCTGGTGGGCAAGGTGAGTGCCGTCGACCTTGTCAGGGTTGCCTCTGCCGCTCTCGGCGGCAAGGGTGGCGGCGGCCGTCCCGATATGGCCCAGGCTGGCGGTCCGGACGGCACCAATGCCGAGGCCGCGGTCGAGGCCATCGCCGCCGCGCTGGCCGGCTGAGCGCCTGGGTTGGTCCCTCTTCCTGACGTCGAGGTCAGGGGGCGCTGCAAAGNNAATAAGAGGGCGTGGGCAGATTCCACGCCCGTTTTTTATTCCTGCCGACAGAAAGCAACTTAAAAGGAGAGGGTGGGGCAAGTGCCCCGAACGGCGCCCCTCCTGAGCGACCGCCGCAGCGCGCGCCTGTATGGCATGCCTTGTCGGGGCTTTGTCCGTGCGCGGCTTGGCGATCGGCATCAGTCCAATTTGGCGGCAATCATCGCGCGGGCCTCGCTTACCGAGCGCAGATAGACGACGTTGGCGCCCTGTACTTCGTGGGTCTCGAGCATGCGACGCACGTCAGGCTCCGCGCCGGTGATATAGACGGTGACGCCGGCCCGGCGTGCCTTACGGACCGTTCCGGCGATCACGTTGGCCGCTGTCGAGTCGATCAGATGCAGGCCTGAGAAGTCGATCACGAAGTTCCGATACTGGTCGGCAATGCGGTCGAGAACGGCGCCGACGGTGGCTGCCGCGCCGAAGAAGAACGCCCCACCGAGGCGGTAGACGACGGTGTTGCTATCCAGATTGTCGACCGGCCGCTCCTTCTCGACGTCATGCGGCACCAGGGTGACGCTTTTCCCCATGCGATCGATAAAGAGAAGGGCGCCAAGGGTGAAGCCCACGATGATCCCCTCCGTCAGGTCGCGGAAGACGACGAGAAGCAAAGTGACGAGCAGCACGACGGCGTCGCCTCGCGACGTTCGGATCAGCGCAGCAAAGGCCGGGCGCTCGATCATATTCCAAGCGACGACGGCCAGAACGCCCGCCAGGGCGGCAAGGGGGATATAGCTGGCAAGCGGTGCGGCCACCAGCATGAAGACGAGAATGAAGAGCGCGTGCAGCATGCCGGCGACGGGACTTGTGCCACCGGCGCGGACATTGGTGGCAGTACGGGCAATCGTGCCGGTCACGCAGAAGCCGCCGAAAAGGCCGGAACCGATGTTGGCGACCCCTTGGCCGATTAGTTCGACATTCGAACGATGGCGCCGGCCGGTCATGCCGTCAGCGACCACCGCCGAGAGCAGCGATTCGATCGCGCCGAGCAGGGCGAAGGCAAACGCGTCCGGCAGGACGGCGCGGACGAGGTCGAGGGAGAACACCGGCATATGCGGCACCGGCAGGCCGCGCGGTATGCCGCCAAAGCGGGATCCGATGGTACCAATGTCGAGGCTGAAAAGCGTGGTGACGACTGAGGCAAGCGCGACGGCGATCAGCATGCCAGGCCAGGTCGGGCGCAGCCGGCGCAGCACGAGTATGGTGGCGATCGTCAGTGCCGCAATCCCGGCTGCGGCAACGCTGATAGACGGAAGTGCATCAAAGAGGACAGGGAGCTTTTCGACCAGAGGGCCTGGTTCCTTGACCGGGAGCGCGAGCCCGAGCAGTTCGCTGATCTGGCTGGCGAAGATGATGACGCCGATACCCGCTGTAAAGCCGACGGTGACGGGGTAGGGGATGAACTTGACGTAATCGCCGAGCCGGAGCAGTCCCGCGAGCATTAGCAAGACGCCGGATATCATGGTGGCGACGATCAGGCCCTCGACGCCGTGGGTTGCCGTCGTGGTGGCCACCAGGACGATGAAGGCACCGGCCGGACCGCCGATCTGATGGCGGCTGCCGCCGAGCAACGAGACGAGAAAACCACCGACAATCGCGGTATAGAGACCCCGGTCCGGTGTCACACCGGAGGCGATCGCAATCGCCATGGAAAGCGGCAGGGCGACGATCGCGACGGTCAGACCGGCAATGGCATCGGCCCGCAGCCGGTTGAAGTCATAGCCTTCGCGAAACACGTCGATGGACTTCGGTATGAAAGCGTCGGTCATGCTATCCCCCCGATGGCACAATTACGTTCAATCACCGCATCTAAACAGAGTCGGCTCGTTCATCGCTAGTATTCATACGGGCCAGAGGGGGATTTCTCTAAGACTATCGTTCAGTTTTCAGGCTGGATGTCGCGCATTGCCTCGTCGTCCTTCTCCTTTGCCCGCTGAAAGGCGGGCCGGTCACTGACCCGGGCGAGGTAGTCGATGAAGGCCGGCCGCTTGTCGATCGAGCCGAATTGCAGGCCCCAGCCAATGTGCGAGCCGACATAGACGTCGGCTGCGGTAAAGGCCTGACCGGCGACGAAGGGATTGGTCGAAACGGCGATCTCAAGCGTGTCCATGACGTCCTGAAAACTGCCGTAGCCAATCATCCGGCGTCCTTCGTCGGGAACCTCGAAGCCGAGGCTGCGATTGCTGACCGCCGCCTCCAGCGGCCCGGCGGCGAAGAACAGCCAGCGGTAATAGCCGCCGCGCGCGTTGGTGGGCGGCGCGAGCCGGGCCTCCGGGAAAGTGTCGGCCAGATAGGCGCAGATCGCTGCGCATTCGGTCACGACGACGTCGCCGTGGCGAACCGCCGGCACCTTGCCCATGGGGTTCACCGCCCGGTAGGCGGGCGATTTCATCGCCGGGCCGAAGGGTACGAACACTGTGCCATAGGGCTGGCCGGTTTCCTCGACCATCCAGCGGGCAATCCGCCCGCGCGACATGGGATTGGTATAGAGCGTCAGATCGGCCATGCCTTCTCCCTCCTTGCTTGTGTTCCCTTTATGTTCTAATTGTTAACAGCCTTCGTTGATCTTCGCAAGACGCCCTGGCGCAAAAAAGAAAACCCGGCGCGGAACCGGGTTTTCATCATTCCTTGAAGCGGTGGCGGTGAACCGGATGGTTCAGGCCGCCATGGCCTTCTGCAGGTTCTCGTCGACCTTGTCGAGGAAGGCGGTGGTTGACAGCCAAGGCTGGTCGGGACCGATCAGCAGCGCCAGCTCCTTCGTCATGAAGCCGCTCTCGACGGTGTCGATGCAGACCTTTTCCAGCGTCGTGGCGAAGCGGGCGAGCTCTGCATTGTCGTCGAGCTTGGCGCGGTGCGCGAGGCCACGGGTCCAGGCGAAGATCGAGGCGATCGAGTTGGTCGAGGTTTCCTGGCCCTTCTGGTGCTGGCGGTAGTGGCGGGTAACGGTGCCGTGGGCGGCTTCGGCTTCGACCGTCTTGCCATCCGGGGTGAGCAGGACCGAGGTCATCAGGCCCAGCGAGCCGAACCCTTGCGCTACCGTATCGGACTGCACGTCGCCGTCGTAGTTCTTGCACGCCCAGACATAGCCGCCGGACCACTTCAGCGCCGAGGCGACCATGTCATCGATCAGGCGGTGTTCGTAGATGATGCCGGCCTCGTCGAACTGAGCCTTGAACTCGTTCTGGTAGACCTCTTCGAAGATGTCCTTGAAGCGACCGTCATAGGCCTTGAGGATGGTGTTCTTGGTCGACAGGTAGACCGGCCACTTGCGCATCAGGCCGTACATCATCGAGGCGCGGGCGAAATCGCGGATCGATTCGTCGAGGTTGTACATGGCCATGGCGACACCGGCGCCCGGGGCCTTGTAGACTTCCTTCTCGATCACTTCGCCGTCTTCGCCGACGAACTTGATGGTCAGCGTGCCCTTGCCCGGGAACTTGAAGTCGGTCGCCTTGTACTGGTCGCCGAAGGCGTGACGGCCGACGACGATCGGCTTGGTCCAGCCGGGCACCAGGCGCGGCACGTTCTTGCAGATGATCGGCTCGCGGAAGATGACGCCGCCGAGGATGTTGCGGATCGTGCCGTTCGGGCTCTTCCACATTTCCTTGAGGTTGAATTCCTTGACGCGGGCCTCGTCCGGCGTGATCGTCGCGCACTTGATGCCGACGCCGTGCTTCTTGATGGCGTTGGCGGAATCGATCGTGACCTGGTCATTGGTGGCGTCGCGGTTTTCGACCGAGAGGTCGTAATATTCGATCTGCAGATCAAGATAGGGCAGGATCAGCTTTTCCTTGATGAAATGCCAGATGATGCGGGTCATCTCGTCGCCATCGAGATCGACGACGGGATTGGCAACCTTGATCTTTTTCATGAGTATCCTCGCAGCTAGGGGAGGGACGAGGGTCCCTGTTTGCTCTCTGGCAGCGCCTATAGCATTCCGGATCAGGAACGCAAAGCTCCGAGCCCGGTTGAAAGGCCTTTTCGTTGACAAAAATGCACCAACTTTGGCCGTATTGCTGCCAATCGCGCGCTTGGTGCTTGGCCAGGCGTCGGCTAGATTGGCGCCCAGCATTCTCGCTCTTTTCAGGAAATCGCCATGAAGTCTCTCGCTGCCGCAATTGCCTTGCTCCTCCTTGCCGCCGGTGCCTGCCAGGCGGCGGATCCGACTGCGCCAGTCAAGGAAGTCATCGGCGTCGCGGCCGGCAGTTGGGCTGCGGAAAACCCGACAAGCGAGGATGTCTTCAGCGAAAGCCGTCTCGCCCGCTTGTTCAGTGCGGACTTTGTTCGTGCCTACCGCGAGGCCTCCAAGCATCCGGCCTATGATCCGCCGGAAGGCGAGACCACCGGCTCCCCCTTCGATTACGACCCGATCGCCGGCGGACAGGACGGTTGCGCGTTCGAGAACATCCGCGTCGAGGATGACGGCGACGGTCAGGTGACGGCGCTGTTCAACAATCGCAAGTGCTTCGGCGACGGTCCCGAGTATCAGGAAGACACTGTTCTTATTTTCCACGTGCAGGATGAGGGCGGACGGCCGGTGATCGATGACATCTATCCGGTCGTCGATGGCAATTCGGGCAATTCGATCAAGGACGAGTTGAAGACGATCGCGGCGCAATAGCCGCACCGTCGTTTCGGTGTGACGGGGGCCTGGGTGGTCCTGTGCCTTTCGGCGTTTTGATTTTTCCAACGCTTTGTGCCAGTGAAGCCGCGAACTCCACTTGAGGCATGTGATGTCAGGCACCAATAGCGAACGCGAACTTCTGACCGAAGGTCCCGCGATCATTCTCGTCGAACCGCAGCTTGGCGAGAATATCGGCATGGTGGCCCGCGCGATGGCGAATTTCGGCTTGTCGGAGTTGCGCCTGGTCAATCCGCGCGACGGCTGGCCGAGCGAAAAGGCGCGTTCGGCCGCCTCCAAGGCCGACCATGTGATCGACGGAACCCGCGTGTTCGATACGGTGGAGGAGGCGATCGCCGACCTCAACTTCGTCTATGCCACCACGGCGCGCGAACGCTACGGCTTCAAGCCGGTCCGTTCGCCGGTTGTGGCGGCCGAGACGCTGCGTTCGCGCTTCAAGGCGGGCGAGGCGACCGGCATCCTGTTCGGGCGCGAGCGCTGGGGTCTGACCAACGAGGAGATCGCGCTGGCTGACGAAATCGTCACCTTTCCGGTCAATCCGGCCTTTGCCTCGCTCAACATCGCGCAAGCGGTGCTGCTGATGTCCTATGAGTGGATGAAGTGCGGCCTCGACGATCTGGCCGAAACCTCGTTCCAGCCGCTCGAGCAGAAACCGGCGACCAAGGAGCAGTTGTTCGGCATGGTCGAAGCCGTCGAGGAGGCCCTCGATGCACGCGGCTACTTCCGGCCCGCCACCAAGAAGCCGAAGATGATCGACAATCTGCGCGCGGTTCTGACGCGCCGGGCCTTCACCGAGCAGGAGATCAGCATCCTGCGCGGCGTTTTCGCCACATTCGATCGATACAGCCGCAAGAGCCCGCGCGGTAAGGCTGGGCCTTGGCAGGATGGGGACGGGGCGGACGATGGCGCAGATCGGGAATGAACCGAAGCCGGTGCTGATCTTCGACAGCGGCATCGGTGGTCTGACCGTGCTGCGGGAGGCGCGTGTCCTGATGCCGGAGCGCGGCTTCATCTACGTCGCCGACGATGCCGGCTTTCCCTATGGCGGTTGGGAGGAAGCGCCGCTTCGACAGCGTATCCTCGACCTCTTCGCCGATTTGCTCGCTATCTATGATCCCGAAGTTGTGATCATCGCCTGCAACACTGCCTTCACGCTGGCCGGCACCGATCTTCGCCACGCCTTTCCCGACATGCGTTTCATCGGCACGGTCCCGGCGATCAAGCCGGCGGCCGAGCGGACANNTGCTCGCCACCCCCGGCACGGTGAAGCGCGCCTATACCCGCGATCTCATCCAGTCCTTTGCGGCCAGGTGCCATGTCCGGCTGGTGGGCTCGGAAAACCTCGCAAGGATGGCGGAAGCCTATATCCGTGGTGAACCGGTGTCCGACGAGGCTGTTCTGGCCGAAATCGCCCCCTGTTTCGTTGAGAACGATGGCGCGCGCACCGATATCGTCGTGCTTGCCTGCACCCATTATCCGTTTCTCGCCAATGTGTTTCGTCGCCTTGCTCCCTGGCCTGTCGACTGGCTCGATCCGGCCGAGGCGATTGCGCGCCAGGCCCGCCGGCTGGTGCCGCTGATCGAGGGGGCAGAACACCCGGAAGGCTTCGATTTTGCCGTCTTCACCTCGGGAAAGCCCGATTTTTCCACACGTCGCCTGATGCAAGGCTTCGGTCTCGACACCGCCGGCCCCTTGCTGAAAGCCCCGCCGGACCGCTGAATTGACTGCCGTAGATTTGGAGAACGGCGAGCAAACATGGTAGTGGTCCTGAACGCTGCCGGACGGGCCGCGATTTCACGGGAGCCTCGAGCTTATCTTGTTCACGGAAATTCTGATCGTTGCGTTGCTCACCCTTGTGAATGGTGTCCTGGCCATGTCCGAGATGGCGCTTGTTTCCTCGCGTACGGGCCGTCTTAAGGTGCTTTCCGAACAGGGCAATCGCGGTGCGACGATCGCCTTGCGGCTCGCCGAGGAGCCGGGTCGTTTCCTGTCGACAGTGCAGATCGGCATCACGCTGGTCGGCGTCCTGTCGGGTGCCTTCTCCGGCGCCACGCTCGGCGCGCGACTGGCCGGATGGTTGGCCCAGCAGGGGCTGTCCGACAATCTGGCCAATACGCTCGGCGTCGGCTCTGTGGTGGTGATGATCACTTACCTGTCGCTGATCGTCGGCGAGCTCGTGCCCAAGCAGATTGCCCTGCGCAACCCCGAGATCGTGGNNTCGGCGCGCCCATGCTGCTCCTCTCGAAGGTCGCAGCGCCGCTGGTCTGGCTGCTCGACAATTCCGGACGCCTGCTGCTTGCGCTTCTTGGCCAGCGCGGCGTTTCCGCGGGGACGGTGACAGACGAGGAAATCAAGTCGCTGCTTGCCGAGGCGCAGAGTGCTGGCGTCATCGAGACCGAGGAATCGGCAATGATTTCGGGCGTCATGCGGCTTGCGGACCGCACCGCGCGGGCGCTGATGACGCCGCGGCGCGATGTGGAACTCGTGAATATCGATGATACGGCCGACCAGGTGCGTGAGAAGATCCGCAATGCCAGCCATTCCCGTCTGCCGGTACGCTCCGGTGATTCGGATGAAATTGTCGGCGTTCTGTTTACCCGGCGGGTCTACGATTCAATTGTGCTGGATGCCGACTTCGACGTTCGCTCGCTGATGAGTGAAGTGCCGATCGTCTCGGATCTGGCCAGTGCCGTCGACGTGATCCAGGCGATCCGCAAGACGCCGGTGCATATGGTTCTCGTCTATGACGAATACGGCCATTTCGAAGGGATCATCAGCTCCGGCGATATCCTGGAGGCAATCACCGGTGCCTTTCACGAGGATGACAACGAGGAACCATCGCTCGTCCAGCGTGAGGACGGATCGTTTCTGGTGGCCGGCTGGACGCCGATTGACGAATTCGTCGACCGCATCCGCATCCCCGTTGAGGACGATCCGGACTATACGACGGTTGCGGGCTACGTCATCGCCAAGTTGAGGCGCATTCCCGATCTGGGCGAGAGCTTCGAGGCCAATGGCTGGCGCTNNTCGACAAGCTGCTGGTATCACCGGTGGGTGAGCCCTCGAGCTGACCGTTTTCGGCCGCCGCCTTCGTCGTGGCGGCCGGTTCGCCACCTGTTGCCGATCTGCAACTGTGATCCGCCGATGTTTGCAATCCGCAATTGCGCACTTGTCGGTTGCTTTGTCTTGTGAGAACTTTTGGTCGTCCGCAACTCAAACACAGGAGGCGTCGATGTCACATCATTTTGCATTCATGCGCCTTGCTGGCGGATTGGTGTTCCTTCTCTCGGTGCTTTGCACTCCGGGGTCGCGAACCACCGCCTGAACGGTCTTCCGTCCAGGATTCCCGGCGTCTGGCGCCATTTCAACAAAATTGACGTGATCGGTCGCCGAGACGCATAGCTGCGTTCTCCCGCTCGTTTCACACCCTTGTTTTCCATCGAGAGGACCTGGTTGCATCGCTGCACCGGGGCGGAAAAGCTATGTATAAGGAACAATCTATAATTGCGGACAATCCCATGGCGGCGGTCGATGACCTGTGCCGGAAATTCGGTGTCTGGGCGTCGGCTCGCGCCCTGGTCTACGTCGCCTGGAAGCGGCGCCGGAGGTCAAATTCGGTTGAAGGTCTGTCTGACTACATGCTGCGAGACATCGGCCTGTTGCCGCCGGAAACCTGGCAGCGCCCGCAGCGCTTCAACGCCTGGGACATCCGGCTGTGACAAACCACGGGAGGGCTTCGGCGGTATGCTTTCGCCGAAGCCCTCCCGGACCGTCGCGGTGGCGCCGTCCCGAGCGATCGGCACGCCACGACCTTCCCCTTGTCCGCAACGCGCCATAATTGGATCGGTGCTTGAATCGCCGGGCCCCGAGGCATAATTGCCTGTTGATGGCGGGGTCTTTATCGACGCCGATTCACGATTTATTTGCTAAGGCAGTCTGTGGCTCGCGGGGCGAGGCGTTCGCCCAGCCAGCGCATGATGATACGAGGTGGTATTGGTGCAGGTCGGAATCGATATGGGGACGCTGTCGGGCGGCGAGCCGGCCAAGCTCGATATCGAGGAGCTTCTGGCCACGCGTCTTCTCGTGCAGGGCAATTCCGGATCGGGCAAGTCGCATCTGCTCAGGCGCCTGCTCGAACAGTCGGCGCAATGGGTTCAGCAGGTCATCATCGACCCCGAGGGCGATTTCGTCACCCTGTCCGACCGGTTCGGCCATCTGGTGGTGGATGGCGAACGCACGGAAGCCGAGCTTGCCGGGATCGCCAACCGTATCCGCCAGCACCGCGTCTCCTGCGTCCTGACCCTCGAAGGCCTCGACATCGAACAGCAGATGCGCGCCGCTGCCGCCTTCCTCAACGGTCTGTTCGATGCCGAGCGCGAATACTGGTATCCGGTTCTGGTCGTGGTCGACGAAGCGCAGATGTTCGCGCCCTCGGTCGGCGGCGACGTCTCGGAAGACGCCCGCAAGATGTCGCTCGGCGCGATGACCAACCTGATGTGCCGTGGTCGAAAGCGCGGGCTTGCCGGCGTGATCGCCACGCAGCGCCTCGCCAAGCTCGCCAAGAACGTCGCGGCCGAAGCCTCGAACTTCCTGATGGGCCGCACCTTTCTCGACATCGACATGGCGCGCGCCGCCGACCTGCTCGGCATGGACCGGCGCCAGGCGGAAATGTTCCGCGACCTGAAGCGCGGCAATTTTGTCGCGCTCGGGCCGGCCTTGTCGCGCCGGCCGCTGCCGATCGTCATCGGCACGGTCGAGACCTCGGCGCGTTCGTCCAGCCCGAAGCTGATGCCGCTGCCGAATGCACCGCAGGATGTCGAGGACCTGATCTTTACGCCGGATCCAGAAGAGTTCACCCGGCCGATTGTCCGGCGCGCACCGCCGGCGCCGCGTCCGACGACCGATATTCTTGCCGAATTGTCTAAGACCGCGCCGGCCGCGAGCGGGCCGGTTAGCCCCGGCGAAGGTCGGCCGTCGGCGCCGGAAATGTCGTTGGAGGAGCGCGAGGATAAGCTCGCCCACGTGCTGGCGGAAATTCTTGCCGATCCGCAGGCCGCCTACCGCACCGATTCCGTTCTCTATCAGGAGTTCCTGGTGCGGGCCCGCATGCGCCGCGTCGCAGGCCCGCCTATGGCGATGGGTGAATTCCGCCGCCGCGTGGCGATCGCCCGCTCGGGCGTCGACGAGGAGACCGCGAGCGGCGAATCCTGGGCAATGGCGCTCGAACTGTCGCAGCGTATCTCGGACGATCTGCAGGGCGTCTTCCTGCTGATGGCGCGCGCCGCGATTGGCGGCGAGGCCTGCCCCTCCGACCAGCGCATAGCCAAGGCCTACGGCACCCATTCGGCGCGCCGCGCCCGGCGTCTGCTCGGCTATTTTGAGGAACACAACCTGATCGTCGTCCATACCGACTTTGCCGGCAAGCGCATCGTTGCCTTCCCGGACCTGCAGGTGGAGACGGCTCCCGGCGATCCCAATGCCACGGACGACTGCGACGTTCCTTCGGCGGCGGAGTAGCCGGCAGGGCTATCCGATCTGCGCCAGCGTCTGCGGATCCGGCTTGCCGTCGTAGTATTTTTCCAGCACGGCATCGAAGATGGTGTCGCCCGGCGCTGCCGCGCGGGCAAATAGCGTCAGCGACGAGCGTAGCTTCAACACGTCCGGGTAGCCGAAGATCGCCTTGGCGTCCCTGGCGTCAAGGCCTTGGAGGATGTCACAGCATTCCCTGAGCCGCGCCCCGAGAACCGGGTGGTCGAGATAGGCGCGGGCTTCGGCGATCGACCAGATGGCGTAACGGATCGCCATGGGACTGCCGCCGAGCCCCTCGATCTGAGGAAATATGAACCACATCCAGTGGCTTGCCTTCCGTGCCCTGCGCAGTTCGGCGAGCACCTCCGCATAGACCGGCGCCTGTGCATTGACGAAGCGTTCGAGGTTGAAGCGATCCTGGGTCACGGCTGCCTCCGTAGTTCGAGACGAAATCAATTTCGAAGACGCGGGTCTCGCAGTCGTCAATCCCCGGGTGAACGGTTAAGATGGCGAAAGTGCTCCCATTTTGAAAGGCTGACCGATGGATACCACGTTCTCGCGAATTCTCGAAAGCACGACGTTGGCGATCGAGATGGTCGGGGTCGGGGTGATCGTCATCGGCATCATTTTTGCCGGCGCGAACTATATCCGCGACCGGGCCGCGGAGGGCGCCTATCGCGCGCTTCGTTCCACGCTCGGCCGTGCGATCCTGGTGGGCCTCGAGCTTCTCGTCGCGGCCGACATTATTCATACGGTGGCTATCGAGCCCGGTCTGGACAGTCTTGCCGTGCTCGCCGGAATCGTGCTGATCAGGACCTTCCTCAGTCTCTCGCTCGAGGTCGAGACCGAGGGGAAATGGCCATGGCAGCTTTCGAAATCCGAGCCCTTGCCTGAACGGTCGGAGCTTGCCGGCCGAAAATAGGATCGATAGCCGCGGTCTTCTCCCTTTGAAGCAGGGCGTCTTCTCAGGCCTGTTCCTCCCAGACCTTCACCAGTTCGACGATGGTCTCCACCGCCTTTTCCATGTCCTGCCGGCTCACCCATTCGAGCGGCGAATGATAGGCATGGCCGCCGGTATAGATATTGGGGCAGGGCAGGCCCATGAAGGACAGGCGGGAGCCGTCCGTGCCGCCGCGGATGCTGTGGCGGACCGGGTTCAGCCCGACGCGCTTCACCGCCTCGATGAGATGATCGACGACCTGCGGATGCTGGTCGAGCACGACCTTCATGTTGCGATACTGCTCCTTGACCGCGAACGTGTAGGTGGAGCCGGGATAGAACGTCATGACTGCGCGGGTGATCTCTTCGAGCACGGCCTCCTTCTCGGCCAGGCCCTTGTCGTCAAAATCGCGGATGATGAAGCTCAGCTTCGCGCCTTCCATCGAGCCGGCGATGTCGGTCGGATGGATGAAGCCCTGGCGGCCTTCGGTCGTCTCCGGCGCCTGGTCTTTTGGCAGGCGGGCGACGATCTCGGCGGCGATCTTGATGGCGTTCTCCATCTTGCCCTTGGCTGTGCCGGGATGGATGGCGACGCCGGAAATAGCGATGTCCACGCCGTCAGCGGAAAAGGTCTCGTCCTCGATCTCGCCCACGGTGCTGCCGTCCAGCGTGTAGCCGAAGTCGGCGCCCAGTTTCTTCAGGTCCACCTTGTCGGCGCCACGACCGATTTCCTCGTCGGTGGTAAAGAGCACCTTCACCGTGCCGTGCGGGATCTCGGGATTGGCGGTGAGGAACTGCAGGGCCGTCATGATCTCGGCGATGCCGGCCTTGTCGTCCGCGCCAAGCAGGGTCGCGCCGTCGGTCGTGACGATATCGTGGCCGATCTGGTCCTTCAGTTCCGGATTGTTGGCAAGCCGGATGACCTGGCTGGTGTCTCCTGAAAGGCGGATATCGCCGCCGGCGTAGTTCCGCACCACCTGCGGCTTGACGTTGGTACCGGTGAAATCGGGCGCCGTATCCATGTGTGAGCAGAAGCAGATGACGGGCACAGGCTTGTCGACATTGGCGGGCAGGGTCGCATAGACATTGCCATGTTCATCCAGATGGGCGTCATTCAGGCCGATCGCCAGCAGTTCCTCGACCAGCAGCCGGCCGAGGTTCTTCTGCTTTTCGGTCGAGGGCTGTGTGGGGGAGTTCGGGTCCGACTGGGTGTCGATCACGACGTAGCGGAGAAGGCGGTCGAGGACGGTGTCGGTCATGGGCGCATCCGATTTGGAGTTGTGAGGCTCAACTAGCTATAGCCTTCCGCGCGGCTNNTGTCCTCTGGGGATTGTCACGGCAGGCTGCCGCCGCATATGTAGCGGTGGTCACGCGGGCTTTCGGTTGGCTACGGCGATGGAAACGACGCCCGCCGGGTAAATTTCGCGCCAAACCGTTGACATTTCTGCGTCACCTCAGTAGAGACCGCACCAACGCCGGGCCTGACGCCCGGTGTTTTCTTTGACATGTCCCGTGGCTCTTTCCATACGCTTTATGTGAGAGGCCTGTCAGAGCTTCCAAAAAAGAAGTTCAGAGGAGGGCGTGTTTCCTTGATCCGGCTTGGCAACAAACCGGTGTAACCTGTTGTAAAGGAAATACGATGAGCAAGCGCGCTTCATCCAAGTATAAAATTGACCGCCGTATGGGCGAAAATATCTNNGTCAATCGTCGCGAGTACGGCCCGGGCCAGCACGGCCAGCGCCGCAAGGGCAAGCTTTCGGACTTCGGTGTGCAGCTGCGCGCCAAGCAGAAGCTGAAGGGCTACTACGGCGACCTGCGTGAAAAGCAGTTCCGCGCCACCTACGACGAAGCCAACCGCCGCAAGGGTGACACCTCGGAGAACCTGATCGGTCTGCTCGAATCGCGTCTCGACGCGATCGTGTACCGCGCCAAGTTCGTACCGACGGTCTTTGCTGCCCGTCAGTTCGTCAACCACGGCCACGTCACCGTCAACGGCGTCAAGGTCAACATCGGTTCGTATCGCTGCAAGCCTGGCGACGTGATCGAGGTTCGCCAGAAGTCGAAGCAGCTGGTCACGGTTCTCGAATCGGTTCAGCTCGCCGAGCGTGACGTTCCGGACTACGTCGAAGTCGACCACAACAAGATGGTTGCCACCTTCGTTCGCGTTCCGAGCCTGTCGGACGTTCCCTATGCGGTCGTCATGGAACCGCAGCTGGTCGTCGAATTCTATTCGCGCTAATCACTGTGTGATCGGATTTTGGAAAGCCGCCTTTCGGGGCGGCTTTTTCTATTGGTACCACACCATTTCGCGGCCACTATCGAGGCGCGACACCGGGTCGAGAGAGGAAGTCCATGGACCTTCAGGCGATCGTTGACGGCATTGCGCAGGAGCTCTTGCCGCGGCTCGGCGAGGGCAAGGTGGCGGGCTATATTCCCGAGCTTGCCAAGGTCGATCCGAAGCAGTTCGGCATCGCCGTGACGACGGTCGATGGCCAGGTCTATACCGCAGGCGATGCAGGCACGCCGTTCTCGATCCAGAGCGTCTCCAAGGTCTTCATGCTGACACTGGCGCTCGGCAAGGCCGGCGAGGGGATCTGGAAGCGGGTCGGGCGCGAGCCGTCCGGCACGGCCTTCAACTCGATCGTACAGCTCGAGCACGAGCACGGGATACCACGCAATCCCTTCATCAATGCCGGGGCCATCGTCGTCTGCGATCTGGTTCTGGCCGGCCACCAGCCGAAGGAGGCGATTGGAGAGGTGCTGCGTTTCGTTCGCTATCTCGCTGACGATGAGGCGATCAGCATCGACAAGGCGGTGGCCAGATCGGAAACGGAAACCGGGTTCCGCAACTACGCGCTTGCCAATTTCATGCGCTCCTTCGGCAACCTGAACCACGACGTCGATCATGTGCTTGGCGTCTATTTCCACCAGTGCGCCATCGCCATGACTTGTCGGCAGCTGTCGCGCGCCGGACTTTTCCTCGCTGCCCACGGCCATGATCCGATCAGCGGCTATTCGGTCGTCTCGCCGAAGCGTGCGCGGCGCATCAATGCGTTGATGCTGACCTGCGGTCACTATGACGGCTCCGGCGATTTCGCCTTCCATGTCGGACTGCCGGGCAAGAGCGGTGTCGGTGGCGGTATTCTGGCGATCGCGCCGGGCAAGGCCTCGATCGCCGTCTGGTCGCCGGGGCTCAACAAGGTCGGTAATTCGGCGCTCGGCTCGGTCGCGCTCGAAATGCTCGCGGCGCGCACCGGTTGGTCGGTGTTCGAATAGTCTCGCCGGGCCTTTCCGGTCAGTTCAACACATGCCTTCGTTCGCCACGGTATTTTTGCGGGCAAACAGGGTCGCACAACGTGATGTCTTCGGATAAGCCGTTACGCCATCGCCTTTGGCAGGGTGGTATGCGCGATAGAAACGGAGTTCCAGAATGCGGCATGACAGTCTAGGAGGACAGAACTGGCAGACGAAGGCGATCGTCGTGACAATCGTCGTGTTTGCCATCGTCTTGACGCTGCATGCGGACTGGTCCCGTTTCAATCTCGACGAATGGGGCGACATGGTGGAGAACTATGCCTGGGGTGTTCTCTGGGAATGGGGCTATTTCAAGCACCCACCGTTCTTCGGCTGGGCCGTCGCAACCTGGTTTTCGGTCCTGCCGCATACCGACCTGGCCTATTACGCCTTTGCCTCACTGAACGTCGCCGTGGCGCTTTTCTGCCTGTGGCGGATCGCGGCGCGCTATGGAAACGCCGATTTCCAGCTTTTCGTCATTCTCTGCGCGGTTCTCATTCCTCCCCTTTCGTTCCAGGCGATCAAGTATAATGCCAATTCGGCAATGACGCCGATCTGGGCGGCGGCTTTCCTGTTCTATCTGAGAGGGCTTGAGGCGCGGCGCTGGTATGACGCGTTGGCGCTTGGCGTGCTGGCCGGCATCGCCATGCTGACGAAATATCATTCGGTGGTGCTGATCGCGGCCCTGTTGATTCATGCGCTGATAGACCGGGAAGCACGCGCGATCCTGTTTTCCTCCTTCGGGCTGATCACGGCCGTCGCGTCGATTGCGGTCTTTGCGGGGCATCTGGTCTGGCTGGTCGACAATGATTTTCGGCCGATTACCTATGCGGCCACGCAGGGTGACGGGTTGACCCTGGACTTCCTTTACAGTCTGGCGCGGTTCCTGATCGGCATGCTCGCCTATCTCCTGCCGGCGCTTGCTTTGGCCCTGATCTTTCGATCGCCGAAAGACGGATATCCGCCGCTCTGGCTCACGCGTCTGGGGAGCCTCAAGCAGACGGTTGCCGGGCGGGCATTGCTTGCCTTCGGCGTTCTGCCGACGTTCTTGACGGTGGTACTGGCCGCGGCTGCCGGCGCGCAGCTGAGTGTCGTCTGGGTGCTGCCGCTCTATGTACCGATCCTGGTTATGGTGGGCTTGCTCTTGCCACCTGACCTGCTGCGTCGCCACATGCGGCGCGGCTTTTATGTCTTCGGCTTGTACTGCGCAGCCCTGTTGATCTCTGCACCGATCTACAAGGAGAGCATTCGTCCGACGGTGCAGAAAAACATGATGGTGCCGTTGGAGCAGATGAGTGGCGTGCTCGATGGCTATTGGCTGCTGTATGGCGGCGGTCCGACGGGGGCCGTCATGGCCGGCGAAGACCTGCTCGCCAACGCCATGTCGTTCTATTCGCGCTATGCCCCGATCGCGCTCGAAGCCAATTCGCTCGCGATATCCAAGGGCTATCTCGAGCGGGCCGAACTTGACCGGCGCGGCGCGATGATCATCTGCCGGCAGCAGGATGTCGTGTGCCAGCAGTCTGTAGAGTCCATTATGCCGGGTCGGACCGATCTGGTGACGATCCCCTTCGTCGTGCCGGGCTTTGACGAGGCGCGTAAATGGCCCTTCGTCGTCACGATCGCACGGCCTATCCCCTGAAGCGCATCAGCGGCCGAAACGGTTCTCGATCGACCAGCGCGCGGCGATGAAGTTCAGGATCGCGGCGACGATCGTCCCGCCGATCGNNCGGTCAGCAAGCCCACGGCGAAGGACGAAACGAGCAGCGAGATGACGGCGCCCATGGCGACAAACCGCGGCAGCGCCTCGCTATGGCGTCTCTGACGATCGAAAGACCAGTTGGCATTGACCACATAGGAGAAAGTCACCGCCACCACCCAGGCCAGAACATTGGCCGCGAGCGGCGGCAGGCCAAGTTTCAGGCCAAGCGCAAAGATGGCGAAGTCGATGGCCGTATTGGCGACGCCGACGGTCAGGAAACGCAGGACTTTCGTGCCAAGCGGCTTTTCCTCTGACATGCGGCGGCCTTTTCTCCCTATGACAACGGTCTTCTCCTAAACCAGAAAGGTCGGCCGGGTAAGTCATCGATTTGCGGCTCGGCGTATTGTGTATGCAGCACGGGCCACGGTGATTCGAACCGCTGTTGCGCCAATGCTCTGGCTATTGTGCGCCGCGGTGATTATAGAGCCTGACAAATCCCAGTCCTCAGCCGGCGGAGGCNNTTTGAACGAGCGCGATTCCGCCGCTGGATTTGCCGCCTTTACGCAAGAGCTTGGCGAGGAGGTGAAAACCCGCCATGGCCTTGATCTCGAAGTGATCCTCGTGGACGACGGCAGCAGCGACGATAGCATTGCGCGCTATCGTGAAAGCCTCAGCGGCAATTGGCGGATTGTCGAGCTCAGCCGCAATTTCGGCAAGGAGGTCGCGCTTTTTGCCGGGATCGAGGAAAGCCGGGGCGACTATGTGCTGATGGTTGATGCCGACATGCAGCATCCCTATGCCGTCTGCCTTGAGCTGATCGACAAGCTCATAGCTGATCCGGAGCTGGATGTCGTCTATTCGATCCGCGACGACCGCAAGGACGATTCGCTGAAGAAGGCCATTGCCGGCCGCTTCTTCTACTGGGTGGTCAATTTGCGCCAGCGTGTGAATATTCCGGAAAATGCCGGCGATTTCCGCATTATGCGCCGCAGCGTCGCCGATGCCTTGCTGAAGGTCCGCGACAAACGCCGGTTCAACAAGGGGCTCTATGCCTGGACGGGTTTCCGGCAGGCGGGCATTTATTACACGCCGGATGCCCGCGCTGCCGGCTCGACCAAATGGTCGCGGCTGGCGTTGATTGCCCTCTCCCTTGAGGGCATCACCTCGTTTTCGGCGTTGCCGCTGCGCATCATGTCGGGATTTGGCGCGCTGATCGGCGTCGCCGGTCTGCTCTATGGACTGAAGATCCTGTTCGAGGTCATGTTCCACGGCATCGACGTGCCCGGCTATCCGAGCCTGATGGTGGCGATCCTGGTGCTGGGCGGCTTCAATCTGGCGCTGCTCGGCATGCTGGGTGAATATGTCTGGGTGGCCGTCAGCGAGGTGAAGGATCGGCCGCTCTATCTCGTCCGTAAGATCCATGCGCCGGATGGCAAGGCATGACGGCCTCGCCGCGACAGCCAGACGGCCGCAAAACCATCGTGCTGGTTGCCGACGACTACGCACTGGCGCCGGGTGTTGACGATGCCATCCGCACGCTGATCGCAGCTGGAAAGCTATCCGGAACCGGATGCATGACGCTGTTTCCCGAATGGCCCGAAGCGGCGGAACGGCTGAAGGCCATGCCCGAAAGCCAGGAGGTCGCCATCGGCTTACATCTGACGCTGACGGATTTTCCGCCCTTGAGCGGAGCCGGACCGTTCGGTGCGGGCCGGATGCCGGCGCTTAGCCGACTGATCCGTGCCAGCTACACGGATGGCATCGATGTGCCATCGCTCGAGGGCGAGCTGGATGCGCAGCTCCAGGCCTTCGTCTCGGCGATGGGCCGCATGCCCGATTACATCGACGGACACCAGCATGTGCATTTCCTGCCCCAGGTGCGGCATTGGCTAAGCACGCGCCGAGCCCATCTTGTGTCGTCCGGTACCCCATGGCTGCGCGGCGGGCCGTCGACGGCGCTCGCCGAGGGGTGGGCGGTCAAGGTCAAGGTCGCAATTGTCGGACTTCTGGCGCGCGGCTTTGAGGCCGAGATGACGGCCGCCGGTTTCGCCGTGAAGGGACCGCTCGCCGGCTTCTATGACTGGAACGCGCCCCGGACATTCGCTATGGCCATGGCGGCGCTTTCCGCAAAGGCGCCAGAGGGTGCTGTTGTAATGTGCCATCCGGGCATGCCGGACGATCTCTTGAAATTCCGCGATCGGCTGGTGGCGGCGCGGGCGGTGGAATTCGAAGCGTTGAAACACTTCGACGGCTGGCGGATCGCCAGGGCAGACAGGGGAAAGGGAGCGCTCGCATGAGTCTCGATATCGATCCTCTTGCGCAAGAGGATGACGGTGTGCATCCGGTCTTCGGCCAGGCGCCGCGCTCGGTCGGCTTCAACAAACTGCGTAAACGGCTGATCCGGCAGGTGCGCCAGGCGATCACCGATTTCGACATGCTCAAGGGCCAGAAGCGCTGGCTGGTCGGCCTTTCGGGCGGCAAGGATTCCTATGGCCTGCTGGCGCTCCTGCTCGATCTGCAATGGCGTGGCCTGCTGCCGGTGGAACTCATCGCCTGCAATCTTGACCAGGGCCAGCCGAACTTCCCCAAGCACGTGCTGCCGGACTATCTCACGTCGATCGGCGTCAAGCATCGCATCGAATATCGCGACACCTATTCGGTGGTGAAGGAAAAAATGCCGACCGGCGGCACCTATTGCTCGCTCTGCTCGCGTCTTCGCCGCGGCAATCTCTATCGGGTGGCGCGCGAGGAGGGCTGCGATGCCCTCGTGCTCGGTCATCATCGCGAGGATATCCTCGAGACCTTCTTCATGAACTTCTTCCACGGCGGGCGGCTCTCGGCCATGCCGGCCAAGCTTTTGAACGACGAGGGCGACCTGATGTTGCTGCGTCCGCTCGCCTATGCCGCCGAGGACGACCTTGAGCGCTTTGCTGCTGCCATGGCGTTTCCGATCATCCCGTGCGATCTCTGCGGCTCCCAGGATGGCTTGCAGCGCAATGCGATGAAGGAGATGCTGGCGGGCATCGAGGCGAAGATGCCGGGCCGCAAGGATGCCATGTTGCGGGCGCTTGGCCATGTCGACGCCTCGCATCTGCTCGATCCAAAACTCTTCGACTTTTCCTCCCTTTTGATAAAGGACGTCTGACCATGGCCGAACTCGACATCGCGGCGCTCGCCAACGCGCTCCAGGAGGCGGCGGCGATGGAAATCCTGCCGCGCTTCCGCAAGCTCGGCGACGGCGACGTCCGGATGAAGAGCGAAGCCATCGACCTCGTCACCGAGGCTGACGAGGCTGCGGAAGAACTGATCCGCCAGCGCGTTGCCGAAGCTTTGCCCGACGCCGTTTTCATCGGCGAGGAGGCGGTCGCAGCCGACCCGGCGCTGCTCGACAAGCTCGCCGCCGCTGACCTCGCCGTCATCGTCGATCCGATCGACGGTACGTTCAACTATGCCGCCGGCCTGCCGCTGTTCGGCGTCATGCTGAGCGTCGTTGCCAAGGGCGAGACGGTCGCCGGCATCATCTATGATCCGATGGGCAATGACTGGCTGATCGCCGAAAAGGGGTCTGGCGCCTGGATGTGCAGCGCTGACGGTTCTCAGGTACAGATGGCAGTCGCTCCTGCCGTGCCGCTCGACCAGATGGTCGGCATTGCTGCGCTCACCTACATGGAGACCGCGGCCAAGCGGCAGATCCTCACCAACCTGGCCGAGGTCCGTCTCTTCACCAGCTACCGCTGCTCGGCGCATGAATACCGCACCTTTGCTGCCGGCCACCTGCATTTCCTCATGTACAAGAAGCTGATGCCCTGGGATCACCTGGCCGGCACGCTGATCTCGCAAGAAGCCGGCGCCCATGTCGCCCGTCTCGACGGCTCGCCCTACCTGCCGCACAATTTCGACGGCGGGCTGCTGATCGCGCCGGACCGCGAGAGCTGGCAGGAGCTTCGCGACAAGGTGTTTACCGTCTGAGACGGAAAACGGCCATGGCAAACCCGCGCGGTGCGAGCCGCGCGGGTTTCGTATGACAGAGTGAGACCGTCAGGCTGCTCTGTAGGTAACGTTGCCTGAGCCCTGCTGGCCGTCTAGGCGGAAGCGACACAGGGCTTCGTTCAGCGTTTCGGTCTCGCTGAAGACGGAATGGACGGCGGCCGTCGTTTCCTCGACCATGGCGGCATTCTGCTGGGTGACCTGGTCCATCTGGTTGACGGCGGTATTGATCTCCTGCAATCCCGCGGACTGTTCTTGCGACGAAGTGACCATGGCACGCACATTTTCGTTGATCGTCGCAACTTGCTGGCCGATCTTCTTCAGGGCCTCGCCGGTGCGGGTGACGAGGGTCACGCCCGACTGGACATGCGCTTCGGAGCGTTCCAGCAAGGTCTTGATCTCCTTGGCTGCACTGGCCGAGCGCTGAGCGAGCTCGCGGACCTCCTGGGCAACGACGGCAAATCCTTTCCCTGCATCGCCGGCGCGCGCCGCCTCAACCCCGGCATTGAGCGCCAGGAGA
>DBUL01000069.1:0-9202 GCA_002307905.1 Rhizobiaceae bacterium UBA1291
CCGGCCCGCAGCCCGCGCGGTCGCGCGCCTCGAGCGCGCCCCGCACGTCATCCCCCGTCATCCTGCCTTCGCCAGCCAGCTTGAGCGTGCCGGCAAAGGAGCGGATCTGATTGTGCAGGAAACTCTGCGCCGTGGCGCGAATCTCGATCAGGTCGCCGTCCCGCGTCACGTCGAGCCGGTCGAGCGTCCGCATCGGGCTATTGGCCTGACAACGGACGGAACGGAAAGTGGTGAAGTCGTGGCGGCCGATGAGCCGCTGGGCGGCCGCGTGCNNGGATCGCGGAAAAGCGCGCGTCGAAACTGTCATCGACGCAACAGACGTCAAGCACAGCCACCCGTTCGCCGGCCTGCGCCAGATAGGCGTTCAGCGCATTGCGCAGCGTGTAGGGGACCCAATCGCGTGTCAGGTCGACGTGGACCACCTGCCCCATGGCATGCACGCCGGAATCGGTGCGGCCGGCGCCGCGCATCAACACGGTTTCGCCGGTCAGCGACAGGGCGGCCTTCTCCAGCGCTGCTTGCACGGAGTGGCCGTTGTCCTGGCGCTGCCAGCCGACATAAGGCGTGCCGTCATATTCAACGGTCATTTTGAAGCGCGGCATTAATTCAGGACCGTTCCGGGCGAGACGGGCGTACCGCGCAGGAAATCGGCCGCATCCAGCGGCTTGCCGCCGGCCTTCTGAAGTCGCGTCAGCCGCACGGCCCCGCGACCGCAGGCAATGGTCAGCGACGGATCGAGGACCGCGCCGGGGACGCCTACGCCATCGGCCAAGGCAGAGCGTAGAACCTTGACCCGCTCCGGCTTGCCGTTCACCTCGAGCTCGAACCAGGCGCCGGGAAAGGGCGACAGGCCGCGGATATGATTGTGCACCTGCGCTGCGTCGCGGGAAAAATCGATGCGCGTCTCACCCTTGTCGATCTTGGCCGCGTAGATCACGCCCTCCTCGGCCTGCGGCACGGTCTGCAATGTACCTGCTTCGAGCCCGGCCATGGCCTCGACCATGGCTTCGGCGCCGACGGCGCTCAGGCGATCGTGCAGTTCCCCGGCGGTCATGTCCGGCCCGATCGCCACTTTGCGGGTCAAGGCGACGGGGCCGGTGTCGAGGCCCTTGTCCATCTTCATCACCATCATGCCAGTCTCCGCATCGCCGGCCATGATGGCGCGCTGAATCGGGGCGGCACCCCGCCAGCGTGGAAGGAGCGAGGCGTGCCCGTTGTAGGCGCCGAGCCGTGTGCCGGTCAGGATCGCTTCAGGCAGGAGTAGACCATAGGCGACGACGACGGCGACATCGGCGTCGAGGGCACGGAAACGCGTGTGGTCTTCCTGTTCACGAAAGTTCACGGGATGAAGGACCGGCAGGGCGAGCCGCTCGGCGGTGAGATGAACCGGGGACTTCTGCAGATCGAGACCGCGGCGCCCGCCCGGACGGGGTGGCTGGGTATAGACGGCGACGATGTCGTGACCGGCGGCGGCGAGCGCTTCCAGCGTGACCACGGAAAACTCGGGCGTGCCCATGAAGATGATGCGAAGTGCCATGATGGTTTCCGCCTCCCTTCGGCGCGCCGCCCTACCCGTCCGGCGCCAGCCGCCGGCCAAGGATCAGAGCGCTTTCGTCCTTGCCGCCTTGGTGAACTTCTTGATCACCATCTCACGCTTCAGGCGGGAGATATGGTCGATGAACAAGATGCCGTTCAGATGGTCGATTTCATGCTGCAGGCAGGTGGCGAGCAGCCCTTCGGCTTCGGTCACTTGTTCCTTGCCATCGCGATCAATCGACTTGACCGTTACAGAAGCCGGACGCTCGACCTCGGCATAGTAGTCAGGGATCGACAGGCACCCTTCCTCATAGACCGAACGCTCATCCGACGACGTTATGATCTCCGGATTGATGAAGACCAGCGGCCGCTTGCCCTCGTCTTCCTTGGAGATGTCGATCACCAGCAGGCGACGCGGCACGCCGACCTGAATTGCGGCAAGCCCGATACCCGGCGCTTCGTACATGGTCTCGAGCATGTCGTCGACGAGTTTGCGAAGGTCGGCATCGACACGCTCGATGGACGTGGAAACCTGGCGCAGCAGGGGATCGGGGAGGATGATGAGAGGCTTTATCGTCATGGCGCTCCCATAACGCATCTTTTCCGGCGATGGAATCGAAAAACGCGGACATGGCCCGCGTTTCCGGCAAGTCGGCGGTGGACGATGGAGATCAGGCAGCATGCCTTCGGGAGGCGGGCCGGCGCGCGACCTCGTCCGCGCGTTCCGTGCCGCCGCGCGTGCTCAACTGGCCGAGCAACTGCACGAGGCCGGCAACTTCGCCCCGCAGACGCTGCGTTTCGGCGGAGGTCTGCTCCACCATGGCCGAATTCTGGTGCGTGAGCGTATCCATGCTTTGCGTCGCCTGGTTGACCTCCTTGAGGCCGGTCGCCTGATCCTTGGCGGCGGTGGCGATCTCGGAAACGATGGAGTGGATCGTGTCGATGCGGCTGATCATGTCGGCAAGTGCCGTGCCGNNCTGGGCAAGCTGGCGGACTTCCTGGGCGACCACGGCGAAACCCTTGCCGGCGTCACCGGCACGCGCCGCCTCGACACCTGCATTCAGCGCCAGGAGATTTGTCTGGAAGGCAATCTCGTCGATGACGCCGATAATCTTGGAGATTTCGGTCGATGACTTTTCAATCTCGGCCATGGCAGCAATCGCCTGGGCGACAACGTCACCGGAACTGCGTGCCTGCTGCTGGGTGTCGTGCACCGCCATCGAGGCGCGTTCCGCATTGGTCGCCGTCTGGCCGACGCTCACTGACAACTGCTGCAGGGCCGATGAGCTTTCCTGCACGCCCGCCGCCTGCTTGGCCGTGCTGACAGCGATGTCGTCGGACGCCTTGGCGATCGTATCGGTGCCGTTGAGAATCTCCTCCGAGGCGCGACGAATGGAGGCGAAGGACTCGCTGAGCCGCACGACGGTCTCGTTATAGTCGAGGGCCATCGGCTTGAAATTGTCCGGCAGGTCGGTGGTCATCTTGCTTTCGAAGTCACCGCGGGCGAGCGCTTCGAGGCCACGGCGCAAATGCTCCATGGCGACCCGCTGGTCGTCCTCGAAGCGTTTGCGTTCTTCCTCCAATACCTTGCGCCGCTCATCGAGTTCGGCAAGATAGACCGAGATCGCGTAGTCCATGTCGAGCATGGATGCCTTGATCAGGGCGCCGAGCTTTTCTCCGAGGGCCTCTGCATGATGCTTTCCGAAGGGAAACGGCCAGTGC
This sequence comes from Rhizobiaceae bacterium UBA1291, assembly GCA_002307905.1. Taxonomy (GTDB): domain Bacteria; phylum Pseudomonadota; class Alphaproteobacteria; order Rhizobiales; family Rhizobiaceae; genus Allorhizobium. Next base: position 3,259 of record DBUL01000069.1, read on the forward strand.
TTGACGAGGACGCCCGACACCAGTTCGGTCATCAGCTTGGAATAGCCGCCGATGTACCAGCGAGGTTCGAGGCCGATGCGCGCGTGGGTCTTGCCCACGGTGGTGACGCCGTTGACGTAATCGCTGTCAAAAGTACCCTTGGAGAGTCTGTCCCAGTGCACCATCTGGGCATTCTTCGCCCCGGTCATGTGCTCCTTGCTGCTGAAGAAGCGGGCGAGCTGCGGCGTGGCGGCGACCTTGGCATAGAATTTGTCGAGCGTGCCGCCGAGAAGCTCCCCAAGCGTCGGACGCAGCGAATTCAACGTTCTGGACGTCTTCTGGTCAATTTCGAGAAATGCGAGACGTTCGGTCAGGTTCTTGTCTTTTTCTGCACTCATTGGATCTCGCAATGCCTTCTCGGAGCGGGGACGCACCCCCGAATTTCAGAAATACTCCACAACAATTCGTGAAATTCCTAAATGGAGCATGAACGCGGCCTGCGAGAAGTCGCGATTTGGCAAGTCATTGCTTACACTGATCGGCCGGATTATCTGGACGAGTGCCGGGCCGGCATTGTCGGCGATGCCCGCATTGGATCGCTCCTGAGCCGCGCGCTAAGAAAACAGGCCTTGGCCTTGCCGAGATCGCGGGCGCAATGCTGCTTCGGCTCGAACTCTTGCCTCGCGACGGCGCAGGCAGTCAAATGTTCCTGATTTGATCTATCGCTGTTTCGCGAATCTGCTAGTCTTCCACGCCATGAACAGTACCGACCTCACCGCGCTGGCCATCGGCACCTTCGGCCTTTCTCCGATCGCCCTTGCCAGAATCGCCGCAGCATCGCTGCTGACGGCGTTGTTTCTGCTCATCCTGTCCATCCACCGCGCCGGCCGCAGTCGTGCGGAGATCGCGATGGACGCGGCGCGGCGCGAGGCCGTGGCCGAGGCCCGGCTCGCGGAATTGTTGAGGGCCCAGGCGGAGATGCAAGGGCGGCTGGCCGCAATGTCCGATGTGTTCGGCAAGCGGCAATCCGAACTCAACCAGACGATCAACCAACGGCTCGACGGCCTGACCCAACGCCTCGGCACGACGATCACCGAGCAGACCAAATCGACACATGAGAACTTGCGCCAACTGCAGGAGCGGCTAGCGGTGATCGATGCGGCACAGAACAACATCCAGTCATTGGCCAAGGACGTCGTGGGTCTCCAGGCTATTCTGTCCAACAAACAGACGCGCGGCGCCTTCGGCCAGTCACGAATGGAAACGATCGTCGCCGACGGGCTGCCAATGGGCGCCTATACTTTTCAGTCTACGCTTTCAAACGGCATGCGCCCCGACTGCACGATCCGCATGCCGAACGGCTCGCCGCCGCTGGTGATCGACGCCAAGTTTCCGCTCGAGGCCTGGAACGCCATTCGCGACGGGCAGACCCCGGAAGAGAAGAAGGTGGCCGGCCAGAATTTCCGGCGCGATATCGAGGTGCATATTCGCGACATTTCGACGAAATACCTGATCGCCGGCGAAACCCAGGACATGGCCTTCCTGTTCGTTCCGTCGGAATCGATCTTCGCCGAGATCCACGAACATTTCGAAGCGATCGTGCAGAAGGCCCATCGGTTGCGTGTCGTGATCGTCTCGCCATCCTTGCTGATGCTGTCGATCCAGGTGATCCAGGCAGTCCTCAAGGACCAGCGCATGCGCGAACAGGCTCACCTGATCCAAGGCGAGGTCGTTCATCTGATGGAAGACCTAGTCCGCCTCGACGAACGCACCAGAAAGCTGCAGGGTCATTTTCTGGCGGCCCAGAAAGACGTAGACATGATCCTTACCTCCGCCGACAAACTGACAAAGCGCGGCGCCAAAATCGAGGCACTCGAGTTTCAGGCGGCTTCGGCGACAGCGCCGGACGAAGGCCAGAGATCGGTGGAAAGCCGGACTGGCCTCCTGAAACTGAGGATCGTCGACGATGAATAAGGCTGGCTTCTGACGGGACGGACACCAAGGACGGAAACACGCATGATCACTGTATTCGGCTCCATCAACATGGATCTCATTGCCACGACGCCTCGGCTCCCGAAACCCGGCGAGACGGTAGCCGGCACAGACTTTGCGACCGCTGCCGGGGGCAAAGGCGCCAATCAGGCNNGCGGGGGCTAGCCTGTCGCGCCATCCCGGCGGCAAGGGCGCCAATCAGGCGCTGGCCGCCCGCCGTGCCGGATCCGCCGTGCGCATGGTCGGCGCCGTGGGTCAGGACGAATTCGCAGGCCCTGCGCTCGCCATGCTGGAAGAAGCAGGTGTGGATCTCGTCGGGGTTCAGCATATCCAAGGACCGACCGGTACCGCCCTCATCCTGGTCGGCGGCGACGGCGAGAACATGATCACGGTCGTGCCCGGTGCCAACGGCATGAATCGTGAGAGCGACGCCGCGGCAGCGGTGGCGGCGATGCAGCAGGGAGATTTCCTGATGTTGCAGTTGGAAGTCCCGGCCGCCGGGGTCGAGCGCGCGCTGGCAGACGCCAGGTCGCGCGGCGCTTCGAGCATCCTTAATATCGCTCCGCTGACGGATGATGCCGTCCGCCTCGGACAGATGGCCGATATCGTCATCGCCAACGAAACCGAGTTCGAGCTTTACGCGGGCCGTGGCGCCATTGGCATGCAGGAGCGCGAGGAGGCGCTCATGCAACTTCACCGGAAGACGGGGCAAACGCTGATCGTCACGCTCGGCGCAGAGGGTGTTATCGCCGTCCGGAATTCCATGCTCCATCGAACCAAGGGCCTGGCCATTCGTCCGGTCGATACGGTTGGGGCTGGCGACACATTCTGCGGCTATCTGGCCGCGAGCCTGGACCAGGGGATCGACTTCGAGGCCGCGCTGCGCCGTGCGGCGGTTGCCGGTTCGCTCGCATGCCTCCAGCATGGCGCGCAGCCGTCGATTCCGAGCGCGGACGAGGTGGAGCAGCACCTAGGGCAGGTGTAATCTGCTCGAGGGAGCCGGAACGTTGCCCTGACCCATGCTGTCGCAGGATCAGAGGCGAGCGAAGCGATCGATCAGGAGATCGAAAAAGCCGTCTGCATCGACATGGCGCATGACGCGTGCGTTCGGCGCGCGGTTTGAGACCCGCCACCAATCGACTACCGTCATACCGAGCGTCAGTTCCGATTGCGTCTCGATCTCGACATTGCAATGCCGACCGGAGAAGAGTTCCGGCATCAGCAGATAGGCGATCACGGTCGGGTCATGCAGCGGCCCGCCGTCGGAGCCGTATTTTTCCTCGTCGAAACGCTCGAAGAACTGCAGCCACTCGACCATGACCTTTGCAGGCCGGGTGCCAAGCGCGGAAAAACGCGATACACGGGCCTTCGTGGTCATCAACTGGTGGGTGACATCGAGCGGCATCATGACGAGCGGAATGCCCGCCCTGAAGACGATATCGGCAGCCTGCGGATCGACGTAAATGTTGAACTCGGCAGCGGGCGTGATATTGCCTCCTTCGGAGAAACCACCGCCCATCAGCACCAGTTCGCGGATGCGTGGCGCGATGTCCGGCGCTTTCCTGATCGCCATACCGAGATTGGTCAGCGGTCCGAGGGTGCACAGTGTCACGCTGCCTTCCGGCTCGCGGCGCAGCGTCTCGATGATAAAGTCGACGGCGTGCTGTGGCATAACCTGCATCGTTGGCTCATCGAGAACTGCGCCATCGAGCCCCGTTTTGCCGTGAACGTGCTCGGCGGTGACCAGCGGACGCGCGATCGGCCGGTCGGCGCCTTCAAAGATCGGGATGTCGGTGCGGTCGCACAATTCGCAAACGATCCGTGCATTGCGGCTGGTGAGCCTCAGCGGCACGTTGCCGGCAACGGTGGTGATCCCGAGGATCTCGAGTTCGTCATGACTGGCAAAGGCAAGCATCAGGGCTGCGGCATCGTCCTGCCCCGGGTCGGTATCGATGATGATTTTTCTGCGTTCCGTCATGCCTGCCGATCCTGTTCAAAAGGATCGCCAGATGAGCCCGACGACCGGTTTTGTCAAGCACGCGTATGCTTGCACCCAGGGCCTCCGCCGCCCATATTTATTCTCATGAAGCTTCACCGAGCCCGAGGGCGGCGCGCATTGCGTAAGGATGGTCGATGAGAAACACAAGGACGACAGGAAACCCTTTGCCTATCGGTCTCGGGATTACCGAACCGGTACCGGGGCAGATTGCCCGAGCCAGCGACGGCTATCCGCCCTACAATATCGAGCGCGTTCGATCGGACGCCGCCAACGAGGATGATCGGCTTCGTATAACGCTTGCTGTCGCGGGGTTTGGCGAGGACGAACTGGAAGTCTCCGTCGAGGCGGGTCACCTCATCATCCGCGGCCGGCAGGCCGAGCGCGTCGAACCGGAATACCTGTTTCGCGGCATTGCGGCGCGCCATTTCCAGCGCGTTTTCCGTCTGGAGAAGGGCATGGACGTGCTGAGCGCGAGCTTGCGCAACGGTCTTCTGTCAATTGATCTGATCCGTCCCATCTCGGCGCAAATGGTGCAAAAAATTAACATCTCGTCTGCACAGTAGGGTTAACGGCATGATCGTGCCGTAGCTCCCTCATTGGTGGAGGACCGGAATGTTGATGAGAGAAGTGAACGCGCGTCTTACCCAATCCGAACTGGCCCATCTTGGTGCCGGTGAAGTCGGATACATTCGCAAGATGCGTTCCGAAGAAGTGTCCCGCTGCTTTCCGGAAGCGCCGGATATCGACCCCAGCCTCGACCTCTGGGCGCTGTTCGGCGCCGACGGGACGCCGATCCTCCTGACCGACAACCGGTCCAGCACCTTTTACAAGGCAGCCGAGGACGACCTCAAGACGGTCAGTCTTCACTGACCGTCCGTATCAAGTCTTGCGGAATGTGAGATAGGCCGAGGCGCGGCCTTCGCGTTTGGCCTTTGCCTCGTAGCGTGTCCCCGGCCAACCGGGAAATGGGGTCAGCCAGTCGGTTGCGTTGCGCGCCGTCCATTCGAAGCCGCCGTGCCGCAGGCAATGCTGAAGCGTCCAGTTGACATAGGTATCGATGTCGGAGGCGAAGCAGAACAGCCCGGCCGGCTTCAGCACGCGATGGAAGCGGTCGAGATTGACCTGCGAGACGAAACGCCGTTTCCAGTGCTTCTTCTTCGGCCAGGGATCGGGATAAAGCAGGTCGATCTGATCGATCGAGCCCTCCGGCAGCCAGTCGAGCAGCTGGGTGGCGTCATCGTCATGAACACGGATGTTATTCAGCCCCTCCGCCTCGACCACGGCCAGGAGCTTGGCCATGGAATTGACGAAAGGCTCGACACCGATGAAGCCGGTATCGAGATTGGTGCGGGCACGGTGCGCCAGGTGTTCGCCTCCGCCGAAGCCGATCTCGAGACGGACCTTTTGCACGGCGAGCGGAAAGAGCGTCTTGATGTCGCCCGGCGCCTTAGACGCCAGGTCGATCTTCAGCGCCGGCAGGAGGGTTGCCATTCGCTCGACCTGCTGGTCGCGCAAAGGCTTTCCCTTGCGCCGACCGAAGAAAGCCTCGGTCGACCTTGTCCTGCGTTCCGCTTCCGTCATCCAACTTAAGCCCTGAGAGCATCCTTGAGCGGCTTGACCAGATCGAGCTTCTCCCAGGAGAAGGAACCGTCACGGCCAGCCTTGCGGCCGAAGTGGCCATAAGCGGACGTCTTAGCATAGATCGGCTTGTTCAGGTCAAGATGGCGGCGGATACCCGACGGGGATAGATCCATAACCTGGCGGAGCGCCGCCTCCAACTCGTCCTCGGTCACCTAGCCGGTGCCATGCAGATCGACATAGATCGACAACGGCTGGGCAATACCGATCGCGTACGAAATCTGGATGGTGCAACGGTCGGCGAAACCGGCAGCCACGACGTTCTTGGCAAGGTAACGGGCGGCGTAAGCCGCCGAACGGTCGACCTTGGTGGTATCCTTGCCGGAGAAGGCGCCG
>DBUL01000069.1:9244-13369 GCA_002307905.1 Rhizobiaceae bacterium UBA1291
GTCACCTGGCTCTTGGCGTCGGGCTCAAGGCCCGGCTCCTTGCCCGAGTGACGGGCCTCGGCCAGGGCCTTCAGGATGTTGTGGCTGTAGGCCAGGGTGGCCGGCATCAGCTCCGGCGTCTCGTTCGAGGCGTAGCCGAACATGATGCCCTGGTCTCCGGCGCCTTCGCTATTGTCATGGTCGGCGGCCTTGTCGACACCCTGGGCGATATGAGCCGATTGCGAATGCAGAAGCACGTCGATCTTCGCGGTCTTCCAGTGGAAGCCCTCCTGCTCGTAACCTATATCACGGATCGCCTTGCGCGCAGCCGACTTGAACTTCGAGGGATTGATAACCTGCTTGCCATTCTTGTCGGTCTTCATCAGGCTGTCGGGGAGGCGAACCTCGCCAGCAATCACGACGCGGTTGGTGGTCGCCAGGGTCTCGCAGGCGATTCGCACGTTCCAGGGGTCTTCACCGGTCTTGGCGGCTTCCCGGTAAACCAGATCGACGATTTCGTCAGAAATGCGGTCACAGACTTTGTCCGGATGACCTTCGGACACAGATTCGCTGGTGAAAAGATAGTTTTCGCGCATGCGGGATTCCCCTCAAAGAACAGGCATCGCCCTTGTTAGTCAGTTCACGCGCGAAAAACAAGGAGACAACGACATAAATATATCTTTATGTCGACATTTCACTCTGTCCAGCCAATAAAAAAGCGGCCGAACAGCCGCTTCTTTCAACTCAAGCAATTCTGGGCATCCCGGCGGTCAGTCCGCGTCGGCTTCCGCCGCCAACGCCTTGACCAGGTCGACCAGTTTGCGACGAACCTTTGGGTCCGTGATCTTCACGAAAGCGCGATTGAGCTGCAGACCTTCCGACGAGGACAGAAAATCGACCACGTAGTTGGAGCTCGACGCCTCGGCCATTCCGGCAGCGCCCGATGACTGATCGCCTGGTGCGTCTTCGAAGAAGAAGGAAACCGGGACATTCAGAATATTCGAGATGTTCTGCAGGCGGCTGGCGCCGACACGATTGGTGCCCTTTTCGTATTTCTGGATCTGCTGGAAGGTGATGCCGAGGCTCTCGCCCAGTTTCTCCTGGCTCATGCCCAGCATGGTGCGGCGAAGGCGAATCCGGCTGCCGACATGAATGTCAATCGGGTTCGGCTTCTTCTTATTCTCAATCATGTTGCAATCCTGACAAGTGTTGGCAATCCCACCATAACCCTCTGCTCCGGACGGACCATAACGTGGCGTTGCACACGCCAATCAGGAGCTTAGAGCATACGTAGCGACCTGTGGTTAAATCCACTATGCAATTTTAGGGGTTTTTGGTCAATTCGTCCTGAAAATAAAACCCATGCGTGAAATCAGCGCAGCCGATGCCACAACAAGCATAACCAACCAGAAGTTTAGTGAGCGATCCGTATTGTCCCAACTTGAAGCATAAACAACACCAAAGGTTGCATCGGCAGCCCCTCGTACGTCCAGCTCCATGCCGGAAATAATTCGCCCCCGGCGATCAACAATGGCCGAAATTCCATTATTGGCGCTGCGAATGAGCGGCAGACCGGTCTCGACTGCGCGGACTCGGGCCTGAAGGAAGTGCTGATAGGGGCCGGGTGTAGCACCAAACCATGCATCGTTCGTCAGGTTCACGATTGCTCCGGCCTTGCCTGCCGGAATGTCGATCTCGTCAGGGAAAATGATCTCGTAGCAAATCAGCGGATAGAGGCCGACACCCGAAGGAAGGGAAAGTAACATGCGCTCCGAAGCCGGCGAGAATCCGCCCGGCAGGCTGATGAGGTTGTCGAAACCCATGGAGCGCAGCAGTTGTTCAAAGGGAAGATACTCGCCGAAGGGCGTGAGGTGAACCTTGTCGGACGCCGATAGAATCTGCCCCTTGTCGTCGATCACGTAGACCGAATTGTAATAGCGTGGCGCTTGCCCTGCGCCCAGGTCCTCGGCGCGCACGGCACCGGTAACCAGCACCTGCCCGTCCTTCAACACATCGGCGATCCGCGCGAGTGCGTCTGGATGCTCGGTAAGGATGAAGGGTATGGAAGTCTCCGGCCAGACGATGATCTCGGGTTGCCGATTTCCGGGCTCGACCGGCTGCGCGGACAGTTCCAGATGCTGATTGAATATATCGATCCTGTCGGCGTTTTCGAGCTTCCGCACCTGGTCGATCACCGGCTGCACGAGCCGCACCGTCACTGTCTTGCCGCCCTCGGGCAGAGGCTGTTGGACCACATAGGCGCCGTAACCGAGATGGGCGGCGAACAGCAGCCCCGCCAGGAGAAGTCCTGGCCCCAGCCCCTTGCGGGTTCCGAGGAGGGCCGGCGCAGAGAAGACAAAGACGGCCAGCGTGCTCACGCCGAACAATCCCAGCGGGGCTGCCGACTGCATCATCAGGGGGATCGGCATGGCCGCATAGCCAATGGCATTCCAGGGGAAACCGGTGGCCAGGAAGCTGCGCAGCCATTCCGCCAGGCCGAAGCCTGCGGCGAGCGCCGCGATCCGCCCCATACCGTCGGACCAGACCAGCCGCGCCAGCATGGTCGCCGCTCCATAGAACAGCGCAAGCACCGCCGGCAACCCCAACACGGCCAGCGGCAGCGCCCAGGCAAATTCCTCCGCCTCGAGAAGCAGCGCATTGCCGAGCCACCACAGGCCTGCGGTAAAATAGCCAAAACCGAACAACCAGCCGGTGACGAAGGCAGAACGCAAGCCGAAGGAATGGGCGCGATCGGGGCTGCCAGAGGCTCCATCCAGCAGCCAGACCAGAATCGGAAAGGAAATGAACAGGACTGCGAAGAAGCCGACTGGCGGCAGCGCCAGCGCGCCCAACGCCCCGGCGAGAAACGCTAGAAACGCGCGTTTCGCCCCTCCGAGCAGCATGATCCTGCCGGCCAGCTGTTCCATGCCCATTGTTTTCCCCTTGCCCCGAATCAATCCGCCCGCAGTGTTCCAAAAAACACCGGACTTGTCGTGCGGATAGCAACGGATTGCCGGGACCCGGAAAGTCAGGCCTTGCCGTCAAAGTCCATGGGAGGGGCTTCGTCGGCGATAACAGGATCGGCAGCCGTTGCAGTCTTCACCTTGGCGGCCTTGGCCGGAGCCGGAACATCGCCGTCGCCCTTCGTGACGCGCCGACGTGCCGCCGGCCGCTTGCGCACGACACGCACGCGCTTGATACGACGGGGATCGGCATCGAGAATATGAAATTCGAAACCGGGCAGCGCCTGAACCACCTCGCCGCGGACCGGGATCCGGCCCAGAGCGGCGAATATCAGACCACCGAGCGTATCGACGTCGTCGAGTTGATCACGGACATCGAAATCGGAACCGATCGCAGCGGCAATCTCCTCCAGTTCCACCCGCGCATCGGCAACCAATACGTCATCCGACATGCGGCTGAACATGGCCTCCTCGTCATCATGCTCGTCTTCGATATCGCCGATGACCATTTCCACGACGTCTTCATGGGACACCAGCCCGTCGGTGCCGCCATATTCATCGATCACCAGCGCGATCTGGGTGCGGGCGGCCTGCATGCGGCTGAGAAGATCTGAGGCGAGCATGGAGGGCGGGACGAAGAGGATCGAGCGGACGATGCCGCATTCGGCGACAGTCTTCGAAAGGTCGACACGCGCCAGGTCGAAATCTGTCTTGGCGGCGCGTGATGGCTTCTCCGCCTTCTCGGCTTTATCCGCCGCAGCCTTGTCGGCAACCGACTGGGCCGTTCGCGATCCATTGCGCCGCTTGTTTCGCGCCTGTTTGGTCACATAGGAAAGAAGGTCGCGGATATGGACCATTCCACGCGGATCGTCGAGCGTTTCGCAATAGACCGGCATGCGCGAACGACCGGATTCTTCAAAAAGAACCATCAGTTCACCAATGCTGATGTTCTGATCAACAGCCTCGATATCGACACGCGGCACCATGACGTCCTCGACACGCACCTCGCGGAAGCGCAGGATGTTATGCAGCATCGCCCGCTCTTCGGGGGTGAACACATCGCTCGTGCCAGCATCGGCCTTGAGGGCGTCGTGCAGGTCCTCGCGCAGGCTTGAAGTCTGCGGCCGCCGCAAGATTCGGGCGGCACGTGTCCAGAAAGAGGCGTGTGTGCGGCCGGAATTCT
>DBUL01000069.1:13433-27219 GCA_002307905.1 Rhizobiaceae bacterium UBA1291
AGAGATGCAGAAAACCGTGGACCATCAGATGGGTCAGATGGTCCGTGAAGCTCTTGTCGAGATCGACCGCTTCGCGCTCCACCGTCTCGCGCGCCACGATGATGTCGCCGAGCATCGGGCCGGGCTTGCCGCCGGGCGACAGCGGAAAGGCCGGGAAGGAAAGAACATTGGTGGGCTTGTCCTGTCCGCGCCATTCGGCGTTGATTTCACGTACCTGTTCGTCGCTCGAAAAAACCAGCGAGACCTCGATCGGCATCGCGGGAAATGGCTGATTTTCCTCACTCCGCAGATACTCGGCCGCTGTCTCGAGGACACGCCCCGCCAAGCCTTCGAGTTCGGCTTCTTCCGCCCATCCGTCGGCTTCGACGGCAATCTGTATGTCGAGTTTCGGCATCATTGCTATCCGGCCTAACGGTCGGTCTGCTCGCTTTCGTCCTGAACCGCATATTGCGCGTCATAGGCCCTAACGATGCGCCCAACCAGCGGATGGCGCACGACATCGGCGTCCTTGAAGCGCACAAACGAAACGCCGTCCACGCCCTTCAGGATCTGCAGCGCCTCGACAAGGCCGGACTTCACACCGCGCGGCAGGTCGACCTGACTCGGGTCTCCGGTGACGATCATCCGCGCATTCTCGCCGAGACGCGTCAGAAACATCTTCATCTGCATCGACGTGGTGTTCTGCGCTTCGTCGAGGATCACCGCAGCATTGGCCAGCGTGCGGCCGCGCATGAAGGCAAGCGGCGCGATCTCGATCACCCCGGCAGTGATCGCGCGTTCGACCTTGTCGCCGGGCATCATGTCGTAAAGCGCGTCATAGAGCGGCCGAAGATAGGGATCGACCTTCTCCTTCATGTCGCCGGGCAGAAAGCCGAGACGCTCGCCTGCCTCGACCGCCGGACGGGATAGCACGATACGGTCGACCACACCACGTTCCAGCAATTGCGCCGCATGAGCTACCGCCAGATAGGTCTTGCCGGTGCCGGCGGGGCCGACCCCGAAGACCAGTTCGGAGCGCTCCAGCGCCCGCATATAGACGTCCTGCGTCGGCGTGCGCGCCGAGATCGTCTTCTTGCGCGTGGCGATCTGCGCCATCGAAAGTTTGGCCTTGCGCTCCATGGTCGGCAGCGTCAACTGATCGTCGGCAGCCACCGCCATGCGGATCGCACCTTCGACGTCGGATGCTTCCACCGAGCCGCCGCTTTGCAGCCGCGCATAAAGGAAATCCAAGGCACGCCGCGCCTGGTTGGTGGCGAGCAGATCACCGGAAATCGACACGGAATTGCCGCGCGCCCGCGCTTCGATCTGCAGCCGATCTTCCAGCAGCTTCAGGTTCTGGTCGAACTGACCGAAGAGCTCACTTGCAAATCGATTGTTCTCGAACGTCAAGATGAAGTGATTGGCGTCGGTCACGGCGGCAGGGAGGTTGCGGGCGGATGAAGAGATCACTTCTTGTGGGTTCAAGCGATCAGGCTCCTGTTCGGTCAGGTTCTGGCCCTCACTCTAACCCTCTGCCACCTCGGCAAACAAGCTGTTCGGGCCGGCTGCGGTGATTCGTACATTGATAATGTCACCGATTTTCGACGCATTTGCATCAACATTCACAGACTGCAGCCAAGGAGATCTACCGATCAACTGACCGGGCATGCGGCCGGGTTTTTCCAGAAGTAAGTCGATTTCTCGTCCGATCAAGGAGCGGGAGAATTCCTGCTGCTGTTTTAGCAACAATTCCTGCAGCCGGGCCAGGCGCTCGACCTTCACCTCTTCCGCCACATGATCGGGAAGATCCGCACCCGGCGTGCCGGGCCGTGTCGAATATTTGAACGAATAGGCCTGGGCGTAGCCGACGGTTTCGACCAGATCATGGTCGCCTCGAAATCCGCTTCCGTCTCGCCGGGAAAGCCGACGATGAAATCGCCGGACAAGGCGATATCCGGCCGGACGGCACGAATGCGCTCGACGAGTGCGATGTATTCGGAAGCCTTGTGGCGGCGGTTCATCGCCTTGAGGATCCGATCCGAGCCGGACTGCACAGGCAGGTGCAGATAGGGCATCAGTATCCTGAGATCGCGATGCGCCTCGATCAGCCGGTCGTCCATGTCACGCGGATGGCTGGTCGTGTAGCGCAACCGGGCAAGGCCGGGGATCTCCGCCAACCTGTAGAGCAGGTCGCCCAGACCGATGGCCCGGCCCGCCGCGTCCGTACCGTGCCAGGCATTGACGTTCTGTCCGAGCAGGGTCAGCTCGCGCACGCCCGTGGCGACCAGCTTCTCGGCTTCCGAGACGATCTGGGTTATCGACCGGGAGACTTCCGACCCACGCGTATAGGGCACGACACAGAAGGTGCAGAACTTGTCGCAGCCCTCCTGCACGGTGAGGAATGCGGTCACGCTGCGCAGCCTGCCCTTGACCTCGATCGGGTCGGGAAGATGATCGAACTTGTCTTCGAGTGCATATTCGGTATCGACCACCCGCTCACCGGTGCGGGCGCGGCGCAGCGCCTGCGGCAGGCGATGATAAGTCTGCGGGCCGATCACCACATCGACGGCAGGTTCCCGTCGGGCAATCTCGTCGCCTTCCGCCTGGGCGACACAGCCGGCGACGCCGATCATGAATTCGCGGCCCTCGGCGGCACGTGCCTTCTTCGTTTCGCGCAACCGACCAAGCGCGGAATAGACCTTTTCGGCCGCCTTCTCGCGGATATGGCAGGTATTCAGCAGCACCAGATCGGCATCGTCCATGTCCTCGGTCGGCACATAGCCTTCGGCGGCCAGCGCGTCGGACATGCGGCCGGAATCATAGACGTTCATCTGGCAGCCATAGGTCTTGATGAAGACCTTGCGTTCGGCAACGGCTGCGCCCTCTTCCGGTTCACCCGGCGTGGCAAAAAATGCGATGTCCTGTGTCATGCAGGCTATCTAGTGGTTTTTGCCGACGGATTAAACCGAAAAGTGTTGACGTAGTTCAGCGCCAGAGCCGGCCGCGCAGATGGTCAAGCAACATGCTGCGGATTCGCTTTTCCACAAGTGCTGCTACCTGCTTGCGATTTCCGCCCTGGCGGTACTCGACGACCTCGCCGAAGCTGACGTCGACATCGATCGCCCCGGCCTTCAATACACCAAGGAGATGCGGCACCATACGGACGTCGCCAGGCCAGCCGGCGATCGGACGGTGATAACGTCCCATCGGCATACCATGCACGCGAGTATAGGCAATCGCCACCGGCTGGACATAGACGACACCCTCGGGCGCCAGCGGCAGGGCNNATCTCGCCGTCGGCCATACGTTCGGCAATCTCGCTCACCTGGTCGCCGGTGCGGCGTTTCTGTTCGCGTACCACGAAAATGCTTTTCTGCAGCCTGGCGAGCAACCCGAAGACAGGCCAGCGTGCCACTTCCGTCTTGGCGATGAAGACGACGTCGGCGATCGCTCCGAGAACCAGAATGTCCTTCCAAGACGCATGGTTGGCGGCAATCATCAAAGGACGATGGCGTTCGAGCGTGCCATGAGTCTCGATCCGGATGCCGATCAGGCGACACGCGACACTGTGCCAGACACGGGGAAGCCGGCGGCGGAGCCTCCAGTCGAACCGCAGAGCCAGAAGCTGGATTGGCGCAAGGAGAAGCGTCATGATCACGATCGCCAGCAAGACAAACGCGACCCTCAACCAGTTGATCACGCGCCCACCCCAAATGACCGACGCATCGTTCAGCCTTCGTCCTTGGCAAGCGGAACGCCGTAAAGCTCAAGCCTGTGGTCGACAAGCCGGAAACCGTGCTCGCGGGCGATTCGCTCCTGCAGTGCCTCGATTTCCGGAGAGTGAAACTCGATGACCACTCCGGTCTTCAGGTCGATCAGATGGTCATGATGCTCTTCCGGCACTGTCTCGTAGCGCGAACGGCCATCGCGGAAGTCATGACGCTCGATGATACCGGCATCTTCGAACAACTTGACCGTGCGGTAGACGGTGCTGATCGAAATTTTCGCATCGATCTTGACCGAGCGCCGGTAGAGCTCCTCAACATCCGGATGGTCGGCAGACTCCTCGAGAATCCGCGCAATTATCCGGCGCTGCTCCGTCATGCGCATGCCGCGCTCGACGCACAATTCTTCCAGCGATTTGGGTGCTTCGGTCATGACCACAAGGTTCCCGCGCATGTCGGACGTATGACAGAGGCAACTATCGAAGATCGCGCCGCATGACAAGCGCGGAGGATCGCCGTCCACTTGCGTCGGCATAATAGGCAGGCCGCTCGCCAGCCTTGTGGAAACCGAGCTTGCGGTAGAGGCCCAGGGCCGGCTCGTTGGCGTCATCGACTTCAAGGAACATGGCCTCTCCGCCCCGATTGCCGGCCTCGCGCATCGCCGCCTGCATCAACCGCCACCCGAGACCGGAATGGCCGGATTTTTCGCTGACGGCAATGGTGAGGATCTCGGCTTCACCCGCCGTTTCACGCGCCAGCACGAAACCGGCGAGCGGCGCCTTGAAGATTAGCGTATTGGTCTGCCAGACGACGAAACCGAAAGAATTCGGCTGCAGCAAGAGGCTGAGGAATTCGCCGTCGTTCCAGGCCTTCGAGAACCGCTGGGCATGCAATTCGGCCACGGCGGCGCAGTGTTCCGCTGCCATCGGGACGATTTCAAACTCCGGTTTACGCTTGAGATAGGTGTCCAGCATGGATTTCACGCCCGTGAGACTGCAAAACCCGTTTGCGGTTTTGCATCGGGTCCGCGCAAGTATAGCGGCTTCGGCTTGCCTGCAGCTTTCGCTTCGGCGCCAAGCTGACCAACGATGGAAATCGAGAAGCGGTCCGTTTCCGTCACCGCCGCCGGATCCGACAGCAGAGGTGCCGCAGAACCCGTGACCCGCCATTCCCCGGAAGAGGCGAGCACCCTGNNAGAGGCTCCAGCGTGGCCGAAAAGCGCTGGAGATAGATTTCACCGCGCTTGGCATCCATGGCTGCGATTACGGGAGAGCCTTCCTTGGGTGCCATGTGCGCGAGAACGGGAAGCGTCGAAACGCCGATGGATTCGACCCCGAGCGACAACGCAAGGCCACGCGCCGCTGCAACGCCCACCCTTATCCCGGTAAATGAACCCGGCCCTATCGTCACAGCGATGCGCTCGATCGCCGAAAGCTGACATCCGGCGGCCTCCAAAGCCGCATCGATCGTCGCCATCAGCTTTTCCGCATGCCCACGACCGATCATCTCGGTCGATTCGCCTAGCAGGCGTTTGGCCTTACCGTCATAGACGGCTGCGGAACAATCGACCCCGGCCGTATCGATCGCCAATACGATCATTCCTCGCTCCCATCCGGCCGCGATCAGACCGCTTCGACTTCCTGGACCTCTGGCACGAAGTGGCGCAGGAGGTTCTGCACACCGTGCTTCAACGTCGCGGTCGAGGACGGGCAACCCGCGCAGGCGCCCTTCATGTTGAGGTAGACCTTGCCGTTCTTGAAACCGCGAAAGGTGATGTCGCCGCCGTCCTGGGCAACGGCCGGGCGAACCCGGGTTTCTAGCAATTCCTTGATGGTCGCTACAATGGTCTCGTCGCCGGCATCGAAGAACTCCTCTTCGCCGTCCTCGTCATTGGCGGCGGCAACCGAGCCCATGACCTTCGCGCCGCTCATGAAATGCTCCATGATCGTGCCGAGGATCGCCGGCTTCAGGTGCTGCCATTCCGGGCCGTCCTTGGTGACGGTGACGAAATCATAGCCGAAGAAGACCCCGGTCACACCGGGGATCGAGAAGATGCGGGCCGCCAGAGGCGAGACGGCAGCGCTGTCGGCGTCTCGGAATTCGGCGGTGCCGGATTCCATGACCACCTTGCCGGGCAGGAACTTGAGGGTCGCCGGGTTCGGCGTGGCTTCGGTCTGTATGAACATGGGAACCTCCGAGCGGCTTCAAGGACCGCCGTTCAATTTAGAATGCTTCAAAAGAAAATAGGCCCTAACGCGACGGCCTTCAAGCTTGATTTGACATTTGCCACGAAGCCGATCAGCAGAGCGCGTCGATTTCCTCGTTGGTAAGCGTATCGGGCAGGACGGTGACCGGGATCGGGTAGGCCGCACCGCGCCCGGCGATCATCGACACCAGCGGACCAGGTCCCTCCTTGGTCGAGCCCGCAGCCAAGACGAGGATCGCAATATCGCGGTCTTCCTCGATCAGGGTATTGATCGCAGCGGCGGCATTGCCCTCACGGATGACAATTTCCGGCTCGATACCGATAGTCTCGCGCACAGTCTGTGCCGCCTTGGCCATCACGGCCTCCGCCTCTTCGAGCGCTTCGGCCCGCATGATCTCCTCGACCCCCAGCCATTGCTGGAAATCCCCTTCCGGGATCACGTAGATCAGCAATAGGCCGCCATTCGAGTTCTTGGCGCGGCGGCCCGCGTAATGCATTGCGCGCAAGCACTCCGGCGTATTGTCGATCACCGCCAGGAACTTGCGGCGGTGACCCTCGAGGCGTGACAGGCGTGTTGAAACCATAGGGTACCCCGCCGCATAATGGGTTTAACTTCGGCCGTTCCTACGGCTGGCGCCGAAACTCCAGCCGTCCGAATTTCGGCGACTTTACTGCACGAAACCGAGAATGTCGCGGACTTCCTTCATGGTTTTGTCCGCTCTTGCCCGCGCCCTTTCGCCACCGTCGCGCAGGACGCTGTCGATATAGGTGGTGTCGCCCATCAGGCGGCGCATTTCGCCATTGACCGGCGACAGGACATCGACCGCAAGCTCGACAAGCGCCGGTTTGAACACCGAGAACTGCTGGCCGCCGAATTCCTTCAGCACATCGCCCTTGGAGCGATCGGAGAGCGCCGCGAAGATGCCGACGAGGTTGTCCGCTTCCGGACGCCCCTTCAAACCTTCGGTTTCGCTCGGAAGCGCATCCGGATCGGTCTTGGCCTTGCGGATCTTCTTGGAGATCGCCTCGGCGTCATCCATCAGGTTGATGCGCGACAGGTCGGACGGATCCGACTTCGACATTTTCTTGGTACCGTCCTTGAGGCTCATCACCCGGGGCGCCGGCCCCTCGATCAGGGGCTCGACCATCGGGAAATAGGCATGCACCGGCTCCTCACCAACCGTGATGTCGATGCCGAAGCCCGTGCGGCGGATATGCTCCACGAAGTCGAGATTGAACTTCATGGCGATGTCGCGGGTCAGTTCCAGATGCTGCTTCTGGTCTTCGCCAACCGGAACATGGGTGGCCCGGTAGACGAGAATGTCTGCCGCCATCAGGCTCGGATAGGCATAGAGGCCAAGGGACGCGTTCTCCCGGTCCTTCCCCGCCTTGTCCTTGAACTGCGTCATGCGGTTCATCCAGCCAATGCGGGCGACGCAGTTGAAGATCCAGGCCAGCTCGGCATGCTGGGGCACCGCCGACTGGTTGAAGACGATATGGCTCTTCGGGTCGATGCCGCTCGCCAGGAAGGCGGCGGTGATCGAGCGGATCTGGCTCGGCATGTCGTCATGGACAAGCTGTGCCGTCAACGCGTGCAAGTCGACGACGCAATAGATGCAATCGTGATGTTCCTGGAGCGCGACGAACTTGCGAATCGCACCGAGATAATTGCCGAGATGGAGGTTGCCGGTCGGCTGAACGCCGGAAAAGACCAGCGGTTTGAACTCACCCATGATTGTCCTCAACAGGCTGGTGGAGGGCCCGATCTGTCGATCGAAATATGCCAGCGGCTTATGCACCCCGGCCGGTCGACAATCAAGGGTCAGATTGGCTCCGTCGCACTCCGATCTAGAGCAGAGTGCGACTGCCAAATGCGATCGAAAACAGACGGGACTACAAGTTGTGATTAACGCGAATTAAGCATTAAGGCATCAGGAATCCTAATATGGAGCAAATGCCTCCTTATTTACGTCACTTTTCGGAATGAAATGCCCTCTTGCATCCTAGATAACCTTTCATGATGAAAGGTCCTTCCCAGGGGGATATCATGCGCATTATTTTTCGCGTCGCGCTTGCCTGCCTCTTGACGCTCAGTCTCAATACCGCAGCTCTCGCCGGAGAGGGAGAGAAGCGCCGCGTGGTCAAGCTGAAGCACGACTACACCGCCGCCTACACCCTGCAACGTGTCAGCGTCCGGGCCAATTGCTTTCCGACGGAACTCAGGCGGATCCTCGCCCATATCGCTGCGAAGACCGGCCGCAAACCCATCATCACGTCGGGGCANNAAACCCATCATCACGTCGGGCCATCGCCCGCATTCCGGCAAGTCGCAACACAGCCACTGCTATGCGGCGGACATTCGCGTGCCGGGCGTCTCGGAGAAGCGTGTGCTCGCAGCCGCTGCCAGCGCTCCGGGCGTCGGCGGCATCGGCCGCTACTGCAACGGTCTTGTCCATGTCGACATCGCCCCCAAGCGCACTTGGAGCCACTGCCGGCGAGGCTAGGTTTTGGGCTTGCGCTTCAGGTTCCGCCGCAGCATGCCGATGTCGGCGCCGCCGATTGCGAAGGCGATGGTGAAGTAGACGACCATCGCGATGGCCACCATGCCGCCGAGTGCCGCCACCTGGTGGAGCACTGACACTTCCGGCGCGAGCCAGGCCGACCAATAGTCGGACAGGTAGACCAGCAGGGCCGCCATTATCGCCGCAGCGATTATAAGGCGCAGCGTGCGGGTGAACAGAGCCCATTCCCAAGTGAGGTGGCCACGGCGATGGAGCGTGATGAAAAGCAGGACGGTGTTGATCCAGCCGGCAGTAGCTTCTGCAATCGCAATGCCACGTTCGGCGAGAATGGGGAACAGCGAGATCGCCAGGGCGGAATTGATCACCACGGAGACGCCCGTGAAGCGCATCGGAGTGCGGGTATCCTCGCGTGCATAGAAGCCCGGCTGCAACGCCTTGATCATGACGAAACCCGGTAGACCGATGCCATAGATGGCGAGGATCCCAGCCACGACAACGGTATTCTCCTGCGAAAACGCGCCACGCTCGTAGAGCACGCGGATGATCACGTCGGACAATACCCAGAGGCCAGCCGCGGCCGGCAGCGTCAGGAACAGCACGAATTCGATCGACCGGTTCTGGATGTTGCCAGCCTCTTTCACGTGCCCGCCCTTCAGCGCGCGCGCGAGCTCGGGCAGCAGCACGACGCCCACCGCAACGCCGACGACGCCGAGCGGCAGCTGGTAAATGCGATCGGCATACTGAAGCGCGGCAATGGCGCCCTCCTTACCCGAGGCGATCGCCTGACCGATTATCTGGTTGATCTGGGTGATCCCGCCCGTCACCGCCGCCGGAACGGCGAGTATCAGCAGGCGCTTCACGTTCGGAGTGATACGCGGGAACCGGAAGCCGATGCTGATGCCGGCATGGCGCACGCCGGCATAGACGACCGCCATCTGCAGCACCCCCGCGGCGAGAACTGACCATGACAGGTACCAGGCTGTCATTGCCGGGTCGGCACCAGTGTAGAGCGCCCAGAAAAGTGCACCGATCATCAGGACATTGAGGAAAACTGGAGCGATGGCGGCCGCGAAGAAGTGATGTAGCGAATTCAGCATGCCGGACAGCATGGCCGTCAGCGACATGCACATCAGATAGGGGAACATGACCGCGGCGAGGCGAACGGTCAGGGAGTATTTGACCGGATCATCGGAAAAACCCGGCGCGATCACCCATCGCACCAGGAGCGGCATGGAGAGTTCCATGACGATGGTGATCAGCATCAGGACCGAAAACAGGACGCCGAAGACCTCCTCGGAAAAGCGCTTGGCCCCCTCGACACCGTTCGCCTCGATCTCCTTGGCGAAAAGCGGCACGAAGGCGGCGTTGAAGGCGCCTTCGGCAAAGAGCCGTCGGAAGAGGTTGGGGAAACGGAAGGCGGCATAGAAGACGTCGGCCATCGGGCCGGTTCCGAGCGCGGCCGCCATCAGCGTTTCGCGGGCAAAGCCGAAGACGCGGCTGCCAAGCGTCGCACCGCCGACCGTGGCGAACTTCTTCACCAGTCCCATGGTCAGACCCTGGCCTTTTTCTGGACCTGCGGCGCGATGATCCCGGACGGCATCCGGTCACGTAGCTCATCGCCCTGCTCGGCCATGACCCCCTTCAGCTGCGTGGCGATGCTCGCCTGGCGATTCTCGTTGGTGACCTTCTGCCCGACCAGATCCGTGACATAGAAGGTGTCGATGACCTTCTCGCCGAAGGTGGTGATGCGGGCAGAATGGATGTCGAGCGAAAGATCGGACAGCACGGCAGTGATCTCTGCGAGCAGGCCGATGCGGTCAAGGCATTCGACCTCGATGACGGTGAACTTGTTGGAGAGCGTGTTCGAGATCGTCACATGCGGCTGGACCGGGAAGGTCTTGTTCTTCTTCTTGCCCTTGCTGCGGGTGGCAATCACTTCGGGCAGTCGCTTGTGGCCGGAGAGAACATCCTCGATCATCTTGCTGATCGTTGCGGCGCGGCGCATCTCGTCCTCATCGATCGGGAACTCGCGGTTGATCAGAATGGTGTCGAGCGCGCGGCCGTCGGAGGTCGTGAAGATCTGCGCATCGGCAATGTTGGCACCCGCTGCCGCGCAAGCACCGGCGATGATCGACAAGAGCCGCGGATGGTCGGGAGAGAGTACCGTGATCTCGGTGATTGCGTGAAAGGAATGGGTCCTCACCATGGTCGCAAGCGCCTTGCCTGCAAGGTCCGATTCGCGGATGAAATGCGCGTGGCGTACCTGATCCTCCAACTCCACGGAAAGCAGGTAAGGCTCGTAGTGAAGCCTGGTATAGGCCTTCTGGTCCTTCTCACTCCAGTCGCCAAGTGCCTGGGTCAACATTTCGGCCGCATGCTTTGCACGATCCTTGCGCGACACTTCGGAAAAGCCGCCAGACAGGAGCAGTTCGGTTTCGTAGTAGAGCGTCCGCAGCAGCTGCCCCTTCCAGCCGTTCCACACGCCCGGCCCCACCGCACGAATGTCGCAGACGGTCAGCACCAGCAGCATCTTCAGCCGATCGAGCGACTGAACCTTCTCGGCGAAGTCGGTGATCGTCTTTCGGTCATGCAGGTCGCGCGTCTGGGCGACCATGGACATCAGCAAATGCTGCTCGATCAGCCAGGCGACCAGTTCCGTCTGCTTGGCACTGAGGCCAAAGCGCGGGCAGAGCTTTCGCGCCACCTTTGCGCCGGCGATTGAATGATCCTCCTGTCGCCCCTTAGCGACATCATGCAGCAGGACAGCCACATAGAAGGCTTGGCGATCCTCGATGCTTGGCAGCACCTTGGCCGACAGAGGATGGATTTCCTGCGCGTTGCCTTTATCGATCTCGGCTAGCACCTCGACGGTGCGGATCAGATGCTCGTCGACCGTATAGTGATGATACATGTTGAACTGCATCATCGAGACGATCTTGCCGAATTCGGGGATGAAGCGGCCGAGAACGCCAGCCTCGTTCATCCGCCGCAGCACGAAGCCCGGATCACGGCGCGACGTCAGGATAGCAAGGAAAAGCCGGTTCGCCTCCTCGTTCTCACGGAAATCGTGGTCGATCAGCGCCAGCGAGCGGGTCACGGCCCTCAGGGCGTCGGGATGGAATTCCAACCCTTTCAGGTCGGCGACGTGAAAGAGTCGCATGATCGACACCGGATCGCGCTTGAAGACGTCCGGATCGGCCAGAGCAATGCGGCCGCGGTCCTCGATGAACTCCGGCGTACCGGGGATCTTGCGGGCGCGATTGGCAAAACGCCCGATCACGCCGCTCAAGCCCGGCGCGGCCTTGGCCTGCTGCTCCTCGAGCGTCGCACAGAAGATCCGCGTCAGGTCGCCAACATCCTTCGCCACCAGGAAATAGTGCTTCATGAAGCGCTCAACGGCGGAAAGGCCGGGGCGCGGCTGGTAGCCGAGATTGCGGGCGATCTCGGGCTGGATATCAAAATGAAGGCGTTCCTCCGGCTTGCCGGTCAGGTAGTGCATGTGGCATCGCACCGCCCAGAGGAAGTCGTCGGCCTTCTCGAACAGACGCCATTCCTGGCGGGAAAGCACGCCAAGCCGGACGAGATCGCCGGCGTCGCGAATGTGGTAGCGATATTTGGCGATCCAGAACAGGGTCTGCAGATCACGCAGGCCGCCCTTGCCTTCCTTGACGTTGGGCTCGACGAGATAGCGACTGTCACCGGACTTTCGGTGGCGTTCGTCGCGCTCGGCCAGCTTGGCGGCGATGAATTCCGGGGCGGTGTTACTGGTCACTTCCTGGTCGAAGCGGCGCTGTAGTTCTGTGACGAGTGCCTCCTGGCCGCAGACGAAACGGGTCTCCAGAATGGCGGTGCGGATCGTCATGTCGTCCTTCGACTGCCGCATGCACTCATCCACTGTGCGGGTTGCATGACCCACTTTGAATCCGATGTCCCACAACAGGTAGAGCATGAATTCGACGGCCTTGTGCATGTCGGCCGTCAACTTGGGTGGTGTCAGGAACAGGAGGTCGATATCCGAACCCGGCGCCAGCGTACCTCGGCCATAGCCACCAACCGCCGAGACGGCAACCATGTCGGCCTTGTCGCGATAGACATGGCGCACGATCACATCGAAGATCGCCGAGATCAACTGGTCCTGAATCCACGAGATCCGCCGGGCGCAATTGATCCCGCTGCCATCCTGGAACAGCTTTTCCCTGGCCAGTTCCCGGCCGTCGGCGCTGACCTTCTTGAGGATCGGCAACAGCCCGCCCCGGATGTCAAGCAGGTGACCGGAATGTGCGAGCGCGACGGCCTCGCAATCGGCCTTGAGGGCGGCGACGTCGAGCAGGTCGCCGTATTCGAGTTCGGTCATGGCCATTGCTGCGGCATGCTTTCTTCGGCTTATCGGCCTGCCCTAAGGCCGGCGACGGATGGCGCTATAACGCCTTTCGGGCGCCTTGGACAGGGATATTAGCCCTCAAGGCTTGCCAAGTTGTTTCCTCAAGTCATAGAGGGCGTCGAGTGCCTGGCGCGGCGTCATGTCGTCGAGATCAAGGCCTTTCAGCATTTCCTCGACCTTGGAAGACCCCGCCTTCTTTGCCTCCTCGCGACGCACGGCGACCTGGAAAAGCGGCAGGTCGTCGATCAGCGAACTTGCCGGGTTCTTGCGATCGGCATCCTCCAGGCGGGTCAACACATCGCGCGCCCGCGCCACGACCGAGGCCGGCAGGCCGGCGAGACGCGCCACCTGGATACCGTAGGAGCGATCCGCGGCGCCTGGACCGACCTCGTGCAGGAAGATGACGTCATTGTCCCATTCTTTAACCCGCATGGTGACATTGGAAAGGCGGCCAAGCTTTTCCGAAAGCACCGTCAGTTCGTGGAAATGGGTGGCGAACAGCGCGCGGCAGCGATTGACCTCATGCAGATGCTCGACCGCCGCCCAGGCGATCGACAGGCCGTCGAAGGTCGCCGTGCCGCGGCCGATCTCGTCGAGGATGACGAGCGAGCGCTCGGTCGCCTGGTTGAGGATGGCCGCCGTCTCGACCATCTCGACCATGAAGGTGGAACGGCCGCGCGACAGGTCGTCGGAGGCGCCGACGCGGGAGAACAGGCGANNGGGGGCGGCGCCCGCCGGCACGAAGGAGCCCATCTGCGCCAGGATGGCGATCAGGGCGTTCTGGCGCAGGAAGGTCGATTTGCCGCCCATGTTCGGGCCGGTCAGCAGCCAGATCGCCCCGTCCGAACCGGTCTCGGACGGCGAGAGATTGCAGTCGTTGGCGATAAACGGGCTCGCCGACTGGCGGCGCAGCGCCTGTTCGACCACCGGATGCCGTCCGGCGACGATTGAAAACATCGAACTGTCGTCGACC
>DBUL01000028.1:0-3475 GCA_002307905.1 Rhizobiaceae bacterium UBA1291
CCGCTGCCCCACTAATCAGTGTCGACTTCAGCGCCCCGAATTCCTCGACCGCTACCGCATGCCGGCGCGCACCCCAGCGCTTGCGATGCTGATTGAACGACAGCAACCGTTCGAGTCTGCTTTTTTTTCGAGGCATGCCGATGCCCTCTTCAATCGGGAGAACCAGTGTGCTTATAAACAGAGAGTCGGGGTGATTGCCACATCTATGCCGGCACGGCATGTTGAAGGCGGAGTTAACGGCTGAAGACCGACCTGACGAAGTTTTTCCGGGAAGGGCATAATCCACAAGCCCATTCAGAACTTGTGGACGGTGCCTCCAATCGACCGACTACAGGCCTGATGCTGATCGATCGAAACTGCCGTTCACAATGGGCAAAGGTTGAACTATATGGCTTTGACCTTTTCGCTTCCCAATTCCTAACCGGCGAGCAGACATTGGAAACAACGCCGCAAGATTACAAGGCTGAGCAGATGTATGTTTTAGACCTTATTGCTAGGGACGATAGATTTTCCCTATGCTGATAAAAGCCGCACTCCTAAACGACACGAGCACCACGAACCATTTTGGTTGTCAAAGAGTCGTTCGAATTCTGGAGAAACACGCGAATGCCAACAGCATTCGAATTTCAGCCCGGGCAGGATTGAAGGCAAAATGGTGGTTAGACCCAGGACTGCTCAAAGGCATCGGCGAAGCTGACGTTATAATTATCAATGGCGAGGGAACGCTACATCACGGAAGTGTGCATGGTGAAAACCTGCTGAAAATCACCGAACATGAAGCAGCCAGAGGAAAACCGATCGTCCTCCTGAACGCAATCTACCAAGAAAATCCTCCTGAATGGAAAAAGTATCTCGAGAAACTCTCATTTATATCAGCGCGTGATTCAAGAAGCGCAGCGTCAATTAGCGAGTTAATCGGGCGGGAGGTCGAGTGGATGCACGACCTTTCGCTTGCCGAAGAAATCGAACCCGTCGGCGGTGCCGAAATTTGCCCGCCAATAATCGTCGGGGACTCAGTTTTGGGTAGCCAGCGGCAGGCGTTGATCGACTTATCTGCAAGGCATCGCGATGTTCTGTTTTGCCCCATCACGACAACAATTATGGGAAAAAAGCCCTATCAACCGATTGTAGTGAAGACTGCCCGCGCCGCTCTAAGGTACGCCCATGCTGGCCTATTCCGCCTCTTCCACAGAAATGCTTACTTCCCAAGAAATGAGAAGAGCTACATTCAGCATATATATGGCTCCCCATTACATTTGACCGGTCGCTTCCACGCCATTTGCATCTCACTTGCCGCCGGAATCCCCTTTGTCGGTCTGGATTCAAATTCGTGGAAGGTAGAAATGCTAATTCGAGACGTTGGACTTGCGCCGGAAAGGCTTGTCTCCTCGGAGCAATTAGATGAGGTCCTCATTGCCCCCTCAAAATGGGCCTATTCGGACACTGAAAAAACAAACATCGCCAAGGCAATCGAAGATGCAATAACGACCGCCGATCGCAACCTTGGTCATGTCTACGATCTGGCGATAGCCGCTCGTGGCCATTAAGGGTCGGCCTGTGCTAGTCGAGCGCCTTGCGGAACTCGGAGTGGGCCTGGGCCGGGCCTTTGCTTCACCTCCCAAGTGCGACTACGCGCTTTGATGACATGGCCTGCATGGTACGGCTCATGCAGAATTCCTGTTTATGCAACCGGTTCAGATCGCCGGAGCGAGAAACGAGGGTCCGAACGCACTAGGCGCAAGACGAAGTCCTCCTCGGCATCGTAGTCATGAGGTGTCGTTTCTTTGGTCTGCTGTCCGGAGAACGACCCGCTTTGATAGAAGTCGAAACCGTAGAGGTCCACCGATTTGCACGGCGAACGGCTGAGCAGGTCGATCACCATCAACCCGCTTGTCGGCCGCGGGTTGCCGACCTTGGCGCATAGGGCCTGATGGCGCGCTCGCGGATAAAGGAAAAAGGACGGCAATCGCACGATCCAGCGCGGCAAGGCGTTTCGCGGCGGCGACATCCAGAAAATATGGCTCGCTCCTCGCTCGATCATGAGTGAACGTTCCAGTATGGCGCTCGTGGCGATCACGTCGGTGCGGCTGCCGTGGGAGGCAGTGGACGGGATTGGTGCATATTTGAAGCGAAGGATCAGGTCGTGGTCGTCGATCTCTTCTCCAAAGGTTGTGTCAGAAAGAGATTTCGCGTTTCCGACGACTGCAACCCGCTTTCCCCGAACCAAATCGAAAACGCCTTCCTCGGTTACAGGTGAGCTATATTCCAGGCCGAAGAGCCGACGCACATTGCCGATGAAGCGGAGACGCTTCTTTCCAAGCTTCCGAACAAAGTTCGACCAGATAGACAAATCCTCACCTCTTTATGCAATTGCACCGCTCTCGGAGCGCCCGACATGGCCTTTTCCGCTCTCGTCAGCGAAGAGCCGACGATCAGTGACCATAACTTAGACCAAACCCGTCAACAACGCTCCCGCGGTACGCAAACAGCGTCCAAAAATATC
This sequence comes from Rhizobiaceae bacterium UBA1291, assembly GCA_002307905.1. Lineage (GTDB taxonomy): Bacteria > Pseudomonadota > Alphaproteobacteria > Rhizobiales > Rhizobiaceae > Allorhizobium. Next base: position 2,504 of record DBUL01000028.1, read on the forward strand.
GGATCTCGCGCAGCTAGCGGTGGTGCATTCTCTCCTGCTCACGGCTCGTTTAGCGACGGATGTCCTCGAGCTCAAATTTCCACCAGCCCCACTTTCTTCACCTGACGGATCGTCAGCATGGTGCGCACGGTATGCACATGTTCGTTCGCCGTCAGCACCTCGATGACGAAGTCCTGGAACCTGGTCAGGTTTTCGGCCACGCAATGCAGCAGGAAGTCGCTGTCGCCCGACACCATCCAGGCCTGACGCACCATCGGCCAACTGTCGGTGGCAGCGGCAAACGCCTTCAGATTGCTTTCGGACTGGTGTTTGAGGCCGATCATGCAGAAGGCGACGAGGTCGAAACCAAGCTTCGGGGCGTTGAGCATGGCGTGATAGCCCTCAATGATGCCCGCTTCTTCCAGCTTGCGCACGCGCCTCAGACATGGCGGCGCCGAAATGCCGACTCGTTCCGACAATTCGACATTGGTCATGCGACCGTCGCGTTGCAGCTCCTTGAGGATCTTAAGATCGATGGCGTCCANNCGGCTCTCAACACGCTCTGACCTTTCATGACAGATATTCCCGATATCTAGCTGAATCGCCAGGATTGGCAATAATCTGTCGACCTTGAGCACAAAAATTACCATGCGACGCATTGCCTTGTTGGTATTGCAATGCTGACCTTGAATAAATGCATAGACCGATCATAAATGAGGCTACAAACAAGCGGCGGGCACGCCTATATCGCGCCTCTCTTGCCCGCTTCGAAAGGAATCACCATGACCGCCCGCCACACCAAGGTGCTGATCATCGGCTCCGGCCCCGCCGGATACACGGCAGCGATCTATGCCGCCCGCGCCATGCTGAAGCCGGTGCTGATCGCCGGCATGGAACAGGGTGGTCAGCTGATGATCACGACCGACGTCGAGAACTATCCGGGCTTCGCCGATCCGATCCAGGGTCCCTGGCTGATGGAGCAGATGCTCGCCC
>DBUL01000028.1:3539-27288 GCA_002307905.1 Rhizobiaceae bacterium UBA1291
ATTGGTGTTTCCGCCTGCGCCACTTGCGACGGCTTCTTCTATCGTAACAAGGACGTCATCGTTGTCGGCGGCGGCAATTCCGCGGTCGAAGAGGCGCTCTATCTCTCGCACATCACCAAATCGGTCACCGTCGTTCACCGCCGCGATTCGTTTCGCTCCGAAAAAATCCTGCAGGAGCGCCTGTTCGCCAAGGAGAATATCCGCGTGATGTGGAACACCGAGGTGGCGGAGATCACCGGCACGCCGGCCAAGCCGCCGATGCCCCCGTCCGTCTCGGGCGTGAAGCTACGCGACACCCAAACCGGCGCGATCACCGACATGCCGATCGACGGCGTGTTCGTCGCCATCGGCCATGCGCCGGCCGTTGAGCTGTTCAAGGACAAGCTGAAGCTCAAGTCCAACGGCTATCTCTGGACGGCGCCGGATTCGACCGCCACCGATGTCCCCGGCGTCTTTGCCGCCGGTGACGTGACCGACGACATCTATCGCCAGGCCGTCACCGCCGCCGGCATGGGCTGCATGGCAGCGCTCGAAGCCGAGCGCTTCTTGTCTGCTGCACCCGTCAGGGCCGAAGCCGCGGAATAACCATCAGAAGAGGGGGGCGCATGCCATTGGATTGGGACAAGCTGCGTATTTTTCACGCAGCAGCGGAAGCGGGGTCGTTCACCCACGCAGCCGACAAACTGCATTTGTCCCAGTCGGCGATCAGCCGCCAGGTCAGCGCACTCGAGCAGGAGATCGGCGTGAAGCTGTTCCACCGGCATGCGCGCGGCTTGATCCTGACCGAACAGGGCGAACTGCTCTATCGCACCGCCCATGACGTGCTCTTGAAGCTCGAAACGGTCAAGATGCAACTGACCGAGACGACGGAAAAGCCCAGTGGCAAGCTGCGCGTCACGACCACCGTCGGCCTTGGCCAGGGATGGCTCACCGACAAGATCCAGGAGTTCCTCCAGCTCTATCCCGATATGTCGATCCAGCTGATCCTCGACAACGAGGAACTGGACGTCAACATGCGCCACGCCGACTGCGCCATTCGCCTGCGCCAGCCGCAACAGTCGGACCTGATCCAACGCAAGCTCTTCACCGTGCACATGCACGTCTACGCGGCCCCCTCCTACATCAACCGCTATGGCGAGCCGCAGTCGATCGAGGATCTCGACAACCACCGCATCATAAGTTTCGGCGAGCCAGCACCGGGATATCTGCTCGACGTGAATTGGCTGGAAGTGGCCGGTCGCACCTCGGACAATCCTCGCCAACCACATCTGCAGATCAACAGCCTGACCTCGATCAAGCGTGCTGCCCTGCTCGGGATCGGTATTGCCATGCTGCCTGACTATATTGTCGGACGCGATCCGGGGCTGCTACAGCTTGTCACCAACGCCGATGTCCCGTCGTTCGACACCTATTTCTGCTACCCGGAAGAGATGAAGAACGCGGCGAAACTCAAGGCTTTCCGCGATTTCATCGTGGCAAAAGCCCGCAACTGGAATTTCTAGGCCGCTCACCGCAGAACGAGAAGTTAAGACCTGCGGTGGGCGCATATCTGACCTGCATTAAAATGCATTGTTCACTGCACAAAAAACCACCATATCGCACATAGCTGATGCACACGGTGGCTTTTTCCTCCCAGTTCCACCGCACCAGCTGTTCCCCTCTGGAGGTTTTTGACCTTCATAATTAAAGGGCCCTGGAGCAATCCGGTGGCCCTCTTTTTTTGTCATGAACCGAAGAAGCATCCCGCCGACCTGCGAAAACTCAAGAATGAATTGTACCAAAATTGGACACTTTTTCATGATCATTCGCTCGTGCGTGCGTTGACGCACCGAATTCCTACCTTATGTGCAATGGCAAACGCGGACACGGATCACTGCCGATGAATCTGGAAGAGATACTCAAAGCGCTTGCACACCCCGCAAGAATCGAAATGCTGAAATGGCTCAAGGAGCCTGAGCTTCATTTCGCCGCCCAGCCTCACCCCCTCACTCTAGGCGTCAGTGCAGGGCAGTTCGAGCGCTGCGGACTGTCGCAGTCAACTGTATCCGCTCATCTCGCGACCCTGCAGCGCGCCAAATTGATCACGTCCACCCGGGTCGGCCAGTGGGTTCTCTACCGTCGCAACGACGATACCATTGGCGCATTCCTCAACACCTTGAACAAGGTGCTGTGAGGCCCCAGATGCTGGGTGCCGGCGATCGCCTCTCAGACTGCCGGCCAATTTGGAGATATTCATGACCAGCCTTTTCGATCCGATCCAACTCGGACGCATCACGCTTTCCAACCGCATCGCCATGGCCCCGCTGACTCGCAACCGCTCGCCGGGCGCGGTCCCCAACGACCTCAATGTCACCTACTACCAGCAGCGTGCCTCGGCCGGTCTCCTGATCTCGGAAGGTACGCCGATCAGCCAGCAAGGCCAGGGCTATGCCCAGGTGCCCGGACTCTACCTCCCGGAATCGATCGATGGCTGGAAGCGCGTCACCACGGCGGTTCATGAAGCTGGCGGGCGCATTGCCGCGCAACTCTGGCATGTCGGCCGGGTATCGCACACCTCGTTGCAGCCCGATGGCGGCCAGCCGGTTGCACCTTCGGCGATCCGCGCCAAGTCAAAGACATTCATCATCAACGACGACGGCACTGGTGGCTTTACCGACACCTCCGAGCCCCGCGCGCTGAGCCTGGACGAGATACCCGGCATCCTTGAAGACTATCGCAGAGCAGCGCGTTCCGCAGTCGATGCCGGCTTCGATGCCGTCGAGATCCATGCCGCCAACGGCTACCTGATCGACCAGTTCCTGCGTTCGAATTCGAACACCCGCACGGACGCCTATGGCGGATCGATTGAGAACCGCACGCGCTTCGCGATCGAAGTGGTGGACACGATTGTCAAGGAGATCGGCGCCGAGCGAACCGGCATCCGAATCTCACCGGTGACCCCGGCCAATGACGTATCCGATCCGGATCCGCAGCCGTTGTTCAATCTACTGGTGGAGAAGCTTGCTGCCTTTGATCTCGCCTTCATCCACGTCATTGAGGGCGCGACAGGCGGCCCTCGTGACAACCTGCCCTTTGATTGGGCGGCGCTGAAGACGGCCTATCACGCCAAGGGCGGCAAGGCAGTATGGATGGTCAACAACAGCTACGATCGCGAGATGGCGATTGAGGCCGTCGCCTCCGGACGGGCCGACATGGTCTCCTTCGGTCGGCTTTTCATCTCCAATCCCGATCTCGTCGAACGTCTCAAGGTGGACGCCCCCCTCAACGAACCGGATCGAGCCACATTCTATGGCGGCGGCGCGGCAGGCTATACGAATTATCCGAAGCTCGCCTGACACGACGCCCAGGCACATTCAGACCTACGAAAGCCCCGCTGGCAACCCAGAGCGGGGCTTTCGCCTTTGGCGGTGGCATAGGCATGTGCTAGGACAGACCGGCACGGCACTATCCGGACCTGGTGGCCAGCCGGCGCGACCACCTATCTTAATGAGGCTCCGCCGATGACAGAACTCTCACGCACCGAGCGCGATGCGTCAGCGGGAACCGGCAGCGGCCCCACCGGCGGCTTTGCGCCGCTCGTGCCGGAACTCGATGTCTCCAGCATTGAGGCGAGCCTCGCATTCTGGTGCGGCGGCCTCGGCTTTCGCATTGCCTACGAGCGGCGGCAGGCGAAGTTCGCCTACCTGGAGCGGCAGGGCGCGCATGTCATGCTGTGTGAAATCAACGGCAACTGGCAGACTGGGCGGCTCGAGCGTCCCTTCGGACGCGGCATCAATTTCCAGATCGCCACGGACGATCTTGAATCAATACTTGAAGCCCTTCGTAAAATGGATTGGCCCCTCTTCGAAGAGCCGAGCGAAAGCTGGTATCGCATTGGTGAGATTGAGGAAACCGGGTCTCAAGAGTTCCTCGTGCAGGACCCGGACGGCTACCTGCTCCGGTTCGCCCAGTCACTGGGCGTGCGAACGATAGGCTAGATCGGCCTCTCATCAGACTGATAGCGATCAACGATCTCCACCTCCGGCCGATCACCGCCGTCACTGTATTCGTAATGCCACTTGCCCTTCTCGTCCTGATAGCTGATCTTGACCGGCTCGTCGCCAACCTGCTGCTCCTGCATGACGATGCGCGCTGCCTCCAGGGCCTCGTCGTGGCTGGCAAAGCTTTCGGAGAACACGTCGCCGAGCTTGTAGGCCCATCCCCCGTCGTGGGGAACGATCTCGTAGGCAACCTTGGTCATGATGTCCTCCTTTCCTGTGCTGGATTTCAGTATCGCATCAAGCGCTGCAATCCGCAAACCCGAAGCGGAGGGATCAATTCAATCGCTCGGCCTCGCCGGACTTGATCCACCGGTATGACGATGTCACCCGCAAAGACCGGTCATAGTGGTTATCACGCGGATTGCTGCGGCGTTCACCTCAATGACGCCGAGGCCAACGCTTTCGCGGGGATAACCCATTTCTCCCTCTCAGCCACCGTCATCATGCTCCCATTCCTCGGCCTCTGACGACTTTGCCCGTCTGGAAAAGGGGGAACTTTTCCTGCGCTTGCCGCTTTCTCCAGATGTGGTCCAAAGCTTGGTCGATGGCTCGCCCCATTCTCACCAAGATGCCCGACCAGAAAGCTCCCGCGGGTCGCGGGGGGCAAACTCGGGAGCCGAACTTGAAGAGACTCGACGTTATCGACGGCATGCGCGGCTATTTTCTGGTCTTCATGCTGATCAACCATCTGGTCTTTACCGGCGGCCTTTGGCTCGTCCAGATCAACCACCGCAACCTGGCCTTCGTCGAGGATGCGCAGGGCTTTGTCTTCCTATCCGGTCTGCTGACAGGCATGGTCTATGCCCGTAAGATGCTGAAGGACGGCTATGCCCCGGCTCGAGACCGCATCTGGTCGCGCGTCTTCGAACTCTACCGCTATGCAATGGCGATCGTGCTGGTGATTCTCGCCCTGCAGCTCCTTCTGCCGGGCGCGGCGGCGATCTGGACGAACTGGCTCGGAGCAACCCGCATCGACGACCCGCTGCGGCTTGCCACAATTGCGAGCTTCCTGTTCCAGCCGACCTTCATGGACATCCTGCCGCAATATATCGTCTACATGTTCTTCGCCCCGGCCATCATCTGGCTCTGTATTCAGGGCCGCTGGAAGACCGTGGCCATAATATCCGTGCTCCTTTGGATGGCAGCCCAGCTCGGCCTTCAGCGCATCGTGACCTATCCGGTCAATGACTGGCTGAAAGGCGGCGAGGAAAAGGAAGGCATTCGCACAGCGTTCAACCTGTTCGGCTGGCAGATCGTCTTCTTCGCCGGCCTTGTCGCCGGATCGCTGACCGCGATGAAGAAGATCGAGTGGACACGCGTCTTCGACCCGCGCAAGGATTTCATCGCCAAGGCGGCGCTCGCAGTCTGTGCCTTTTTCCTGCCCCTGCGCATCGCGACCGCCCATGGCATGATGCCTGGCTTCGTACTTGAGAAATTCGGTTTGATGGAGGTCCGAGCCGATTTCGGTCCGGTGTACCTGTTGAACTTCGCGGCGGTCGCCTATGGCCTCGCCTGGCTGTTGATTGCCGGCCCGCGTCATGAGAATGCAGTGATCCGAAAGATCGCCTCGACGCTCACCGGCCTTTTCTCGCTGAGCTATCTCCAACTGCTCGGCCGCCATTCGCTGCAGATCTATGTCTGGCACGTCCTCATCGTCTACGGCGTCTTCTATATTGACGGCCGTTTCGGTGCGTTCTCGGATCTGACCAAAACGGTCATCGCCTTTGGGTCGCTGACACTCCTGAGCCTGCCGGCGTTGTGGCGCGAGCGGAACCGTGTCGCCTCCGCTCCGGCAAAACTAGCTCCGCGCCCAAAGGCCGCGACCTGAAGGAAGGCATGGAACCACGGAAACGAAAAGGGCGGGACCGCGAGACCCCGCCCTTTCTGATTCCGTCTCTTGCCGCGCTTATTTGCAGGCGGCGCAGAAACGCTGGATGCGCTTGCAGGCTTCTTCCAGCTGCTCTTCCGACGTCGCATAGGAGATGCGGAAGTTCGGGCCGAGGCCGAAGGCCGAACCGTGCACGACGGCTACGCCCTCCGATTCCAGCAGTTCGCTGACAAAGTCCTCATCCGTTTCCATAACCTTGCCCGAAGGAGCGGTCTTGCCCATGAGCCCGGCGCAGGACGGATAGACGTAGAAGGCGCCTTCCGGCGACGGGCAGACGATGCCCTTGGCCTGGTTGAGCATCGACACCACGAGGTCACGGCGGCCTTCGAATATCTTCTTGTTGGCCGGAATGAAGTCCTGCGGCCCGTTGAGCGCCTCGACGGCGGCCCACTGGGCGATCGAGCAGGCACCGGACGTCTGCTGGCCTTGGATCATGTCCATCGCCTTGATCANNTGACCAGCACGTCGGTCAGCGCCTTCAGCTCGTCATGGCTATAGGCCGCACCCGACGGGTTGGACGGCGAGTTGAAGATGAACCACTTGGTCTTCGGCGTGATGACACTTTCGAGTTCCGCGGCGGTCAGCTTGAAATTATTCTCCTGCTTGGTCGACACAAACACCGGCGTACCGCCGCACAGCGCTACCATTTCCGGGTAGGACACCCAGTAGGGTGCCGGCACGATGACTTCATCACCCGGATTGAGGGTCGCCATGAAGGCGTTGAAAAGAATCTGCTTTCCGCCGGTACCGACGATCGTCTGCTCGGGCTTGTAGTCGAGGCCATTCTCGCGCTTGAACTTCTCGGCAATCGCCTTACGCAGTTCCGGAATGCCCGAAACCGGCGTGTATTTCGTCTCGCCGCGGTTGATCGCGTCGATCGCAGCCTTCTTGATATTGTCCGGGGTATCGAAATCGGGCTCGCCGGCGCCGAGGCCGATCACGTCGCGGCCCTTGGCCTTCAGCTCGCGAGCTTTCTGCGAGACTGCGATGGTTGCGGAGGGCTTTACGCGGGATAGAGCGTCGGCGATGAATGCCATTGTGATTGTCCTGAAGCTGTTGATCGGCGGAACCTCGATCGGCCAAGGCCCCAGGTTCAAGTTCTATGGCGAAATCGCTCCGCCGTTTCAAGCGGAAAGCGGCCGAAGGGCGGCAATCGCCGAAGTTTTCATTTTTAAGTCTTTCTTAATCGGGAGGTAAGTCTTCCGCGATAAACTTGCGTGCGAGAGTTTCAAGAGACAATCACGACGCGAACACGGCGCCAAACCGATGACCACGAACAGCATCTATGCACAGCTCGTCAATGCCGCAGGCGCATGGTCGATCGCCTATGGACCCTTCGTGCTGCGCTCCGCCCTCCAGCCGATTTTCGAAAGAGTGGCTGACGGTGTCTTCGATATCCACGCCTTCCAGGGACTGGTGCGAGCCGAACGCAACGGGGAGACTTATCCACCCTCGCAGTTCTTTCCTCTGGTGGAACCGCAAGACCTGCCCGCTGTCGACAGCCTGCTGCGCAGCATTCACATCCTCAATGCCGGCCTTCTGCGGCGCGAGCGCTCGAATGTTCTGGTCAGCTTCCAACCGCTTCTCTTTACTGGCACCGTGGAACTCCGCCACGAGCTGGACCGCATGCGTCTCATAGCCCACGAAGCAGCCCTCACGCCTGAGCGCATCGTTTGCGACCTCTCTGCGGGCGCCAGTAACGGCAAGGTGATCGAACGCGCTGTCGATCAGCTCCGACAAGCAGGCCTGCGCGTCTCCATGTCGAATTACGAGGCAAGCGAGCACGACATCCAGGACGTCCTGGCACTCCGGCCCGACTTCGTTCGCTTCGACGGCGACTGGGTTCGTGACTACCTCCACAACTCAGCGGGGTTCGCCCTGCTGCGGGTCATCGTGCGCCAATTGCAGGAAGAAGGGATCGAGCCGATCTTCGAGCGGCTCGAAGAGACCTGGCAAGTGGACCTCTGCCTCGAACTCGGCGTAACCCTGCTGCAAGGCTATGCCCTCGCCCGGCCGCAGCTGGCGCCGACCGATTTCAACGCCGAGTTCCCCGAAATGCTTCTGCCGCCGGGGGAGCCCGCCGCCAACTCCCCCGCGCAAGGACAGGCTCAACCGCACATGACAGTGACTCCACGTAGAGAAAGTCTGCCGCGTCCAGCCCGCATATTCGGAAAGAGGCGCTAAGGGANCGCGCCGCAGGCATCGTGTCCCAAGGAATGATCCTGCCTTGACATCGTCACGATAAATACCGGTTGATGCCGTAATTCGGTCCCCGAGAAGCCCAGAAACAAGACTTTTCTCCTCGCATTAGACCCTTGAAATGCGAGGAAAGACGAATGTTTCCGGAAGACGATATCTCACACGCGCGTCCCTGGTTCCATCGAATCGTCCAACGCGGTCGTCTCGTGTTTTTCGGCATGCTGGCGAACACCACACTGCTGACAGGCCTGGCAACTGCCGGACATGCGGCGGCAGCTTCTACACCGGCGGCGGAGAGCCTTCTTAGTGTAGACCCGATGGCGACAGCTTCTACGCCGGTGGTCGCACCCCTTCTGATCACCCACCCCATCCGACTGCCCTACTTCGCGACCGAGACCCTTGCCGACCGCTACATTCTGCTAGGCCTGATGATGCTCTGTTTCGCCGCGATGGCCGCCGGCAGCCTGGCCCTCTGGCGCCGCAGCCTGAAAGAAATGCTGGACGTGAAGGTGAAGCGCCATGGAGTATAGGCGCCCTCCGCTCTGGCGCCGCCTCGGACCGGCCGAGCGGGCCTTCGCCGTCTTGATCGCGGCCATCTCGATCGGCGGTTTTATCCTGATCGCCGATGGTCTTTATCTGAAAGCCAAGGCTGAGCACCCGGTGCCGGTCTGGACGAACGATGCGCCCTTTTTCGACTAGCAACGGCACGCTCTGTTCTCACGTTCATGTCAGCGGCACTTGCTAAAGCGCCATCGCTCCCCAGATAGTTCGATGAATAACAGGAGCTCTGACATGGCAAAGTGCAAAGCAGCAGCAAACCCCGTGCGCACGGTCCCGTCGATCGCCCTCATCGGCCTTGCCGCCGCGCTGGCTGCGGTGCCAGCGCTTGCCGCCGAGCGCATCGCGACCCAGAAGGTTGAGATCGAGGTTACCCAAATCGTCGGCGGGCTAGAACATCCCTGGTCTGTGGAGGCGCTTCCCGATGGGGCCTATATCGTCACCGAGCGCCCTGGTCGGATGCGCGTCGTGCGCGACGGCATGGCATCGCCGCCGATTGCCGGCCTGCCGGAACTCTTCGTCGGCGGCCAGGGCGGTTTGCTCGACATTGCCCTGTCGCCAGATTTCGTGTCGAGCCGAAAGCTCTATTTCACGGCCTCGGTGCCGGGGGATGGTGGACAGGGCACGGCACTTTTCGCTGGCCGGCTTTCTGACGATGAGACGAAACTGGATGAAGTCGAACGGCTGTTCGTCATGAACCGTTTCACCAACACAAGCCAGCACTTCGGCTCGCGCATTGCGATTGCCGAGGGCGGCACCCTGTTCTTCGGCATAGGCGACCGTGGCGAAATGGAGCGCGCCCAGGATCCGAAGGATCACGCCGGCTCGATCCTGCACGTCAATCCGGACGGCACGCCGGCAGATGGCAATGCGTTCGGTGGCGCCGCGGGCTTGGCCGAAATCTGGTCGGTCGGTCACCGCAATCCCCAAGGTATTGTCATTGATCCCTCCGACGGTGCGCTCTTTACCGTCGAGCACGGCGCGCGCGGCGGCGACGAGATCAATGTGCTCAAGGCAGGCAGCAATTACGGCTGGCCGGTGATCTCTTACGGCAAGCATTATTCCGGCGCGGAAATCGGCATTGGCCAGTCGTCCGAGGGCTATGAGCAGCCCATCCACTATTGGGATCCCTCCATCGCGCCAGGTGCGATCGATATCTATCGCGGCGCGATGTTCCCCGAATGGGAAGGCGACTTCCTTGTCGCGGCGCTCAAGTATGAATTGCTGGCGCGTATCGAGCGTGACGAGAACGGCGCGATCCTCGGCGAAGAACGTCTGCTGGAGGGATCCTACGGCCGACTGCGCGACGTGAAGGTTGCGCCGGACGGCGCGATCCTGCTCGTGACCGACGAGGTAGACGGTCAGCTCCTGCGCATAAGCCGCGCCACAACACAGTAAGCTCAGACCAACGATAGTTGCGCATCGTGGCCGGTTTCCCGACCGCCCAGGCTCAGACTTCAGGCCCGAAGCCCGGCATGCACGATCCGCCTTGTCGAGATCGAACGCAGCTGGTACGCGTCGATTTCCTCGTCATCCTCCGTTCGAGCGCAATCCGGAACTCCATGTCTCGCATCCAGGCCAATCTCGTCCTGCTTCTCGCCGCAGCGATCTGGGGCGGAGGTTTCGTCGCCCAGTCGCAAGCGATGGAATGGCTCGGGCCCAACTGGTTCAATGCGTTGCGCTTCGCGCTGGCAACTGTCGCCGTACTACCCTTCGCCCTCCGCGAGGCGGGGAGTACCGGTAAACCTCTCGCCCTTCGCGACTATGGCTGGTTCCTGCTTGTCGGTCTTTCCCTGCTGGCCGCCCAGACCCTTCAGCAGATCGGTATCCAATCGACCAGCGTCACGAATGCCAGCTTCCTCACCGGGCTCTATGTTGTCCTCGTTCCGGTGATCGCGGTAGCCTTCCTTCAGCGTCGCCCGCATTGGATCATCTGGCCGGCAGCGCTGCTGACAGTTATCGGAATCCTGCTGCTAAACGGCGGATCGCTCTCCACTCTTGGCGAAGGCGACATCCTTGTCATTCTCTGCGCGATTTTCATCGCGATACAGATAACGCTCACGCCGATCGCGGTCAGGATTAGCGAGCGACCGCTGGCGCTCGCCACCGTGCAGTTCACCGTATGCGCTGGCGGCGCCGGCCTCGCCGCTGGGGCCTTGGAACCGATCAGCACCAGCGCCATCGTCGCGGCCCTGCCGGAGATCCTTTATGCCGGCCTCCTTTCCTCCGGCGTGGCCTTCGTGCTGCAGATAATCGGCCAGCGCTATACCACCGCGCCACAAGCGGCGATCTTCTTGTCGTCCGAGGCCCTCTTCGGCGCCCTGTTCGGGGCAATCCTCCTGGCCGAGACGCTGCCATCGATAGGCTATGCCGGTTGCGGCCTGATCTTTGCTGCCATGCTGCTCGTTGAATTGGTGCCTGAATGGACCAGGCGGCGAACAGCGGTGGCCTAGCGCCGATTTTTTCAAGGCCGGAACGCGCGAACTTTTTCAAAAGAGGGAGGGTTTTGACCAAAAAATACATCGCTGGCGATGCAATTTATGCCTGTGCAACAAAACTCTTCGCGGAACAGGCCAAAAACCCAGCTTTTGCCGGGCGTCTGATGATCGAGCCCCAGTAATCGCCTGCAAAACTTTCGCTTGCCAATTTTTTATAAACCAAGCAATCTTCGCGCGTTCGGGCAATTTTGCGAGCGGGAAGACCTTATAATACATGCGTGCCGGAGACGCTAAGAGTTCCGGGCAGGTTATCGTCCATATAAGCAAGTATACTTGCTTTTGTGGTGGCGACTTGCGGTAACAGGGGCCCTTTCCTCAAATATCGAGAAATGCCTGTCGAGCACCCGGTTACGGGTAACATTGCAATGCTGCCCCGCCGACACTGGGCAGAGAGAAAAGGACCTGACGCATGGCCGAGACTGGCATCGTAAAATTCTTCAACACCGACAAGGGCTTTGGCTTCATCAAACCTGATAATGGCGGAGCAGACATCTTCGTCCACATTTCCGCCGTCCAAGCTTCCGGACTGCAGGGCCTGTCTGAAAACCAGAAGGTCAGCTACGACACGGAACCCGATCGTCGCGGCAAAGGCCCGAAGGCAGTCAACCTGCAGGTTTCCGACTGATTTTCGCAATCGCTCTAGCATTTGCATTGCGACCCGGCAGCTTTGCCGGGTTTTTTCGTTCAGGCTGCGTTCAGCCAATGCTCCCTACCCTGTGCCCACATTGCCCACCAGAACGCGGGCAAGTCGATTTGCAGGCCATAGGAAGGCATAGCCATGATGAACATTGCGAAATATTCCCTGCTGGCGGTCGCGCTTGCTGCCGCGCCGATCGCTGCTTCGACCCAGGCCGTGGCCGGCGACTACTATCGCCGCCACCATAACGACGCGCTCGCCGCCGGTGCGCTGGGCCTTGCCGCCGGCTTGGTCACGGGCGCCGNNTACATCGAGCCCGAACCGATCTATATGGAACCGGCACCGCGTCGCGTCTATGTCGAGCCTGAGCCGGTCTATGTCGACGACTACCCGCCGGCACCCCGCCCGGTCTATGGCGCCGCCGTCGAGCCATGGTCGGCGGAATGGTACGACTATTGCTCCGCCCGCTACCGCAGCTTCAACGCCCGTTCCGGCACCTATATGGGCTATGACGGCCGCTCGCATTTCTGCACCGCCGGCTGAGACGGGACAAACAAGTGAAAAATGCGCCGCACCGCCGGCGCATTTTTCGTTTCAGCCAGGTGCAGCACTCAGATGCCGCGTAGGAAGGGGTTGGTGCGGCGCTCCTCTCCGATCCGGCCGCCCGGTCCGTGACCGCAGATGAAGCCGACGTCGTCGCCAAGCGGCAGCACCTTGTCGCGGATGGAATTGAGCAGGGTCTGGTGGTCACCGCCGGGTAAGTCCGTCCGGCCGATCGAGCCGGAAAACAGCACGTCGCCGACATGGGCAAAATTCTGTGCCCGGTTAAAGAAGATAACATGGCCCGGCGCATGGCCCGGGCAGTGAAAGACCTCGAACTCGTGTTCGCCAAACGAGACCTTGTCACCCTCTTCCAGCCAGCGGTCCGGCATGGCGTTTCGGACCTTCATTGGCACGTTGAACATCAGGGCCTGCTGCTCGAGCTTCTGCAGCAGCGGAAGGTCGTCCTTGTGCGGTCCGACAATCTTGAGACCGAGCGTTTCCTTGAGTTCTTCTGCCCCGCCGGCGTGGTCGATATGACCATGAGTCAGCCAGATCTCCTTCAGGGTGATGCCGTTTTCCTTCAGCGTTTGCAGGATCACGTCGACATCGCCGCCCGGATCGATGATCACGCCCTCATGCGTATCGCTGTCGAAGAGAATCGTACAGTTCTGCTGGAAAGGGGTTACCGGAATGATCCCGGCCTGCATCTGTCCCATGGGTCGGTTCCTTGTTTTCGCGCAGGCTGCGCATAACACGTCCCCGGTAAANNGTAAATCTCAAATGCTCGGCCTCGCATGGGTAAACTGTGCGATCCGGGTAATTTCGTTGGAGTTTTTGCGCGTCTACGCTTAGTTTTACGGCAAAACGAGTGCCGGCCTAACGGCCGTATTGCACTCATCAGGAAGGAACGGCAGCCATTGCCGCGGCAGGTTTCGCGACCNNGGGCAAGGCTGCCAGGAAAGAACTGCCGGAAATGCCGGTCGTCGACGACAAGACCATCGATTTCGAGACGATCGAACTGTTGTTCTTCGCCTATCGCGATTTCGTCTCGGATCCAGACGCAATCCTCGCCAAGATCGGCTATGGTCGCGCCCATCACCGCGTCGTCTATTTCGTCAGCCGTCGGCCGGGCATGACGGTTGCAGATCTGCTCGCCATCCTGCAGATCACCAAGCAGAGCCTCGCCCGCGTGCTCAAGGAACTGATCGATTCCGGCTATATCCGCCAGATGGCCGGCCCGGCCGACCGCCGCCAGCGCCGGCTCTACCCGACGCTGGCCGGTCGCGAATTGGCACTGGCGCTGTCCGAGCCGCAGTCGCAGCGCATTGCCGGCGCCATGGAGGGCTTCACGCCCGAAATGCGCGAGGGGGTACGTAGCTTCCTCGAAAGAATGAGCCGCTCGGAAAGCACCACGCGAGCGGACACGGCCGGAGTCGACTGATATGGCGCGCAAGATCTTCATTCCGGATGACGCCCCCCATCTCCTGGTCGTCGATGACGATACGCGCATCCGCGCCCTGCTGCAGCGCTATCTGTCCGAGCAGGGTTTCCGCGTCACCGTGGCCGCCGACGCCGGCGAAGCGCGGCGCAAGCTGGAAGGCCTGCACTTCGACCTTCTGGTGCTGGATGTGATGATGCCCGGCGAATCCGGCCTGTCGCTGACCCGCAGCATTGCCGCAGAGAAGAAGATCCCCGTCATCCTGTTGACCGCCCGTTCGGAAGCTGAATCGCGTATCGCCGGGCTCGAGGCCGGCGCCGATGACTATCTTGCCAAGCCATTCGATCCACGCGAACTGGTGCTGCGCATTACCAACATCCTGAAGCGCAACCTGAGCGCCGACCAGCCGAAGATCGAGCAGGTCATGTTCGGGCCGTATAGTTTCTCCATCCTGCGCAAGGAACTGAAGCGGGGGCCGGATGTCATCAAGCTCACCGATCGCGAGCAAGAAATCATGCTGCTGTTCACCACCCGCGCCGGCGACACCATTCCGCGTCACGAACTGATCGGCAATGATACCGAAGTCGGCGAGCGGACCATCGACGTGCAGATCAACCGGCTGCGCCGCAAGATCGAGGACGATCCGGCCAATCCGGTCTGGCTGCAGACCGTGCGCGGCATCGGCTACCGGTTGAGCATGGACTAGCGCCGGCGGCGCCCCAACGGAAGCGAAGGAAAGATGACGCTGTTCGACAGCATCCGCAGGGACAATGATCGCTCCCCCGGCGGGCTCAAGGGCCTGTCGCGCTGGCTGAGGCATCAATTGCCAACGGGGCTCTATGCCCGTTCGCTTTTGATCATCATCCTGCCAATCCTGATTCTCCAGACCGTGCTGGCCGCTGTCTTCATGGAGCGCCACTGGCAGATGGTGACGGAGCGCATGTCCAATGCCGTCACCCGCGACATCGCCGCGATTATCGCCTTGATCGAGGCCTATCCGGGCGAGGAGGATTTCGGGAACGTCGTGCGCATCGCCCGGGACAAGCTGAACATGACGGTCTCGATGGAGGCCGACGGGGAGCTTCCGGCGGCGCGGCCGAAACCGTTCTTCTCGATCCTCGACCAGATTCTCTCTGACCAAATCGAAAACATGATCGCCAAGCCCTTCTGGATCGACACGGTCGGCGATTCCCGCCTTGTCGAGATCCGCATCGCGCTCGATCAAGGCGTACTGCGGATTTTTGCCCGGCGCAATTCAGCCTATGCCTCCAACACCCACATCTTCCTCTTGTGGATGGTCGGCACGTCGCTGGTACTGATCGTCATCTCCACCCTCTTCCTGCGCGGCCAGATCCGCCCCATCCTGTCTCTGGCCAAGGCAGCCGAAAGTTTTGGCAAGGGCCAGCGGCCGCCGGAAGGTTTCAGCCCGCGGGGGGCTGACGAGGTGCGCCGCGCCGGCCTCGCCTTCATCCTGATGCGCGAACGCATCGAACGGCAGATGGAACAGCGCACGGCCATGCTGACCGGCGTCAGCCACGATCTGCGCACCATCCTCACCCGCTTCAAGCTGCAACTGGCGCTCGCCGGCGACACACCCGACCTCCAGGGCCTCAACCAGGACGTAGAAGATATGCAGACCATGCTCGAAGGCTATATGGCCTTCGCCCGCGGCGAGGCGGAAGAGGATGTCGGACGGCTGAAGCTCGGAGACTTGTTCGAAAAGCTCAAGGCGGATTTCGAGCTGCACGGCAAGGCGCTGACCTATCGCATTGAGGGAGACGAAGAGGTCGCGGTGCGGCCCAACGCTTTCACGCGGCTCGTTGCCAACCTCGCCTCCAACAGCCGCCGCTACGCCAACCGCGCGGAACTCGAGGCAATACACAGTGAGAAATGGCTGACCATCGTGATCGACGATGACGGCCCCGGGATCCCCGCCGACTATCGCGACGATGTGTTCAAGCCCTTTTTCCGCCTCGACGAGGCCCGCAATCTCGACGCTTCGGGCACCGGCCTCGGCCTTGCGATTGCGCGCGACATCGCCCGCAGTCACGGTGGAAATGTCACCCTAAGCGACAGCCCGCTCGGCGGGCTGCGCGCGACGATCCGCGTGCCGGCCTGACAATCACTCAAGGAAGCTTACCCGTGTCGACCGACTGGAACGCCCTGACCTGGCTCAATCCGCCCCGGAGCGCGCATGCGGACCCTGAGGGGCTGCATGTCACCACCGGTCACGAAACCGACTTCTGGCAGAAGACCTATTATGGCTTCCACCACGACAGCGGCCATTTCCTCCACCTTGCGCGAAAGGGCGAGTTCACAGTCGAGACACGCTTTAGCGGTCACTATGAGACGCTCTACGATCAGGCAGGCCTGATGGTCCGCCACGATGAAAACAATTGGCTGAAGTGCGGGATCGAATTCACTGATGGCTTTTGCCACCTGAGCACGGTGGTCACCGTCGACGGGAGCTCCGATTGGTCGGCCTTTGCGCTTGAGGGTATTTCCGGTGCGCTGGATATCCGCGTGAGCCGGCTGGAAGATGCCATGTTCGTGCAATATCGCGTACAGCCCGCCGGACCGTGGCGCATGGCGCGGCTCGCCTATTTTCCGCCCGAACTCGAGAAGCTGAATGTCGGCGTGATGGCCTGCTCGCCGCAGCGCGCCGGCTTCAAGGTTGTGTTCCACCATTTCACGGTCAGCGACCCAGTCAGCCGCGACATCCACTGACGCGGCGACATCGTCTCACATCATCTTCATGCCGTTTGGCACCGGCTGCTCGACCGCAGCAAGCACAATCGCACCGTTTTCGTCGGCAAATCCGAGCGTCAGGACTTCAGATCGGAAAGGACCGATCTGACGCGGCGGGAAATTGACCACGCCGAGCACCTGCCGGCCGAGCAGGCTCTCCGGCGTGTAGTGCACGGTGATCTGCGCCGAGGACTTCTTGATGCCGATCTCGGGGCCGAAGTCGATCTTGACCTTGATCGACGGCTTGCGGGCCTCAGGAAAGGGTTCCGCCTCGACAATCGTGCCGACACGAATATCGACCCTCTCGAAATCAACATAGCTGATTTCTGGCTGAACCTTGGTGGTCTCGCTCATCCGGCCAGTTCCTCGGCACGTTTGCGCGCCGCCTCGATCGCCTTGTCGAACAGCGGCTGCATGCCACCGTCGGCCATCAGCACCGAAAGGGCAGCGGCGGTCGTGCCGCCTGGCGACGTCACATTCTGCCGCAGTATCGCGGCGGCGTCGGGGGACTGGTGAAGCAGTTCACCAGCCCCCGCGACCGTTTCCCGTGCGAGGCGCATGGCCAGGTCCGCCTGCAGGCCGGCTTTGCGGCCCGCCTCAGCCATGCACTCCACGAGATAAAACACATAGGCCGGCCCACTGCCGGACACGGCCGTTACCGCATTGATCTGGTCCTCGTTGTCCAGCCACTCGACCGGCCCCGAAACCTTGAGCAGGCGATGGACGATGTCGCGCTGTTCGGTGCTGACGGCATCATTCGCAAAGGCGCCAGTTATGCCGCGCCCGATCATGGCCGGCGTATTCGGCATGGCGCGCACCATGGCGGCGGCACCGAGATGCTGTTCCATGAAAGCCAGCGTCTTGCCGGCCGCCACAGAGACCACGACGGTCCGTGGCCCGACCAGCGACATCAGGGTCGGAAGAACTGCCCCCATCACCTGCGGTTTCAATGCGAGAAAGAGAATGCCCGCCCTGAGGTCTGCGGTCGCTTCTTTGGTATAGCACGCACCCGCATCAGCAATCTGCTTGAGCATGGCTTCCGAGGGGCCCGGATCAATCACCGTAATCGAAGAACCGGGGACACCGCTCTTCAACCAGCCGGTCAGCATGGCGCCGCCCATATTGCCGGCGCCGACGAGTACCACTTGCCCCATCGCCGAATAGCTCATTCTCAGGCTTCTCCCGCCGTTTCGAACAGAACTGCGTCCATGGCGCTCTTGGCGTCCATGCCCGACCAGACCACGAATTGAAACGCCTGGAAATAGGCTTCGCAAGCATCGACCGCGCTGGACAGCAGGACTTCCACCTGGCGGTTGGTCGGCTCGGCGCCGCCGGCAAGCAGAAGTGACTGGCGGAAGATCACCACATCCTCATGCCGCCAGATGTCGAAGTGTCCCATCAGCACCTGGCCGTTGATGAAGGACAAAAGCTTGATGACCTCATTGACGCGGGCATCCGGAATCTTCAGGTCGAACGCGGACGCGAGATGCAACGCCTCGAACTCTTCCATCCACGAAAAGGAGACGTGATAGTCGGCCCAGCGGCCTGCGACCGTCATAGCGAGTTCGTCCTCGCCGGAGCGCTCGAACGACCAGTCGTTGTTCGAAGCGACGAATTCGATCATATCGACCGGGTTGGACTGTCGTTCGAATTCCAATTCCATGAGGCTCATGCGGCACCTTCTTGACCGGAGTGAATGCGATATTCGAGTGGAAACACCGAAGGACACAGACAACTTTACCGGAAACAACACTGGGAATGATTCCCTTTGGACCCCAGGATAAAACACCCACCCTGTCCGAAACTTGCGAAGGTCCGTTTCGAATCATCATTTAAAATCAGTGTATAATGGCGAAGACCAAGTACCAGCCCCTGACCGGCGTTTTGCCCTAAGGGTCTGTGGACAGCCGAGCGGCATAACCTTTGCAGTCGCCCTTAAGCGACTCTGCCCATTGGCTTTTTTCTCTCCGCGAGCATGTGGAAAAATAACTTGTATGAAACGGGCGCCAGCCCGCGGCGCAAACAAGCGCAACGACGAAAAAGACCTGCCGCGGATTGCCGCGACAGGCCTCGAAAAACCGGCAATTTTCCTGCCTGCATGAAACCGCAAGTGCGGCCCAGTACGACTTTGATGGCTTATTTGGCTTTGGCGGCGAGCTTCGCCTCAAGGGCTTCTATGCGCTTCAAGAGAGCGTCGTTCTCGTCGCGCGCCTTGATCGCCATTTCGCGAACAGCCTCGAATTCCTCGCGCTTGACGACATCCATCCCGTTCAGCCAGCGCTCAGCCTGCGCGTGAAAGGCGGTCTCCATTTCCTTGCGCACGCCCTGGGCCGCGCCGGCGGCATCGGTCATAAGCTTGGCGAAATCGTCCATAATACGGTTCGGGCCGGTCGACATGGCTGTGGCTCCTCTTGCTTTCGATCCCCTGGACGGCGTCCTCGGTAACAGAAAGTGAGTTAGGTATTCAACCGGGCCGTTGCAAGCGAATTTCGCGGTCGCGCTCGGGCGCAACGGCCGCGCGACGAGATTCCATCTTGACCGTGCCAGATCGGAACGCCATTTTCCGGCAACATTGGAGAAAGAGCACCTTGTCCTCAGCCGCCGAACTCATGTCCATACTGACCTTTCCGGCGATCGATCCGGTGGCCTTCTCCCTCGGCCCACTGGCGATCCATTGGTACGGCCTCGCCTATGTCGCCGGAATCCTGCTCGGATGGTTGGTTGCGCGCGGCATGCTGCGCAATCCGAAACTGTGGCCAAACGACACCCCGCCCTGCACGGCTTCCCATCTCGACGACTTCCTCGTTTGGGTAGCGCTTGGCATCGTACTCGGGGGGCGCATCGGCTACATCCTGTTCTACGATTTCGCCGCGATCCTCGACGATCCGATCCGCGTGATCGAGATCTGGAACGGGGGTATGTCGTTCCATGGCGGCTTCCTTGGCGCGACATTGGCCATGGTCTTTTTCGCCCGGCGCCACGCCATCCCGCTGTGGAGCCTGTTCGATATCGTCGCGAGCGTCGCGCCGCTCGGTATCTTCTTCGGCCGCATCGCCAATTTTATCAACGGCGAACTGTGGGGACGCCCCTCCGACATGCCCTGGGCCATGGTCTTCCCGACAGGCGGCCCCTTTCCGCGCCATCCGAGCCAGCTCTATGAAGCCATGCTCGAAGGCCTGCTGACCTTCCTCGTACTCCAGGTCGTCGGCCGCCTGCTCGGCGGCTTCCGTTCGCCGGGCCTGGTCACCGGCTGCTTCGTCATTCTCTACGCCTTGTCACGCATCACCGTCGAATTCTTCCGCGAACCGGATCCGCAACTCGGCTATCTTGTAGGCGGCTGGCTAACCATGGGCATGCTCTTGTCTGTGCCGATGCTTGCCGCTGGCGCCTGGGCGCTTGTGAGGGCCCGGCGCACCGCAGATCCGCGGCCGTGAAGCGAACATGAGGCGCCCAGCATGACCACTGCCCTCGCCGAGAAAATCAAGTCCCTGATACTGGCCAGCGGCCCGATGAGCGTGACCGACTATTTCGCCCTGTGCCTCGCAGATCCCGAGCACGGCTACTACAGGACGCGCAACCCGTTCGGCCGGGCCGGTGACTTCG
Organism: Rhizobiaceae bacterium UBA1291; assembly: GCA_002307905.1. Classification (GTDB taxonomy): domain Bacteria; phylum Pseudomonadota; class Alphaproteobacteria; order Rhizobiales; family Rhizobiaceae; genus Allorhizobium. The sequence continues at coordinate 23,692 of DBUL01000028.1, forward strand.
TCACCGCGCCCGAAATCAGCCAGTTGTTCGGCGAGATGGTCGGAATCTTCCTGGTCATCGCCTGGCAGCGCCATGGCGAACCTGCGGATGCGCGCATCGTCGAGATCGGGCCCGGTCGCGGCACGATGATGGCCGACATGCTGCGCGTGATCGCGCGGCTCGCACCGCGTCTCTATGAGACGGCAACCATCCACCTCGTCGAGACGAGCCCGGCCCTGCAGGACGTGCAGCGCCAGACGCTTTCCACGCACTCAGGCCGAATTGCCTGGCACACGAGCTTCGATGAAGTGCCGGAAGGCTTTACGCTCATCGCCGCCAACGAACTGTTCGACGCCATTCCCATCCGCCAGTTCGTCAAGACCCCGACCGGCTGGCGCGAACGCATGGTCGGGCTCGATTCGGATGGCGAACTCTGCTTTGCCGCTGGCGTCGCGACGCTGGATCCGGCCGTTTTGCCGCAGCGGCAGATTGCGCCACCGGATGGCGAGATCTTTGAGATCGCCCCTGCCCGTCAGGCAGTCATGACAACGCTCTGCGACCGCCTGCTGAAGTGTCACGGAACGGCGCTGGTGATCGACTATGGCCACATGGTCAGCGGTTTCGGCGACACGCTCCAGGCGGTCCTCGCGCATCAGTACGACCCACCGCTTGCCCATCCCGGCATGGCGGACCTGACCAGCCATGTCGACTTCGAAAACCTCGCCCGCACCGCACTGGCGACCGGCGTTCAAGTCAACGGCTGCATGTATCAGGGCGACTTCCTCGTCGGCCTTGGCATCGAGGACCGTGCGGCCTCGCTCGGCCGCGGCAAGGACGCCAAGACCCAGGACGAGATCGTCAAGGCGGTCGAGCGACTGGCCAGCGCTGGCGAGGGCCGCATGGGCGAGCTTTTCAAGGTCATGGCGATTTCCAGTCCAGCCATGGCTCTGCCGCCCTTTAAGGGAGCCAATTGACAGGGGCGGCGGCGATAAGCCACCATCGCGGCGGCTGAATCTGCGGCGAGATCTCTGTTTCCCTAGTATTTTCAGGGGCGAGGCGGTCGAATCGATCACCCACCCACCGCCTCGGAGGCTGCTTATGCAGGACCACCCCTTGCCCGACCCGATCACCAGTCCGCTACTTGCCGATGCCGAGAGCAAGGGCATCCGCCACGGCTTCTTCACCCGCAAGGGCGGCGTTTCGGAAGGCATCTACCGCGGCCTGAATGTCGGCCTCGGCTCCAACGACGAAAGGCAGAAGGTTCACGAAAATCGCCGCCGCGTCAGCGACTGGTTCGGCCTTGAGCCAGAGAAGCTGGCAACGGTGCACCAGATCCACTCGCCGGACGTGGTCGTTGTGGACCGCACCTACGACGGAAACCGCCCCACGGCCGACGCCCTCGTGACGGCGTCCCCGGGCGTCATTCTCGGCGTGCTCTCCGCCGATTGCGGCCCGGTGCTGTTTGCCGATGCCGAAGCGGGCATCATCGGCGCCGCCCATGCCGGCTGGAAGGGTGCGCTCGGCGGCGTGCTGGAAAACACGATTCTCGCCATGCAATCGCTCGGCGCGCGGCGCGAGGCGATCACCGCCTGTCTCGGCCCGTCGATCAGTGGCGAGAACTATGAGGTCGGACCGGAGTTCGTCGACCGCTTTCTCGATGAAAACCCGGACTTCACCCAGTTCTTCCGCCCTTCACCTAAGCCTGGCCATGCCATGTTCGATCTGCAGGGCCTNNCGCCTGGCCGACGCCGGCGTACGCGCCCACAGCCTCGGAATCTGCACCTATGCCGACCCCGAGGCCTTCTATTCCTATCGCCGCACCACCCATGCAGGAGAGCCGGACTACGGACGACAGATTTCCGCGATCGCCATAAGGGAGGATTGACATGGCCATGCATTTCGACGCGAGCGAATACGCCGCTCGCCTGGAGCGGCTGACGGCCCGCATGGCCGAGCAGAAGCTCGGCGCCATGCTGCTGTTTGCCCAGGAAAGCATGTACTGGCTGACCGGTTACGACACCTTCGGCTATTGCTTCTTCCAGACGCTGATCGTCAAGGCAGACGGCTCGATGACGCTACTCACCCGCTCGGCCGACCTGCGTCAGGCGAAGCGGACATCCAACATCGAAAACATCGTCATCTGGGTCGACCGGGTGAACGCCGACCCGACAATGGACCTGCGCAACCTGTTGAGCGAGATGGATCTGCTTGGGGCGAAGATCGGGATCGAATACGACACCCATGGTATGACGGGACGCGTCGCGCGCCTCATCGACAATCAGCTGACCAGTTTCTGCGAGATCATCGACGCCTCCTATCTCGTCAGCGAACTCAGGTTGATCAAGAGCCCGGCGGAGATCGCCCATGTGACGCGGGCGGCCGAACTCGCAGACGACGCGCTCGACGCAGCCCTCCCCCTGATCAAAGCCGGTAGCGACGAGGCCGCCATCCTCGCCGCCATGCAAGGCGCGGTCCTGACCGGCGGCGGCGATTATCCGGCAAACGAATTCATTATCGGTTCGGGACCGGATGCACTCCTGTGCCGCTACAAGGCCGGTCGCCGGACGCTCTCCGACAAGGACCAACTGACGCTCGAATGGGCGGGCGTGAGCGCGCACTATCATGCCGCCATGATGCGCACGATCGTCATCGGCGAGCCAAGCGCGCGCCATCGCGAACTCTATGCCGCATGCCACGAGACCATCAAGGCGATCGAGGGGGTTCTGCGGCCTGGCCACACCTTCGGCGACATTTTCGAGACTCATGCCCGCATCATCGACGAGCGTGGCCTTGCCCGCCATCGGCTCAATGCCTGCGGCTATTCTCTCGGCGCCCGCTTCTCGCCCTCGTGGATGGAGCACCAGATGTTCCATTCCGGCAATGCGCAGCCAATCCTGGCCGACATGACGCTCTTCGTGCACATGATCATTATGGACAGCGAACGTGATACCGCCATGACCCTCGGCCACACCTATCTGACCACCGCCGAAGCCCCGCGCCCCCTTTCGCGCCACCCGCTGGAGCTGATTGCGCGGTAGCGCAGGACAACTTCGGCAGGCAAGACCGTCGGCGACACCCGGCACTCTAAGGAATTGATAGGATTTTAAGGTTATCCTCATCTAATCCGACGGAGGTGCACGAGGACGGCAGCGAATATGAGACTTTCCCGAACAGCGACGGCCGGCCTGATCGCAGCGGCGACGCTCACTGCTTGCAACACGCCCGAAGCGCTGGTGCCACCCATGGAAATCGGCGATGGCGGCCAGCCTGTGAGCGAAAGCGACATGGCGCTGTCCCGGGGCCAACAGAACGGCTATACGGAACCGTCCTACGGCCAAAGCGCGCCGCTCGCCCAGCAGGGATACCCACAGCTGCCGCAAAATTCTCTCGAGGCCCAGGCCGCCGCCCTCGCCTCCGGCCAGAGCAATCCGGTCGCCTCTCCGCCGCTCTACGGCAATCAGGACAGTTATCCGGTAGCGCCCAGTCCGAGCGGGCAAACGCTCGGCGCTCCCCCGGCTCAACTGCAACCGCCCATGCAGACCGCGGAATCCGCCTCGCCTTCTCAGCCTGCACAGCCAGCGCCATCAGCCCAACAAAACGTCGCCGCGCTCGCCCCGG
>DBUL01000028.1:27360-31204 GCA_002307905.1 Rhizobiaceae bacterium UBA1291
GCGAGGAAAAGGTGCCCTCTGCCGCGACCGATCCCTGGGCCGGTGTCCCGGCCTCGCTGATGCAGCAGATCGGCACGAAAACGATCGCCCAGTACACAGCATGGCGCCAATCGCACGGCAGCTGAAACGCAGCTGTTAGAAAGTTTTCACGAAAAAGGTATGCATTTCCGCCAAACCACTTGCATTCGGGGGGAAGGGCGCTAAAAGGCGCCCATCTCAGCATGACAACAGGCGGACCAAAATGAAGGTTTTCGCAGGTAATTCGAACCGGCAGCTCGCCGAGGCAATCTGCAATTATCTCAACGTACCACTCGGAAAAGCCAGTGTCAGGCGGTTCGCAGACCAGGAAATTTTCGTAGAAATCCAGGAAAACGTGCGCGGCGAAGACGTCTTTGTCGTTCAGTCGACATCGTTTCCCACCAATGATCACCTGATGGAACTGCTCATCATGATCGACGCTTTTCGCCGCTCTTCGGCGAAGCGTATCACGGCGGTTCTCCCCTATTTCGGCTATGCCCGCCAGGATCGCAAACCCGGNNCAGATCCAGGGCTTCTTCGACATCCCGACCGATAACCTCTACGCCGTACCGCTTCTCGCCCGCGACGTGAAGGACCGTTACGACACCAAGAATGTCATGGTCGTTTCGCCGGACGTCGGCGGTGTTGTCCGCGCCCGCTCGCTCGCCAAGCGCCTCGACTGCCTCCTGGCTATTGTCGACAAGCGTCGCGACCGTCCGGGCGAATCCGAGGTCATGAACGTGATCGGCGAAGTGGCCGGCAAGGATTGCATCCTGATCGACGACATCGTCGATTCCGGGGGGACACTCTGCAATGCAGCAGAGGCCCTTCTGAAGAATGGAGCAACCAGCGTGACCGCCTATATCACGCACGGCGTACTGTCGGGCGGCGCGGTCAGCCGTGTCACCTCCTCCAAGCTACGCGAACTGGTGATCACCGACTCGATCCAGCCGACGACGGCGGTCCAGTCAGCCCACAACATCCGCGTGCTGACGACGGCCAATCTTCTCGGCGAAGCGATCAACCGCACCAGCGCAGAAGAATCCGTCTCCAGCCTGTTCGACTAATCTTCGTAGGACCTTGAGCCCATTCCTTCACTCCAAGATCAGCCCCCGAGGGCTTAACCCGACTGTAAGCAATTTTCGTGACACTCTCCGCGGGTTGTTTGCCCGTGGAGGGAATTAATGTCACGAAACCATTTGGGTGCTGCCAAGACTGGCGCGCTATCATCCGTAAAAGCGAAGTTTGCCGGCCTCGTCGTTGGCGCCACGCTTGTATCCTGTTTCGCCGTCGGCATCCTGAGCTATCAGGTCGGCAAGAGCGGCCTGATCGAAGCCAGCAAGCTACGGCTTGAATCCGTCGCCAAGACCCAATCGAAGGACCTTAACGCCTATATCAGGCGCATCGAGCAGTCGCTTTCGGACCTCGCCCAGAACACGGCGATCGGCGAAGCGACCGACATGATGGTCAACATCATTCCTCTCGAGGCCACCGACATCAAGCAGATCTTCCAACCGAGCGGCTCGACGATCGACGAGCGCGTCGCGATGGACGGCACCAAGCTCAAGCTGCTGTACGGCGTCCGGCACGCCGGCTTCCATGGCACCGTTGCCAGCGTCTGGAAAAACACCAACGCCAGTGACGTGATCATCGCCGACAATGCCGGAACGCTGGTTTATACTGTCACCAAGGGCAAGGAATTCCTGTCGAACGTCGTAGATCCGGAGAATGCAGCGCTCAAGGAGATCTATGATCGCGCCAATGCCGGAACGCTGGACCAGACGCATGTCTCCGGCTTCACCGACTATCCCCAGGGTGAGGACGGGGCCTCGGCCCTGATCGCAAAGCCGCTCGCCATCTCTGTGTGGGGCGACACGGTAAAGAAGGGTGTGGTGATCATCCGTGTCTCCGCATCCAAGCTATCGGCCATGGTCGCGCCCGATGGCCTTGGCACCACGATCGACGACGCCTTCCTTCTCAACAATGACGGAACGGTGCGTGGCGGGACAGTGAGCGGCGGCAAGGATGCCGAGATCGCCCCGGAACTCGCCAAGGCCGCGTCTAACGGCGAGACCGGGTCGGCCTTCGCCATTTCGGGCGACCATTCCTCCTTCTATTNNTCCCCGTCACGCTGTTCGGCCAAAACCACCTTCTGGTCGTCGGACAGCACGAAGCCAAGGTACTCGCCTCCGCCAACGAACTTGCCTGGTGGGCACTGCTGACCACCGTCGCGGTCCTCGTCTGCATGGGCGGCGTCGGCATACTGGTTTCATCCAGCCTCACCCGCCCTCTCACGGATCTGGCGAGCCTGATGAACCGGCTGAATCAGGGCGACAAAGCGATCGACATCAACGCGACGGGTCGCGCCGACGAGATCGGGGTGATGGCGCGCGCGCTGGAATCCTTCCGCCAGAACGCGGTCGAGAAGGAGCGCATGGAAGCGGATGCCGTCGAACGGGGGGCACAGATCGACGACGAGCGCCGCCAGCGCGAGGCGGAAAAGGCTCGCAGCGCCCAGGAACTGGAGGATGCAGTCTCGGCTCTTGCCACGGGTCTGCAGAACCTGTCGAGCGGTCGCCTCAATCTTCGCATCGAACGACCTTTCGTGTCGTCGCTTGATCATCTCCGCATAGACTTCAACAATTCCGTCGAGCGCCTGGAAGACACGATCCGCACGATCACTGAAAGCGCCGACACGATCCGCGCCGGTTCTTCCGACCTGAAGGGCGCCTCGGAAAATCTTGCCCATCGCACCGAACGCCAGGCAGCCTCACTGGAAGAGGCAGCCGCAGCCCTTGGCGAGATGACCGGCTCGGTCAATGACGCTCTCAAGCGTTGCGAGACGGCGGTCAAGGTGACGGCTGACACACTCTCGGACGCCAAGACCTCCTCGAGCGTGGTCAACGAGGCAATCGTCGCCATGGAGAGGATCGAAAGCTCGTCTACCAAGATCCGNNCTCAACGCAGGCGTCGAAGCGGCCCGTGCTGGCGATGCTGGCAAGGGTTTCGCAGTCGTCGCGCAGGAAGTGCGCGAGCTCGCCCAAAAGTCCTCGGGTGCCGCCCGCGACATCAGCCAGTTGATCAATACCTCGACCACCGACGTCGCCGACGGCGTGGCCCTGGTGCTGAAGACAGGGGAAAGCCTGCACAAGATCGAGGGTAACATCGAGACGATCAACACCCACATCGGATCGATCGCCACCGCTTCCCGCGAACAGTCGCAACGCCTTGGCGAGATCAATGCCTCGGTCAACGACCTTGATCAGGTAACCCAGCAGAATGCCGCCATGNNCCGATCAGGTCAGCAGCTTCTCCATCGGTCATCGCCCGTCGGTTTCGGCACGCCGCGCCGCCTGAGCGCGTCCGCTGTCGCGAAAAGTGAATCCCGCGGCGCTTGCGCTCCGCGGGATGTTTCGTCTGGGCCTATTCGGCCGACCGGGCCGCTGGGACAGGAACGGCACAGCCATCGCCGCCGGCATACAATCGCGACCGCGTCAGAAAACGCCGCTCGCGACCGTTGTCGAGCGAGAACATGCCCCCTCGCCCCGCCACCACGTCGATGATCAACTGCGTGTGCTTCCACACCGCGAACTGCGAGCCGCTGATATACACCGGGACGCCGCCGATCTCGCCGAGCTTCACGTCGTTCTCGCCGACCCGGTACTCGGCCACCGGAAAGCACATCGGCGACGAGCCGTCGCAACAGCCGCCGGACTGGTGAAACAGAATGTCGGGATGATCCGCCTGGATCTCCCGGATGAAGTCGAGCGCGGCCTGTGTGGCTGTCACCCGCGGCTGCGCCGCGTCTGTCTCGTCGATCATGCGG
>DBUL01000028.1:31224-31531 GCA_002307905.1 Rhizobiaceae bacterium UBA1291
CTTGGTCTGCTGGTAGTGATCGAGCATCATCTTGTGCGTCTCGCGGCCGATGCCCGACTGCTTGTAGCCGCCGAAAGCTGCATGGGCCGGATAGGCGTGGTAGCAATTGGTCCAGACGCGGCCGGCCTGGATGTCGCGGCCGAAATTGTAGCAGCGATTGGCATCGCGGCTCCAAACGCCCGAGCCGAGACCGTAGAGCGTGTCATTGGCGATTTCGAGCGCTTCGGCATCGTCCTTGAAGGTGGTGACCGAGACCACGGGGCCGAAGATTTCCTCCTGGAACACCCGCATCTTGTTGTGGCCCTTG
>DBUL01000264.1:0-2078 GCA_002307905.1 Rhizobiaceae bacterium UBA1291
AGTTCGGCCACGCGCAGGCTCGGCGCCTGGTTGAGTTCGGTCAGGATGCGTTCCTGGCGCACGCTCTTCGGTTTCTTCATCGCCGCTTGCTCCCCTGCCGTCCGTCCGTCTTTTCGTTCACCCATTCCCGTCCGCCGGCGAGCACCGCGTCGTAGACCGCGCCGCCGATCGCCCGGCCGACATCGGTGTGAAGCCCGGCATAGGTCTGGCGCCGATCGGCGACCGGGCAGGCGACGGCGATGCAGTCGGTTCCGGTGCCGGTCACGACGAGGCCGTCCCTGGTCCAGCCGAGATCGATGACCGCTGCGGTGCGCGCCTCGGTGGCGATCGACAGCGCCTCGATCAGGCCTGCATCATTGAGCGGCTGATCGATATGGGCAACGAGATTGATCGTGCCCGTCCGCCCCGAATGGGGCGTGTCCGCGCCGACGCGGCCGGCATTGGCAAGGCCGACGGTTGCCAGGCAGAAGGCGGTCGCTTCCCCGCTTTCCCGCACGGCCTGATGATGCTTTTTCACGTCTCGCGAGGTCATCAGCTGCACCGCATCGCCGTAGCCGGCCGCCGTCAGCCGGTCGCTGAGCAGGGCCGCCGGATCGACGCCGATCGGCAGGTCCGTTTCTGACACTTCGAGCCAGGCGACGGCGTCGGCGCGGACAAAGCCCGGCCGCGTCAGGGACCAACTGAGCACGGCCTGTTCCGCGGCGAAGCGGACGGCAAGGGTCTTGTCGACACAGAGGATTTCGGGCGCTTTCATTGGCCAAGTAGTGTCAGGAAGGGCGAAGCTGAACAAGTCTCGGCCGTATGCCATCCCCGACTGTCTCATCCTTGCGCGGGCGGCAGATAGCCCACCAGCTCGTCGGTGTTCATGACATTGGCGTAGATCATGTGGATGCGCTCGAGCTCGCTTACATGCAAATCCATCGAGCCTGCCGCGCAGGCGTCATCGACAACGATTACGTCGAAGCTTTCGTCGGCGAGGCTGCGCACGGTCGAGGAGACGCACTGATCGGTGAAGATGCCGGTGCACACAACGTGGGTGATGCCCATGTTGGCAAGCATGAGCCGCAGGTTGGTGCCGGTCAGCGCGCTGTCGGTCGTCTTGGTGACGACGATCTCGCCGCCGAGCGGCGCGATCTGTGACAGGATCTGCGAGGCCTCCTCGTCCTTCGGCAGCAGCAGGTTGTTCCAGCCGGGCTTCTTCTGGCTGAGCGAGCGGTCGCGGCCATCCGTGCGCTGGCAGGCGATGCGGGCAAAGAGCACGTCGAGACCGAGCGCCCGGAAACGCTCCAGAAGGCGCTGATTGTTGGGCATGACGGTGCCATGCATGCGCTCGTGGAACGGTGTCCAGGCGTGATAGCGGGCAAGGTCGCTGGCCGACAGGGTCGCAGGGTCCGGGCGATCGAGATAGGTGTTCTGCATGTCGATGACGAGCAGCGCCACCTTGCCCCTTTCGAGCACCGGATCCTCAGGCTCCGGTGCGCCCTGGTAGTAGAAGGAACGGCGTTCGGTCTTCCAGCTCATGCGATGATCCTCATGCTTCCGCCTGGCGGCGACGCACCAGCATGATGACAAGTCCGCCGGCAAGCAACAGGGCGGCAGCCGAAAGCGTGCTCATGGTGCCGAGCGCCGGCACCATCGGCGAATAGCCGGCGACCATCTTCGAGTAGAGCCATTTCGGGATCGTCGAGTCGACGCCCGCGGTATAGAGCGACAGCGGGAAATTGCCCCAGGACAGAAGGAAGGCGAAGAGCGCGCCCGACCAGATGCNNGCAGGGTGATCTCGCGCAGGATGAACCAGCGGCTGGCGCCAAGGTCGCGGGCGGCCTCTTCGAGTGTCGGGTCGAAGGAGTAGACCTGGATGGCTATGACCAAGGTGACGACCGGCACGATCCAGACGAGATGGGCGACGACGGCGGTCTGCCAGCTCGGATTGATGCCGAGTGCATTGAACCAGAGCAGAAGGGCCAGCCCCAGCACCGGCTGCGGAAAGAAGACGGGCAGAAGGATCGCCTTCTGAAACAGCTTGCGGCCCTTCCAGTCGTAACGGGCGAAGGCGAGCGCCCCGAAGAAGGCGAAGA
>DBUL01000264.1:2092-12662 GCA_002307905.1 Rhizobiaceae bacterium UBA1291
TCGGTCGAGAAGACGCGGATCGGGAAGGCGAAGTAGCGCCCCTTGGACAAGCCGGCCAGCGCCCCGCAGACGATCGGCAGGTAGATGGCAAGGACGACGAAGGCGGTCCAGAGCTTGACGAAGGCGCGGGCGCGGATTTGCGAGCGGGTTTCCATGTCTCACTTCTTTCCGAGAATTCGGTCGAGATCGAGCTTCGACAGGACGTAGAGGGCAAGCCCGCTGACGATGATGACGAGCAGGATGGCGAGTGCGGAACCCAGCGGCCAGTTCTGCGCATAGGTAAAGGCGACCTCGATGTCCTGGGCGATGGTGATGACCGACTGGCCGCCGAGGATCTTCGATTCGGCGATGGCGCCGGCGCCGAGCACGAAGGTGAGCAGCATGCCGATCAGGATGCCGGGCATGGCGAGCGGCAGTTCGATCTCGCGCCAGATCATCAGGCGGCCGGCCCCAAGGTCGCGCGCCGCATCGACCAGGTCCCTGGGGATCATGGCGATGCCGAGCGACATCGGGAAGAGCATGAAGGGCAGGTAGACATAGAGCATGCCGAAGAGGATGGCGCCGGGTGTGTAGAGCACTTCCGGGCCGCCGGAAAAGCCGAGCCATTTCAGCCCGCCGTCGAGCACGCCATTCTTGATGAAGAACAGCACCCAGCCGTAAAGGCGGACGTTCTCCGAAACGAAAAGAGGGAAAACGAAGAGCACGCCGACCAAACCCGACCAATTGCCGAACATGCGGTTGAGGCCATAGGCGATCGGATAGGCGATCACCGCCAATAGCACCACGGTTGCCAGCGCATAGGCGAGCGACCAGGCAAACGACATCCACACCGTGTTGGAGGTGTCGAAGATCGCCGCGAAATTGGCGAAGGTGAAGGAGCGGAAGACGTCGAAGCTCTTCGGCGTGGCAAAGGCATAAGCCGCAACCGTCAGCAGCGGGGCCAGGAAGCCCAGAACGAGCAGGATGACGACAGGTCCGGCGGCGCGAAGGCCGGCGGGGATTGCGGGCAGCGCGTTTGCGCGGCCTGCCGTGTCTTCGTGGGTCGCAACTGCCATGTCAGTCTCCCACCACGATGGCGTCGCGGGCATCCCAGCCGATGGTGACGGTGTCGCCTGCCGAGATGCCGGCGACCGCCGTGCGGGCCGCCTCGACGAGATAGATCCGTTCGCCGGAATGCACCTGGTACTGCATGCGCGAACCGAGCGAATACTCGTTGTAGATCTTGCCGGTGATCAGGTTGTCGGCGCTTGCAGGGCCGGTGACGAAGCGCATGGTTTCCGGCCGCACGATGACGGTTGCCGTGTCGCCGATCGCCTCGCTGACCGGCGCAACCTTGATCGGCTTGCCGTCGGCGAGCGTCCAGGCGCCCTGGCCCTCGCGCTTCACTTCGAAACTGTTCACCTCGCCGAAGAACTCGGCGACGAAGCGGGTGGCGGGCCGGGTGTAGATCTCCTCCGGCGTGCCGATCTGCACGAGGCGGCCGCGGCTCATGACGCCGACGCGGTCGGACATCACCATGGCTTCCTCGAGGGAGTGGGTGATGTAGACAAAGGTCTTGCCGCTCTCGCGATGCAGGTCCTTCAGCTCCTTCTCCAGCACCTTCTTCAGCTTGTAGTCGAGCGCCGACAGCGGCTCNNGCGCTGCTTTTCGCCGCCCGAGCAGCGCATCACGTTCTTGGAATAATAGTGTTCCGGCAGGCGCACCATGCGCATCAGCTCGAGCGCGCGGGCCTTGCGCTCGGCCGCCGGCATCTTGCGGACCTTCAGCGGGAACTCGATGTTCTCGCCGACCGTCTTGTGCGGGAAGAGCGCCAGCGACTGGAAGACGAGACATGTCGGCCGCTTGTCGGCCGGCACGTCGTTGATCAGTTCGCCGCGCAGCGTGATGTAGCCTTGCGATGGCGATTCCATGCCGGCCAGCATGCGCAAGAGCGTGGTCTTGCCGGACCCGGAGGGTCCGACAATGGTGACGAACTCGCCCTCCTTGATGTCCACATTGATGCCGTCGACCGCGGCGAAGTCGCCGAAGATCTTGCGGACATCGACCAGTTGCAGAACCGGCGCCGTTTTGGCCTGGGCTGCTTCCTGGGTCTTCGATGTTGTGTCGGTCAGGGTGGGCGAGATCATCGCAAGGCTCATGTGGTTTGCTCCGTCGGGACAGGCTTAGCTCAGCCGCGCAGGCGCTTGGCCGCCGTCATCAGTTCCAGTGCCTTGTCGTAGTCGGGCACGATGTCGTACTCGGCCGAGCGGGCCATGTCCTCTTCAAGGCTGTCCCACTGGATGGCGTCCAGCTCGTCCTTGGTAAACAGCTCGAAGCACTTCGGATTGCCCATCTGGCTGACCGGGTTGAAGGTGCCCTCGGCAAAGGCGACGGTGTGGGCGACCTCGGGGTCCTGGACATATTTGAGGAATTCGATGGCGAGCGGCGACAGGTCGGGATTGTTGACGGTCGAGGTGATCTCGATCCAGGAAATGCCGCCCTTGCCGTCGATCGGGCCCTTGAGCGGGGTAATGGCGCGCAGGTTGGGATAACCGTCGGCGCGGGCCGGCGAGACGGAATAGGTGCCGCCGGTCATGTAGAGGTCGATTTCGCCGGAGACCAGCGCCTGGTTGAGCGAGGCCATGTCACCGACCATCTTGGCGCCCTTGAACACCTTCTCGGCGGTCGCGGAGAAGGCTTTGAATTCTTCTTCCGTGTGTTCCTTGAACGGATTGATGCCGGCGATCAGGAAGATGTTGAAGACGTTCCAGTCGTCGGATTCCTGGATGCCGTACTTGCCGGCGAGGGCCGTGTCGTTGAACAGGTCCCAGCCCTGCTCTTCCGCCGTCGCCTTGCTGACCTTGTCGGTATTGACGACGAAGCTGTAGGGCCCGAAGCGCTGGGCCATGCCGAGCAGGTCCTTGCCGTCGTCGCTCATCGCCCAGCGATAGGGCGCCTTGAAGTCCGGCAGCATGGTGTCGAAATAGGGCTCGAACTCGGCGCGCGGCAGGGGCTTGATGAGGCCGGCCGGCGCCATGACCTTGCGGGCCCAAGGATTGTTGACGTTGATCAGGTCCCAGATCTTGGTCTCGCCGGCGCGCAGGCGATTGATCATGGTCGGGTCGTTGGTCAGGCTCTCGGCCTTGACGGTTGCCGACTGGCTGGAGCGGAACGGGTCGAGCACCTCGGCGGAGTTGTAGCCTTCCCAGCAGAGGATGTTCAGTTCCTTCTCGCGCGCCGCAAAGGCGCGCGTGGCGCTCGCCAGCGGACCGGAAAAGGCCGCCGCGCCCATCATCTGCATCATGTTACGTCTGGAGAGTCTCATCATTATCGTTCCCCTGTTTTTTGCCGGCTGTGGCGGCATGTGAACTTATAATGTTGGAAGTGTGTCGTAAAAATGTGTGGTTTACAACATCTATTTTCTTCTTCATTGTGCATTGCGCAATGAGGATGTGGCAAGCGAAATGACGCTTGCCGACGTCCTGCATTCGTCGCCGAATTCCACCTAATGTACGAGAATTACTTTGCATTTCTTTTGGGCAATTGCCGATGCAGGAGTGGCTAGGTTTTAATCTCGCGCAAAATAACCGGGCAATATCGGCGACTGAGCCCTTGGTCCAGAACAACGAAGTGAGCAAGAAATGTTGAAGTCGCTACAAGGTAAAACAGTTATCGTCACGGGTGGCAGCCGCGGGATCGGCAAGGGCATCGCATTGCGCTTCGGGGAAGCCGGGCTGAACGTCCTGGTCGTGTCGCGCAGCCAGACGGATGCCGACGCGGTTGCCGCCGAGATCGGCCCGAACGCATCGGGTTTCGCTGCCGATGTCAGCACGGAAGAGGGCTGCAAGGGCATGGTCGAGGCGGCGGTTGCCCGCTATGGCGGCGTCGACGTGCTGTGCGCCAATGCCGGCATCTTTCCGGCCGCCAAGCTCGGCGAAATGACCGCGGCCGATTTCGATCACGTCATCTCGACCAATCTCAAGAGCACCTTCCTCAGCGTCTCGGCGGTTCTGCCGGCGATGACCAAGGCGGGCTCCGGCCGCATCATCATCACTTCGTCGATCACCGGACCGATCACCGGTTATCCGGGCTGGTCGCACTATGGGGCGAGCAAGGCCGGCCAGCTCGGCTTCATGCGCACGGCGGCAATCGAACTGGCGCCGAAGAAGATCACCGTCAATGCGGTCATGCCGGGCAACATCATGACGGAAGGCCTCGAAGGCAACGGTCCGGAATATATCGCCGCCATGGAAGCCTCGGTGCCGCTCCGCCGTCTCGGCACGCCGGCCGACATCGCCAATGCCGCACTGTTCTTCGCCTCCGAGGAGGCCGCCTATATCACCGGCCAGTCGATCGTCGTGGATGGCGGCCAGATCCTGCCGGAATCGCTCGGCGCGCTCGAAGCCATGGGCTGAAGACGAAAGAAGCCGGGCGCGATGGTCGCGCCCGGCTTCTTCGCAAGCTTTTCAGGTGTCTCAGCGCGCCTTGAGGATCGTGTCCAGCGTGCCGGTGAAGAGGTCGGCATCCTCTTGGGAGAAGCAGAGCGGCGGGCGGATCTTCAGCGTCGCGCCGTATTTGCCCGCCGCCCCGATCAGGATGCCGTTGTGCTTCAGCTGGTTGATCGCATGGGTGGCCAGTGCCATGTCCGGCTCACCCGTCGCCGGGTCGGTGAAATCGAGGCCGATGAACAGGCCGGCGCCGCGCACGTCGCCGATCTCGGAATGGGTGCCCTGCAAGGCCTCAAGCGACTGCTTGAAATAGCCGCCGACGGTGGCGGATCGCTCGACCAGTCCCTCGTCCTCGATCACCTGCAGCACGGCATGGCCGGCCGCCGCTGCCACCGGATTGCCGCCGAAGGTGTTGAAATAGCCGGTCTCCTCGCAGAACCGCTTGAGGAACTCCGGTCGGGTGACGAGGCCGCCCATGGGAAAACCGTTGCCCATGGGCTTGCCCATAGTGACGATGTCGGGCGTCACGCCGTGGCGCTCGAAACCCCACAAGCCGCCGCCGGTGCGGCCGAAGCCGGGCTGGACCTCGTCGGCGATCAACAGGCCCCCGGCGCGGTGCACGACATCGGTCGCCCCTTTCAGGAAGCCGGCCGGATCGGCATATATGCCGTCGCTTGAGAAGATCGTGTCGATGATGAGGGCGGCAAGGCCGATGCCGCGGGACTTCAGCTCGGCGATCGCCTGTTCGACCGAGGCGGCGAAACTCGCCTCGACGCTCATGCCGTCGCGGGGGGCGGGCGCCGGGATGATTGCCACGAAGGGCGCGGGCTTGCGCTTGCGCAGCGAGGAGGGAGAAATCTCGGTCACCAGTGCCGTATTGCCGTGATAGGCGGCCTCGGTGACGATGAAGCCTTCGGCGCCGGTGGCGATGCGGGCGATGCGCATGGCGAGATCATTGCTCTCGCTGCCGGTGCAGGTGAGGACGACATTGCTCAGGCTATCCGGAAACTTTGAGAGCAGCTTTTCGGTATAGGCCTCGACGACGCGGTTGAGGTAGCGCGTGTGGATGTTGAGTTCGCCGACCTGGCGGGCGGCCGCCTCGACCACGCGTGGGTGGCAATGGCCGACCGAGGGCACGTTGTTGTAGACGTCGAGATATCGGCGCCCGCCGGCGTCATACATATAGGCGCCCCAGGCGCGCACCATCTCGATCGGCTGCTCATAGAAGAGCACGGAGGAAGCGCCGAAGGCGGCCTGGCGTTTGGCGACGCGCTCGGCGAGTTCGGCCGGAAAGCCCTCGGTGCGAGTGGCATCAAAGCGGTTGAGGTCGAGAATCTCCTTGGTGGCAACGCTCATCGGGCTCTCCTCAACGGTGTTCGGTCAGATAGCGCTCGGCGAGCGCCACGGTGCCGTCGGTATAGGTCGTGCCCATGGACTGTGCCGTCGGCGTCTCGGCATGCGAGGCGATCCAGGCGGTGAGCTGCATTCGGCGGAGCATGATGAACATCGGCAGCGCCGCCTCGTGTTCGGCGTCGAGCGGTGCGACGCGCCGGTAGCCTTCGAGCCAGGCCGCCATCAGGTCGGGAATGAAGGGCTCGTGCTCCATGAAGCTGATCGCGGCGGCAAAGTCATAGGCGAACCAGGACAGGCCGCAATCGTCGAAATCGATGACGCCGAGCCGGTCGCCCTCGACCAGCAGGTTGGCGGCGCGCATGTCGCAGTGAACGAGGCCAAAGCGATCGGCGCCGTAGCCATAGGTCGCGGTCTGGGTTTCGAGCAGCGCGTGGGTACGCTCGAGGATCTCTCTGCCCTCCGGCGTCAACCCTAAGGCTGCGCGCCAGTCGCCCCAATAGGCACCTTCGCCGAGAATGCGCTCGAAGTTCCAGGTCTTGCGAGTGAAATTGTCCGGGCGCTTCCAGTTGCGGCTGTGACCGTGCAAGCGGGCGTTGATCTTACCGAGCGCGCCATACCACCTGACCAGATCAGACTCGGCATCCGGCTCCTTGCCGGACATGTATTCGAACGCGACGGCATGGCGGATCGTTTCGCCGTCGGAAAAGCTCTGCAGCAAGCCGCCGCCTCGTCCTGCCAACGGCTGAGGGGTGGCGACGGTCCCATCCCGTCGCAGCGCTTCGATCCAGGCGAGTTCAGAGAGGATCTCAGGTTCCGAATGATAGTCTGGCCTGTGAACCCGAACGATGAGGTTCCGTCCCAGCGCCTGGTCATCAATACGGAAGGTGGCGTTTTCCGAGATGGTCAAAAGCTCAACACTGGCATTCGGTGAGATTTCCCAGATTGGCATCAGGTGCCTGACGCCATTGGTGAGTCTGGAGAGAAATTCTGCGTTGTACAACACGTTGACGTTCCATGTGGTCATTAGAGTTGCAAGTCCAACATTAAAACGTGACAAGTGCAACAAAAATCTCTTGTTGGGCATTGGGCTGCTGCCGTTTTGCCCATAAACCGGTTCTTCCTCACCTTGTGTGGTTCGTTTGTGGTTTCCACGCGCATAGCGACACCGCTGTGGAACGTGAATGGCTCTGGCTATGATAGACAAACGACCGTTTTCCGTACGCCTTCCCCTGCCCCACCAGATCGCAGTCCGCTGGGTGAAACTTTTGTAAGATAACTATGTCAGAAAATCTATTGACCGGAAAACGGTAACCACGCACTATCCTGACATGCTGATAGGATATGCCCGCGTCTCGACCGCCGACCAGAATCTCGACATGCAACGGGACGCGCTGGAGCGCGCCGGGTGCGAGAAGATCTTCGAGGAGAAGAAGTCCGGCAAGGCGGGCAGCAAGCGCCCCGCGCTGGAAAGCGCCCTCGCCTATCTGCGGCCGGAAGATGTGCTGGTGGTGTGGAAGCTCGACCGGCTGGGTCGCTCCCTGGTCGAGATGATGCGCACGATCGACAAGCTGCGCGCCGACGGCATCAAGTTCAACAGCCTGACCGAGCAACTGGACAGCGAAAGCGCGCAAGGCCGGTTCTTCCTGCAGATCCACGGGGCCATGGCGGAATATTTCCTCGACCTCAACCGCGAGCGCACCATGGAGGGCCTCAAAGCCGCGCTGGCGCGTGGCCGCAAGGGCGGGCGCCCGCGGAAGCTGACCGAAGACGACAAGAAAGCCGCCCGGGCCATGCTGGCGGCCGGCGACATAACGGTGGCCGAGATCGCCCGACGCCTCGGCATCAGCCGCGTGNNACGGGCGCGGGCGAAGAGCGGGCAACCAGCGCCCTCCGAATGACGCCGTCAGGTTGCCGAAAGGCCCCCCAACGCGGCCAAACCCTTGGCATGCGGGAGGATGAAGACGAAAAGCCGATGGAGAACTTGCTGCGACCGCGAGGGCCAATGCTTGAAATCGGGGCCCCCTATTGCCGCCGAACAAGCCGGCATTCGGGGCCAGGGAACCGCTAATTGCAAGCAATCGGTTCTTCCAATCCGCTTGCGCTAGAAGCGCACGCGGATTGTCGCCTTGGCCCCGCCGGATTGGTCACCGTTACCTTCCATGCCATAGAGCAGGGTGAGGTCGAGATCCCAGTTGGTCTCGGTACCAATTTCGATTCCGGCGGTCGCGGTGCCAAACAGGCCCTCGCCGTCCATTCCGGCGAAGCCGCTGGTGATCGCCAGCTTCGGCGTGATCGTGACCCCGTCGTCCAGAAGATAGCGTCTTGAAACTGCGGCGCCCACGCTCATGCGCATCTGCTCTTCAGTGAAACCATCCATGTCGATGGTGGACCCGCTGCCATTGGTCACGCTGTAGTCATCAACCGTTTCGGACAGGTAGACGGCCCTCAGGCTGGGGACCAGGAGCGTGTTTTCGTCCAGCTGCCATTGTCCTTTCAGCTCGGCGTCGAAAAGGAGGCGCCGGGTATCGAAGCTGCCGTCGAAGAAGGTCGTGTCGATATCGTTCCACGAACCGCCGTAGAGCAGGCTCGTATCGAGGAATACGTTGTCGGCGAGCGCGATCGAGGCATAGGGGCCAGCCAGCCAGCCGTTGCCGACAAGCTTCGCGTCGCCATCCGTCGGGTCGGTCATGCGGTCGAAGTGCATGGAGAAGCCGATCAACACCTGCTCACCAATCATGTAGTCGGCGCCTGCGGAGAGCATTGCGAAGGTCCCCCACTGATCGCCATCCTCCTCGCTTCGGTGCATCATCAGTGAACCCTCAATCCAGAAATTAAACGGCAATGGCACTGAACCTGCGGCGTTACCCTTGGCCGCTTGCCGGGCTGCATCGATCTGGGCGAGGCTGGTCGAAAAGCCAAAGGTCATGGCTTCGTTTGAAGGCGAGATCCGGGTGGTGACCGGTTCTTGGGCCGCGGCCATCGCACGCCGTTCGGACAGTCCCGGCACCTTGATCGAGGAGGAGAGCAAGCTCTGGCGCGTGCCGACGAAATCTCGGACCAGTCCGTCTATTTCGCTTCGTACTGTGTCTTCGTCATGGCTGAGACTGAAGGTCACCTTCGCGACGTTCGACGTGCCGAGGCCGCTTTGAAGCACATAGCCGACGGAGACCGAACCCGAGAAGCCGACGGCCGGTGTGAACTTGAGATAATAACCGACGGGAGTGACGCTCCCCAGTGCCGCGACCTCGCCCTGGATGATCTCGGCTTTACCGGCATTCGCGGGCGAGACTGTGCGGATCGCAGCCCCAGTGAAGGGGCCGCCGGTCGCGCCGCGATTGAGATAGACGAGCGGCGGCGCGCTTCCCGGCGGGACAATGATCGTCTGGTCGCCGACGGTCACGTTGCGCGCGGAAACGTCCAGATCATAGCTCCCCTCTCCGGTCTGGCCGAGCGAGTCCCGCGCCTCGATGACGAAACTGTAGCGCTTCACCTCCGCGTCGTCCGCGAGCGGTCCGCTCAATGCGCCCGTCGAGACATTGAGGATCATTCCTTGCGGAAGTGTACCGCTCTTGAGGCTGTAGATGATTCCGCCCGTGCCGCCGGTGGCAAGAACGGAGGCGCTATACGCTTCGCCTGCCATGGCCGCGGGCAAGGAGGCGCCGGAGGCAGGCGCAAATATCAAGACGGCGGGGGGCGGTGCGATTGTCAGGGCATAACTTGCCGATCCGGTGGCGCCATAGGTGTCCGTCGCTGCAATGGTGAAGCTGAAGGCGCCGGTCGCGCTCGGGGTTCCCGAAAGGACACCGGTTGCGGTGTTGAGCGCAAGGCCGGTCGGCAGGGTGCCGCTTGTCACTGCAAAGGAATAGGGACCCGTACCGGAGGTTGCAGCAAAGCTCAGGCTGTAGCTGTCGCCGACCCTGCCCGCCGTCAGACCGCCGGACGAAGGCGTCAGAACGAGCACAGGGGCGGTGACCGTGATACTGACGGTCGCAGCCGCCGAGGTTCCGGCGACATTGGTGGCAGTATAGGTAAAGCTGTCCGATCCGGAATAACCGGCGGCCGGCGTGTAGGTGATTGAGGTTCCCGAGGCGACCGCAACGCCATGGGACGCAGCCGAGGCTACGGCAGCACTGGTCGGCGCACCACCGGTGATGTTCAGTGTGATCGGATTGTTGGAAGAACCTGTCGCGACTGTTGCAGAAACCGGGTTCGCGATTGGAGCTATGGGATTGACGGTGAATGTGCGTGATACCTGGGTGGCGGGCAGATAGCTGGCATTGCCGGCCTGGTCGGCATTGATGGTGCACGAACCCGTGGACACGAAGCTCAGGAGGCCGCCGGGAGTGATGGTGCAGACGGCTGGCGTGCTGGACGTGAAGGTCGGCGTCAGGCCGGAGCTGGAAGTCGCCGTCAGCGTCGGGGTCGTGCCGAAGTTCTGGCTGCCCGGGTTGGCGAAGGTGATGGTCTGGCCCGCAGCCGGCGTCACGCTGTTGGAGGCCGCAGACGACGAGCCGGTGCCGGCGATGTTTGTGGCCGTGACCGTGAACGTGTAGGCCGTGCCGTTGGTCAGGCCGGTAAGGATGACGGGACTTGCTGCACCGATTGCGGTGATACCGCCCGGGTTGGACGTGACGGTGTAGCCGGTGATGGGGCTGCCGCCGGTGCTTTTCGGCGCGGTGAAGGCGACACTTGCCTGTGTGTCTCCGGCCGTCGCCGTGCCGATCAGAGGCGCACCCGGAACGATCGGATTGACGTTGAAGGTGCGCGACACCTGGGTGGCGGGCAGATAG
>DBUL01000259.1 GCA_002307905.1 Rhizobiaceae bacterium UBA1291
TTCGGCACCGGTTATTCCTCCTTCGGCTATCTCGCTCGCTTCCCGCTCGACAAGATCAAGGTCGACCAGATGTTCGTGCGCACCCTGATCGACAATACCGCGAGCCAGGCAATCGTCCATTCGGTGAAGGCGCTGTGCCGAGGTCTCGGCATCGCCATGATTTGCGAAGGTGTCGAAACGCAGGAGGAAGCGGCCTTCCTTCGAAAGATGGGTTGTGAACAGGCCCAAGGCTATCTGTTCGGCAGGCCTCAACCGGCCGAAGACCTCATCCGGCTGGCGGACAGCGAAACCGTGCCGCTCCCGGTGGCCGCGCGCGCTTGATCCGGCCACGCAACGCATATTTGGCCTTGCTCACGCAGGGATATCACCGTTCGCCTATTTCGACACCTGCCAGCCGCCGCTGCCTCCACCCCATTTGTTGCTGGCCGACCACTGGCCAGAACCGGAACGCCCGTCGACCCGGCCGGTGATCGTCCCGTTGAACGGATAGGGCTTGGTCTCCTTGAACACCTTGCCCTGCAGCACACCGGTCAACGGCGCGTTGAAGGCGCCGTCCGCGCCCAGCGATCCCGAAAACCGCGCGGTGAAGCCGTCGCCCTCGAAACTGCCCGAAATCGAACCGGAGACCGAGGAACCCGCAACGACGAGGGTCAGGGAGCCCGAAGCCTTGCCGGCAATGCGGCCGCTATACTGCCCCGCGAGTGCCTCCGCCGGCTGCTGCGGCTCTTCGGTTATACCGCCATGGCCCGCTACAACGTTGCGGTACTCCTCGAACTTGGCCAGCTGTTCCTGATACTCCTTGGAATTTGTCCCGTGTACCAGTCCGGTCGACAACAGGTTCGCCATGGCCCTGATGTGGGTCTTGTCGTGCGGATCAAGCACGCCATCGTTTTTCAGCTTGTCGCGGATCAGCTGGGTAAAGCGGGATAGATTGTAGGGATGCTTGGCCCACCAGTCCCGCCCGTATTTGCCGTAGGCAGCCGTGTTGAGCGCCTCGACCATCAGCTCGGCTTCCGCCTCCGCTTCGGCGCGGGCCTTTTCGACGACTGCGGCGGACTGTTCCTGCTTGGCACGCGTGGCAAAGGTCTGAAAGATGTTGTCGACGACTTCCGCTTCGCTCGCCGCAGTCAGCCGTGCGCGGACCTCGTCGCTTGGCTCTGCTGTTGCCAGGCTTATGTCATCAGCGCGCTGTTGAGCGAGCTCGATCTTGCGGTCGCGAATCACCGAGGAATAGAGCGGCAGCGTCTCAAGACGCTCCCGGATCGCCTCGCGGGTCTGCTCGTCCCCCTTGGCATATTCCTGGTAGAGCTCCTCGATCGTACCATCGACGAACTTGCCCTTCACGTATTTAATCGCGCCCGCCGCCGTCTCGACTGCGGTGAAGGCGGCGGCGGCCGGCGTTGCGGCGATAAAGGCCCGGCCGAGATATTCATAGGCCGCCTGCGGATCGCCGCCCGCCGCCTTGCCGAGCACGTCGGCCGCCTCATTCACCTTGTCGATGTTACCGAGGATTCCCGCCATCTGCTTGCGCAGTGCCGGATCCTTGATGCCGTTGGCCAGCGTCTTGCCGAGCGCGACCGCGACCTCCTCAGTGGCGGCCTTCGCCTTTTCCGGATCGCCGCTGGTCAACGCATCCGCGGCATTCTCGGCGAACTTGTTGATCTCGTTGGCCGACAGCGCCACCGTGCCGAGCTGGCGGACCAATGCCTTGTTCGCCCCCGATTTGTAGAGCTTCTTGTAAAGCGCGACGATCGCCGCCTGCGACTGCGACTTGATCACTTCCTTGGCCTGTTCGTCGGCATAGTCGAGTGCAGCCTTCTTGGCGTCCTCCTGCCAGGTGGTCGGCGCCTGGGCGTATGCCGGTGATGGAGGCGACAGAGCAAGGGCGCTCGCGATGAGCGCGGCCAGCAGGTCAATGGGTCGCAAAGGTCTCATCTCGGGTTCACCTCCAGGTCGCTCAGGTCGATTTCGGCAAAGGGATCGATCCCAATCGACGCAGCCATCGCCGGCGACTGGGTTCCCTCCGGCGGCGGCATGGTCTGGTCGAGGCTCGCGAGCACCAGCTCGAACAGCGGCAGCCCATCGGCCAGCTCCTCGCCGAAGGCGCGGTAGGCAAGCGTCAGCCGCGCACCGTCGGCGCGCCGCTCATCAAAGAATATCTGCTTGCCGCGCATGCGCCCCTGACTGAGTTGCAGGACGGTAGCGGGGCGGCCGAGCACCACCGCATATTCAAGGGACTCGACCTCGTCGCTCGGCATGGGCTTGTCCCTGGGCCAGAATGACACGGCGATCTGCGCACCCTCTTCGGGCCGGCTCATGACGATCCCGCCTGCGATGTCCTCGTCCGGATTGACCTGCCAGCCGGTCGGTACCTCGACGGAGGTCCGATCGATCCAGACGCGGCGCTCCCCGTCGTCCGCCTCCTCAGGTTCGGCAGCGGCAGGTTCCGGCACGCTCACCTCTTCCGACGGCGTCGCCTGCAGAATTGCCGCCTCACTCTCCTCCGGCTCCGCAACCTCGGCCTTTCCTTCCACGTCGCCGACAGTCACGCTCTCGAGGATACGGTCGAAATCAGGCTCGCCGCCGCCGAGGCGGATGCCGCCGGTCGCCTCGAACAGGAAATGCAGGCGCTTCTTGTCCGCCCTGCCCTCGTCCAGCGTCACGCTCAAGGTCTCGATCCCCTCGAACCTCGAGTGGATCCACAAGGCTGCTTGGCCGGCAACCCTGATCTTTCGGTTGGAAAGGATGTCGTTATAGCCAAGCAGGGGCTCGTCCGGGAACCACCACCAGACCATGAGACTGCGCTTGCCGTCGGGCGCTTTCAGGGTGAGCGTGTCGCCTTCAATCTGGGCCGTCCAGTCTGCCGGCGCGGACAGAGTGAAGCCCTCGAAGGAATGCGATCTCCAGCCATCCATACCGGTGCCCGACGGCGCGGCGCCTGTGGCAGGTTCACCGTCGCCGGCAGTGGCCATGGCACCCGGTTGATGCGCATCCGTCTCCGGCGCCTGATCCGGGCTACGCGCCTCCTCGTCTGCCGTCCGCAGCGACTGCGCCATACGCGCGGCCATCGGGTCGAGCCTGGCCTTCAGGCCCTTGGCATAGCTGATCTCAAACGTGTGGATCACCGCCCCGCCGTCGCTCAGCAGGACCTTGCGCAGGAAGAAATCATCGCCGCGGAAGCCGGAATGCAGATACCAGTTATCACCCTTGCGTCGCTGGGTAACCTTCTCGTCCTCACCCAGGCCCGCCAGGTGCTCCTCGATCAGTTCGTCGAGCGTGCTGTCGAACACATTGTGCGAGCCGAACACGATGAAGCGGGCCGAGCCGTCCCGCGCCTCGAACGTCCGTCCGTCGTCGTTTTCCGGCGGCGGCAGCATGCGGAACATAGGGGCGGAATAGTCGATCCGCGTGCCAAAGCGTTCGTTGCGGTAGGTGATCCAGTTGCTGGCCATGGAATCGACCGGGACACTGGCGGCATCGTCGTCGGAATCCGGCCGATCCATCGTCGCGCCCTCTGTGTCCGACGACGGCAGCCGTCCCCCCATGTCGGAGGGCGGCACTTCATCGCCAGGATCGAGCGGCGGTGGCTGAATCCCGCGGCCCAGGGGGGCCATGCCGGGGGGCGCCATGCCAAGCGGAGCGTCGAAAGATCCCATATCCGGAGGCGGGCCACCGCCCGGTGGCGCGTCGCCAAAGACATAGGCGTCATAGGCCCAGCCGCGCGTGCCGTCCTGCAGTTCGACATTCAGCCAGCGACCGTCCCGCCCGATAACGGTGAGATAGGTCCCCGGCCACATCGGCAGGATCATGGGAAAGCGCGTGCTGGGTCCGGTCCTGAGCGCCAGAAAATTGTCGCCGGCCGGGTTGAGCCCACCAACATACTCGGCGCGCGCCGGCAGGGCAGCGAGCGACAGGAGGAGCAAGCTCCCAAGCCAGAACTTCCGACGACGATTCATGCGCAACCTCCTCCTCTGCCGGCGACTGCGTCGACGCACCTGGCGTCGGATCGCTAAAACCGCTCGGCTGGAAATCCCCAAATCTCTAGCCGGAACTATGCGCTTCTGCGCTCAAAGCATATTGACACAAGTCAACTGTCATCACGAAGCGACAACCCGGCGAAAAATATCACCCGAATCGCATGCGGATGCGGAACGTGGGCGTGCACCTCAGGCCTCCAGCCCCTTCAACACATTGGCGACGTGGAGGCCGATTTCGGGGACGCCGTATCCCCCTTCCATGACGGTGAGGATCGGCAAGCCGGTCGCAGCGATCATCTCGCCCATGCGGATATAGTCCGGCGTCTTCAGCTTGAAGAAGCTGATCGGGTCCTGCTCGAAGGTGTCGACGCCGAGCGAGACGACGATGGCCTCGGCGCCATAGGCCTTTATGCGCTTCAGCGAGTCGGCAAGCGCCGCCGACCAGACCTCCCACGGGGTTCCCGCAGGCATCGGATAATTGGCGTTCAGCCCCTCGCCCTCGCCCGCGCCGGTCTCGTCGGCATAGCCGAGGAAGTAGGGAAAGGCATCGACCGGATCGCCGTGCAGCGAAGCGAAGAAGATGTCGCCGCGATTGTAGGTGATGTCCTGCGTGCCGTTGCCGTGGTGGAAATCGACGTCGAGGATCGCGACCTTCTTGGCCCCATTATCGAGCAGGCGCTGGGCGGCGACCGCGGCATTGTTGATGAAGCAGTATCCGCCGAAGAGGTCGATGCCGGCGTGGTGGCCCGGCGGGCGGCAGAGTGAGAAGGCGAAGCGGTTACCGGCGTTCAGCCAGTCCGCGCCGGCGATCGCCACATCCATCGAGGCGATCGCCGCCTCATAGGTGCCCTTGGAGATAGCTGTCTCGACCGAGTTGGCATAGTAGCCGACGGCACCGTCGATATTGTTCGGCACCTTCATGCGGCTGCGGCGATAGGCAAAGGCCGTCGGGATCGCCTCGCCCGGGTAACCGGCCGCGCTCCAACGGTCCCAGCAGGTGCGCAGGAATTCGAGATAGTCGGCGCCGTGTACCTTGAGCGCGGTGTCGAGCCCATGTTCCTCGGGCGCCACGACATCGGAAAATCCCGCGCCCTTCACGGCCTCAAGGATCCACTCGGCACGGAACGGCCCTTCGAATGGCTTGACCAGGATGCCGCCGTGCAGCTCGGTCTTGGCGTCGCGCAACTTGTGCTTTTCGGAATAGATGACCCGCATGATCGTAGACGTTCCCTCGTTGTCTCTTATCGACAGGTAACGTCATCACCGACGGCTCGGCAAGACGGGTGCAAGGGATTTCCGGTCGGATGACCAATTTTCATCCGACCGGTGCGCCTTTACCGGACCAGGTTGATCTCCTCAGTCTCCCCGCCGGTGCAAGTGTAGCAGCAGTCCTCGCAGGTTTCGCCATTGTTGGGACCCGTGCCCCAATAGGTTCCCTCGTCGCCGGAAACCCAGGCGCCATAGCAGATCTGCTCGCCTTCCTTGCAGGAAAGCGGGATCTGCTTGGTTTCGCCGTCGTCGAGATAATAGACTTCATTGCCGCCCGGCCAGACGTGGTTTCGATCCTGGCTGTAGAGTTCGACCTCGACGGCGTTCGGATGCTCGTTGCGCATCACGAAGGTCACATCGGCGGCGAAGGCCGGCAAGACGGAGCCGGCAAAAGTGCCCGCGAGAAGAAAAAGGGCTGCGGCGCGGCGCATCCCGGTAGCTAGCGATGACATGGAATACCCCCAATTCTGGAAGGCCCGAAATGCCGGGCCTTGCCATTGCTAGCACGGCCGCCGGGCATCGCGGGAGGGGGTAGAGCCGCGCGGGGCGGACGTTTTTTGGGCGCTGTCACCCTACGCTCTCACCGATCCTCTTGTAGAAGATCGTCGTGTCGCAAGTGCGCCCGTCGGGGAACAGCGCATAATTCGGGATCACCCCTGTGCGGCTCCAGCCGAAGTGCTCGTAGATCTTCTCTGCCGGCTCGCCGGTCGCCGTATCGAGCACCAAAAGCGTGCGACCGGCTTGCGCAGCGGCATGTTCCGCCGCCTCCATCAGGCGCCGGGACAGGCCGAGCCCGCGGGCCCGGCGATGCACGAGCAGCTTCATCAGGTCGCCGCGATGCGGCTGGTTGGGCTTCAGTGCGAACCCGACCTGGACCGTGCCGAGAACCCGTCCGACCTCATCCTCGGCCACAACGAGCAGAACTTCACCCCGCCCGACCGCCGCCGCCACGCCCTGCCAGAAGGGTATGGCATCGTCTGGCCGGTAGGGCGACATGAAGCCGAGCGAGGCGCCGCCCTCGACGCAGTCGGATAGCACCTCGCAGAGGTCGACCAAGGCGTCCAGAGCTTCTTGTTCGTTGAGCAGGCGGATCGTCGGCATAGAAACTCCGGGGCAGGCGGTTCAGCGATGACCGAGATCGATGATCACGGCATAGCGGGCGGGCTTGTCCGTCGGGTTCCGGAACCCGTGGACGTCGCCGACATTCATGAACAGGCAGTCGCCGGCCAGAAGCCGGTGCACCGTCTCGCCGACGGTCAGTTCCATCTCGCCCTCGAACAGCCAGACATGCTGCGACTGGCTGCGGCTGGCCTGTTGGCCTGGAAAGCTCACTTCGGCACCGGCGGGAAACTCGACTTCGACCACGTCGACGCGCGAGCCGGTTCCGNNACCCGGCGAAACGACACGCCGCAGGTAGCCACTTTCCGGATCGCGCCAGACCGGCTGGTCGTCCCGCCGAGCGAGCGGAGACGCCTCCTCGTCCGAGGTCGCGAAAAAGACCGAGAGCGACACCCCCAGCGCCGAGCAGAGCCGCGCCAGAAGGGCCGCTGTCGGGCTCGCCTCGCCCCGCTCGACCCGGGAGATCATCGCCCGGCTGACGCCGGAAAGCTCGGCGAGTTGGTCGAGCGTCAGGCTACGCTCGGCGCGCAGGGCGCTTAGGCGGGCCCCGATATGGCGCGCCAGATCGACAGTATCATTTTCCATTATCATAGACTTACCCGGTCTTATAATGGAGTCAAGTGCCGGCCGAACGACTGCACCCTTTCGTCCTACGCGACCTCCGCACGGTTCTGCGCCGATCCTGCGCCTCCCTGCACGATCGAGAAAACGCAGCCGACGTCGCGCAGACGCTATCGCCGCGATTCTCGATCAGCTAGATTGCGAACACGGTCGCCTTCCGGCGACCGTTTACGATTCCACCGCCTTGCCGGGTGCCTATCCCGCGCCGCCACCGTTTTCCAGGAATTTTCGATGTCCACCCAGACAGCCCGGGCGAATTCGCCGCTTTCGATCGCCAGCATCATTGCCTCGATGACGGCGGTAGCGCTCGGCAATGGGGTGATGTCGGCCTATGTCCCCTTCGTGCTGACGCGCAGCGACAGCCCCTCCTGGGCCGCCGGCGGGGCGGTCACTGCGGTCGCCTTCGGCGGGCTGCTCGGCTGCGT
>DBUL01000227.1 GCA_002307905.1 Rhizobiaceae bacterium UBA1291
AGGGCGCGGCGCTCGAGATCGGCTGCGCGGGGATGAAGAAGGCCACCGCGCCTGGCACATTCGGGCATTGCGACAGCGCCGCGACCGCCTGGCGGCGGGCCTCCTCGGTCGAGGCGTGGAACAGCGGCGTGAAGGGTTCGGCGCATTGCCTCAGCTCGTTCTTCGACGGATAGTGCAAGGCCTCGAAACTCGTGACCGTCGCCATCAGCACAACGTCCCTTTTCCTCACGCTTACCGGCTTTTCCAGCTCTCGAAACTGATCGATCACGACAAGACCCACACCTACGCAATACTCGTTTGGCACACATTAGAGCCAATTTGTTAGCAACCTGTTAACTAAGCTCAGGCTCAATTGGCAGCTGGCGAGGAAGTGTGGAAATGATTCGTTTCACCTCGCATGTACCGTATGCGTGCCCCGGGAGGGCCGGCGAAAACCACCCTCTTTGATCGCGCAGGAGAAAGGCGCAGAATGGCTTCGGCCAGCGCCGGCCGCAATGTGTCATGTGGTCCGGCAGCCGGGGGTTGCGCTGGCCCTTCAAGGAAGGGTAGGGTGAGATCGGTCAATCTTCATCCGTCTCGATTTCTTTTCAAAGGAGACGAGCATGGCNNTGGCGGAAATTATCAGAATCAAGGATCGGCTTTCGCTGGGCGCGCGTGCCGTGCGCAGCGATGGCGGCAAGGCCGAGGTGCTGCTGTTCACCGGCATACGCTACGAGCGGCGCGAAACACAGGCCAAGGCGGATGCCCGCCTGCCGGCTTTGCCGCGTCCGAAGGGCGGCAAGGGACAGGACAGCCTCGGCCGCCGTTGAACGGGCATTACGACCTTCGCAGGGCCTCGCAGCCCGGACTTCGGCCGCGCGGCCTCAGTCCTCGGCCAGTGGCGCGCAGAGCGCTTCGTCGAGGAAGGCGCGGGCCTCAGGGCCAAAGCTTTGCGCCGGCACCAGGGTGCGCAGCACGATATAGCCGGTCGTGCCCTGATATTCGACGATGATCGACTGGGTCAGCGCCGCCCCTGGCGCCTTGCGGATCTGCGCCACCTGGGCAGGCGTTGCCACCAGGGCATCGAGATCGCCGACGACCGAGGTGCGGTCGTTCATCGAGAACACTTCATTGGAATTGGCATCAAACACCGCCATCGACCAGAAACTCGGGCCCGATGGTGCGAGAAGCCTCAGCGGCGCGCGCGCAATGTCGAAATGGCAGACCGCCACCTTCAGGTAGGGATCGACGTTGGTGAGGGCATCCGCATCGGCCCGCTCATTCGACCAGTCGGGCAGGATATGGAACCGATGCGATTGCCCGGTCGCCTTGACCCGGGTGTAGGCGTCCTTGCCGGTAAACTGCGGCAGGGCGAGAATGATGACGATGTGGAGGATGGCGGCCCCGATCAGGCCGATCAGGACGGCATAGGTCAGCCTGTTCATTGGCCGCACCCCAGGCTTTCCACCTTCGGCATTTCCAGCCCGACCAGCCCCGAGCTGCCGGCCGCCGGCGTGTCGAGCAGGGTGAGCACCAGCGAAAACGCGCCAGTATCGGGCAGCGCCAGCCAGTTCATCGGCTTGGCGGTCGGCGAAACGGTGATCTCGAACGAACCGTCGCGGTTGCGCAGGATGGCTTGCGAATGATGCGCCGACGGCTGGCCCTCGCGCGCCACAAGCGGCCGGCCGCTGCGGTTGGCGGCATAGAGCGTCCAGAGCCGTGCGGCGGGCGTGCGCCCGACAATCCTGTAGCTGCAGGTCCCGGTCAGCTGGTTGCCGTCCTCGTCGCTCGAGGCGGTAAACACCAGCCCCTCCGCCGCCCCGAGCAGCAGCCGCCCGGCCTTGGCGCGGTGCGATTTGGCATAAGGATCGGCCTCGACCTTCTGCGCATCGGGAAAGGCGCGCCACACGCCGAGCCGAATGGCGCCGAAGCCGGCCGACGCATTAAGCGCCGAAAGTGTCGTCAAGATCCCGCCGCCAAAGGCGATGACGAGCGAAACGGCGATGAGAAGCGGAACCCGAAACACGTGATGCCTTGAACCATGAAGAGACGGTCAAACGGGTAGCATTGATTCCGGGGAAGGTGAAGGGAGAGGCGCGGTCCGCGAAGCGGAGCGATCGATCCAGCGGACCGGTCGCTCAGCCGAACGCCCGAAGCGCAAGCGTAGCGCCGGGGGTGGCGGGGGCCATCCGCTGACGGGCCACGGAGGGGGACATTGATTTCGTGACACGTGGACGGCGGCATTGCGCCCTCACGCACGCCCTCCCGCGCAGCGGGTTCGTGCATGGATGGCGATAACTGCCTTTGGCTTGGATCACCGGTTTTCCTGGAAGGAGGTGTATCGGGACTGCTCTATGCGGTCTGCGCGCGCTTGCCGGACATCACGCGCAGGCGGCTGTCCGAACATTCGACCATACTCGCGCGTGAAGTGCGGGACGCTCTCGTAACCAACGCTGTAGGCCGCATCGCTGATCGCCTCTCCTTGCGCCAGCATCCGACGTCGGGCCTCGATGAGCCGAAGCTGTTTCTGAAACTGCAGCGGCGTCACCGAGGTGATGCCGCGGAAGTGAACGTGGAAGGCCGACAGGCTCATACCCGCCGCCGCCGCCAGCGCCTCAACCCGCACCGGCTCGGCATAATGATCGCGCAGTAAGGCAACAGCACGGGCGATGCGCTGCGCATGGCTGTCGGTCACACCCAGCGCGCGGATGGCGCCGCCGTGCCGGCCGGCGAGCAACCAATAGTGCAGCTCGCGGCGCAACTGCTCGCCGAGTACCGCCAGCGCGGCGGGCCGGTCGAAGAGCCGGACAAGGCGGAGCGCCGCATCGGCAATTTCCGTTTCGGTCCGATCGACGCGAACCGGCTGATCCGCTTCGAACGGGACCTGGCCGATCTGATCGACCAGGTCGCTGATGACGGCGGGGTCGAGTTCGAGCACCATCGAATAATAAGGCAAGACCTTGCTGGCAGTCGTGACCTGGCTGACGGTTGGGACATCGGTGGTGATCAGCAGCGATTCGCCAGCGCCGAAATCGAAGCTGCGGTTTCCCATCGTCACACGCTTGCTGCCCTGTAAGACGAGCGCCATCAATGGCTTAGAAATGGCAAATTGCAGCATCGTCGGCGCGGTTTCGCGCAGGATCACCATGCCCGCCACCGGTGTCGCGGCAACGCCGGTCGGGTCGATATGGGCATCGGCGTAGCGCCGGGCATGGTCCAAGAGGGGATCGGTCATTGCGGTTTGATACGGCATCCAGACCCTTCCGACAATATGGCAGGATAATCAGGCAAGTATTCGGGAGGATTGCGCAACCACGCGCGGCCGGTCTGTTGCATAAGGATGTCCTAGCAACGGAGGCATGTATGACCAGCATTTCACTCGTAACCGGCGCAAGCCGCGGCCTGGGCCGCAACACCGCCATCAGCATTGCTCGCCACGGCGGGGATGTGATCTTGACCTATCGCAGCAGCAAGGACGAGGCCGACGCCGTCGTCGCCGACATCCAAGCACTGGGCCGCAAGGCTATGGCGCTACAGCTCGACACGGGTAAGGTCTCGACCTTTCCGGCATTCGTCGAGGCGCTGAGAACCGCGCTGACGACCACATGGCAGGGCGACACGTTCGACCATCTCGTCAACAATGCCGGGCACGGCGAAATGGCCGACTTCGCCACCACCACCGAGGAACAGTTTGACATGCTGTTCGACGTCCACGTCAAGGGCGTGTTCTTCCTGACGCAGGCGCTGTTGCCAATGCTGGCAGATGGCGGCCGCATCATCAACTTCTCGTCGGGGCTGACCCGCGTGTCGTTCCCCGGCTTCTCGGCGTATTCGGCCNNGGGTGCTGTCGAGATTCTCACGGTCTACATGGCCAAGGAGTTGGGCAGCCGCGGGATCACCGCGAACACCGTTGCGCCGGGCGCGATCGAAACCGACTTCCTGGGCGGCGCGGTGCGTGACATGCCGGATTATAACACGGCATTCGCCAGCATGACCGCACTCGGCCGCGTCGGCGTGCCCGATGATATCGGCCCGATGGTGGCGAGCCTGCTCGGCCCCGACAACCGCTGGGTCAACGGCCAGCGCGTCGAAGTGTCGGGCGGGCAGACCATCTGACTCTTGACACCGGGTGCTGCGCAAACGGCACCCGGCCTCCTCTGCCTCGAAAGAGTGCTTCGAGCCCCAAGCTTATCGTCCACTTGCCAGCGGTACCTTCGATGTAGCCGAATGCCGTCTTCTCGGGCGACGAACTTGGGGCCTCCCCGTCGGGAGGCAGGTCGCGGCCGGTGTATCGCGTGCTGATCGACTGAGCGGAGTGGCTTGCCGAATGGCAACTTTCCGAGCTCAGGTTGCCAAAAGCCGACACTCCCCTCCCGGCCCCAAATCGGTCGGTGCCGATGTTGCAGGAGGCGTCCTGCACGAAGCATCCCCCATCACCCCACCGCGACAATCTCCAGCTCCTGCTCGCCCATGGCGACCACGTCGCCGACCCCCTTGCCGAGCAAAAGCCTTGCCACCGGGGAGACATAGGAGATGGTGCCGGCCTTGGGGTCGGCCTCGTCCTCGCCGACGATGCGGTAGGTCTGCACCCTTCCGTCGTCGCGCGAAAAGGTGACGGTGCTGCCGAAGGCGACCTGGGTCGTGGTCTGCGGCGCGGGCATGAGCTTGGCCGTGTGGACCCGTTCGGCATAATAGCGCAGGTCGCGCAAGGGGGTGGCGGCCTGGCGCCGGCGCTCGTTGACGTCCTCGATGGTCGCCGTCGCCTCATAGGCCTTGCGTGCGTCCTCGAGCTGGCGTTCGAGCGCCTTCAGCCCTTCCTCGGTCACGAGGTTGGGATGCGGCGACACCGGGCGATCCGGCAGGTGGGTCTCCGATGCCGCTTCCGCACTCTCTTCCTTGACGAAGGCAACGCTCAAATCCGCAACTCCTGCTGAACGGTCATGGAGGCCCGCAAGCTTGAGGCTCGCGCAACGCATCGCATCAGAATAGCCGAACCGGTCGCGTTAGGCCATGACCGGCGCGTGGACTTGAGGGGCGGAAGGGGAGGAGCGACCGGGCGCCAAAGCCGGCGGCTGCGCAGGGCCGGCATGCCCGCCCTCGAAAACGTGATTTAGCGCCTCCTCAAAAACGCGCTATCCTTTTGAGGCCCAAGTCAACAGGAGGAATGAGCCATGAAGTCTCTCGCCCTGATCGCCGCAGCCCTGTCGCTGTCGGCCGGTGCCGCCTTTGCCGATTGCAGCTATCACAAGACCACGGCCGCGCTCGATGTCGACCGGTCGATCACGACGGCAAGCGTCGCGGTCGATGAGGACGCGGCCGAGAAGGTCGTCCTGCTCAAGCAGTCGCGTCTGCCGGCGGAAGAGCAGACCGCCACGGAATAGCATCGGCTGACGGCCTTGCCGTAGCTTATGCCGCGTTCGATTTTCCGTCCAGCGGCGGCGCCAGCCGCCAGCCGTTGCGGCCCGACGCCTTGACGGTATAGAGCGCCTCGTCGGCCGCCTTGAGCAGGTGGGCAAGCCTGCTGTCGTCGGCGATCGATCCGCAGGCAATGCCGATGCTGATGGTCACGCGGCGATTGCGGTCGCCGGTGTGCTCGTGGGCTATGCCAAGCGCGCTGACGGCGCGGCGCAGCCGTTCGGCCATCATTTCGGCGCGGGCCGGCTCGACCTGCGGCAAGACGACAAGAAATTCCTCGCCGCCGAAGCGCGCCA
>DBUL01000225.1:0-14687 GCA_002307905.1 Rhizobiaceae bacterium UBA1291
GGGCGAGCTCCGCCTCGTCCACCAGCATGTTGCAAAGCCCCTGGTTGAAGTCGATGCGGATCACGTCGCCGGTCCTCACCCAGGCGAGACCGCCGCCGGCTGCACTTTCCGGCGAGGCGTTGAGGATCGAAGGGCTGTCGGCGGTGCCCGACTGGCGGCCGTCGCCGATGGTCGGCAGGCTCATGATACCCCTCTTCGNNCTCTTCAGCAGGTGGTCTGGCGGCTGCATGTTGACCACTTCGGCCGAGCCGGGCCAGCCCATGGGCCCTGCGCCGCGGATCACCAGAATGGTGTTCTCGTCGATGTCGAGGGCCGGATCGTTGATGCGGGCGTGATAGTCTTCGGAGCCGTCGAACACCACGGCCTTGCCGTCGAACACGCCTTCACGCCCCGGTTCCTGCAGGTAGCGCTCGCGGAAGCCCTCCGACACAACGCTCATCTTCATGATGGCGAAGTCGAACAGATTGCCCTTCAGCACCAGGAAGCCGGCGCGTTCGCGCATCGGCGCGTCATAGGGCTTGATGACCTCGCGGTCCTGGGATTCACGGCCCTCCAAGTTCTCGGCCATGCTCTTGCCGGTGACGGTCGGACAGGCGCCGTCGAGCTTGCCGGCTTTCAGCAGTTCCCACATGATCGCCGGTACGCCGCCGGCACGGTGGAAGCCCTCGCCGAGATAGGCACCAGCCGGCTGGACGTTGGCGAGCAGCGGAATGTCGAAGCCATGGACCTGCCAGTCGTCCGGATGAAGTTCGACCCCGGCATGCTTGGCCATGGCGGCAAGATGCGGCTGGGCATTGGTCGAGCCGCCGATTGCCGAATTGACCTTGATGGCGTTGAGGAAGGCGGCGCGGGTGAGAATGTCGGACGGCTTGATGTCCTGGAGGACCAGTTCGACTGCGCGGCGGCCGGTGCGGTAGGCCATCTGGCCGCGCTCGCGATAGGCGGCCGGAATGGCGGCGCAGCCGGTCAGCGACATGCCAAGCGCTTCGGCCATGGCGTTCATCGTCGATGCCGTTCCCATGGTGTTGCAGTGGCCGACCGAGGGCGCTGAATCGAGCGCCGCCTCGAGGAATTCCTCGCGGGTGATCTCGCCCGCGGCGAGCTTGCGGCGCGAGCGCCAGATCACGGTGCCGGAACCGACGAGGTCGCCGTCATGCCATCCGTCCAGCATCGGGCCGCCGGAGAACACGATCGCCGGAATGTCGACCGTGGAGGCCGCCATCAGCGCCGACGGCGTGGTCTTGTCGCAGCCGGTGGTCAGAACGACTCCGTCGAGCGGATAGCCGTAGAGGATCTCGACCAGGCCGAGATAGGCGAGGTTGCGGTCGAGCGCCGCGGTCGGGCGCTTGCAGTTCTCGAACAGCGGATGGGTGGGGAACTCGATGGGAATGCCGCCGGCGTCGCGAATGCCGTCGCGCAGGCGCTTGGCAAGGTCGAGGTGGTGACGGTTGCAGGGGTTGAGGTCGCTGCCGGATTGGGCGATGCCGATGATCGGCTTGCCGGAGCGCAGCTCTTCCGGCGTCGTGCCGTAGTTCATGAAGCGCTCGAGATAGAGCGCGGTCAGATCGATATGGTCGGGGTTGTCGAACCAGTTCTGCGAGCGCAGGCGTCGGCCCGTCTTGGTTTCTTCGCTCATTGGTTCTCCTCCCGCTGGCGATGATTGATCTTTTCGAGATGCAGCAGAAGACCACTATGGTCTTTCTCGCCGCCGCCGTCTGCGACGAAATCGCGGAATTCGTCGCGCACCATAGCGGTGAGCGGCAGGTCGAGATTGAACAGGTCCGCCATGGCCGCGACGGCATCAAGGTCCTTCAGCTGCAGGCGCGAGGGGCCGCCAGGCGCGAAGCTACGCGCCACCATGCGGGCGCCGTGCAGGTCGAGGATGCGGCTTTCGGCGAAACCGCCGCGGATCGCCTCGCGGAATTTCTCGCGGCTGGCGCCACCCGCCTCGACCAGGATCATCGCCTCGGCGACGGCACCAATGGTGATTGCGACGATCTGCTGGTTGGCGAGCTTGCAGATCTGTCCGGCGCCCGAAGGGCCGACATAGGTGACGCGGCCGAGGGCGGCAAAGACGTCGGCAAGGCTCTGGACAATGGCCGCATCGCCGCCGGCCATGATTGCCAGCGTGCCCGCCTCGGCCCCGACTACGCCGCCCGACACCGGCGCATCAATGTGGTGCACTTGCCGCTGCGCCAGCGTTTCGGAATGCTCGCGGGCAATCGGCGGGGCGATCGACGAGCTATCGACAACGATCGCTCCGGGTTTCAATATGTCGGCAACGCCCTGGTTGAACAGGACCTCCGTTACCGCCGTGCCGTCGCTCAGCATGGTGAAGACGACATCGGCGCCGCGCGCGGCGTCGGCGGCGGAAGCGGCAACGCTCGCGCCGTCGGTGCGGAGTGCCTCTGCCTTGGACGGGTCACGGTTCCAGACGGTGACAGCGAAACCCGCGTTGCGAAGGCGGCGGACCATCGGTGCGCCCATCAAGCCAGTGCCGAGAAAGGCGATGCGGCGGGANNTTCCGCTGACATCACAGCTTGCCTCCCAGTTCGTCCTCGATATGCACGCGGATGATTTCGTCGAACGAGTTCTCGGCGGTGAAGCCAAGTTCGCGAGCACGCTTGGCCTCGAAGCCCGGCGCCCATCCGGCGCACATGCGCATGATCATTTCGTCCGGTTCGCGGCGAATGAGTGCGACCGCCTTATCCCCCGCCACGCGCCGCAGCGCCTCGATTTGCTCACCGACGGTGGCGCTCAGGCCCGGCATGGATAGGTTGCGGCGCGGGCCGACCTTGTCGAGGTCGATTGTGGCGCCGTGGATCAGGAAGCCGACGGCCGAGCGCGGCGAGGCATGCCAGTGGCGCACGTCGTCGGAGACGGGAAGCACGGCTTCCTGGCCGACCAGCGGCTCGCGCAGGATGTTGGAGAAGAAGCCGGAGGCAGCCTTGTTCGGCTTGCCGGGGCGGATACAGACCGTCGGCAGACGGATGCCGATGCCGTCGAAGAAGCTGCGGCGCGAATAGTCGGCCAGCAGCAATTCGCAAATGGCCTTCTGAGCGCCGTAACTCGTGAGCGGCGTGGTGTGGAATTCGTCCGGGATGGGATAGGGCAGGGGAGCGCCGAACACGGCGATCGACGAGGTGAAGACGACACGCGGCTTGTAGCCGTCCTCGCCATTGGCGATACGGATGGCGTCGAAAAGGTACCGCGTGCCGTCGAGGTTGATCCGATAGCCCTTGTCGAAGTCGAGCTCCGCCTCCCCAGAGACGATCGCTGCCAGATGGAAGACCACGTCGGGTCGGCCGGCGATAAGACGTGCCGCTTCGCCGGATGCGGAAAGATCGACAGTCTCCAGCGTTACCTTGCCGGCAAAACCGGCTGGAGCGTCCGGGGTGACCACGTCGACCAAGGTCATGGCATTGATCGGGCGGCCGCCGAGCGCACCGTCGCGCGTCAGGCGGTCGGCAAGCTTGCGGCCCACCATTCCGGCGGCGCCGATGATCAGGATATGCATGGATTTTCCTCCTCCGGCAGGGCTTGGCGGTGACATTCCGACAAAATACAAGCCGCTCAAAACAAATATTGTAAGGTTGTCTGATAACCTTATATGATGGTTTTGAAAACAGAATTGTTGGCGATGCCGCCATGAACCGGCAATGGTTGGTTCCGCGGCGAGCGGAGAATGCGATCTTGAGCGGATGGGGCGAGGCGGCGGTAGTGGCGGATGACCGGCAGGAGGGCCTGCGCCGGGCGCTGGGACCGGATATGGTGCTGGTCGGCGAAGATGTCCTGCGCTATTGCCGGGACTGGCATGGCGACGTGACGACGGGTGCGGTCGCGGTTCTCCGCCCTCGCTCGACAGAGGAGGTCGCCGCGGCCGTGCGGGCTTGTGCATCCCTTGGGCTTTCGATCGTACCGCAGGGCGGCAATACCGGTCTTGTGCTTGGCGCGACGCCGGATCAACCCGACAGCCAGGTGGTGATCTGCCTCGAACGGATGGCCCGGATCCGGCGCATCGATGTCGATGATTTCTCGGCGGTGGTCGAGGCGGGGTGCATTCTGTCGGAATTAAAGGATGCCGTTGCGCGTGAAGGCATGTTCTTTCCGTTGGCGCTCGGCGCCCAGGGTTCCTGCCGGATCGGCGGCAATGTCTCGACCAATGCCGGCGGCATCAACGTGTTGCGTTACGGGATGACGCGCGAACTGGTGCTTGGCCTCGAGGTCGTGCTGCCGGACGGGACGATCTTCGACGGCCTCTCGACGCTGCGCAAGGACAATCGCGGCATTGATCTCAAGCAACTCTTCATCGGTGCGGAAGGCACGCTCGGGATCATTACTGCCGTGTCCGTCAAACTGATGCCGGCGCCCGATCAAGTGGCGACAGCGCTTGTCGGCCTCAACGCTCTGGATGATGTGATCGCGCTTTATCGCCGGGCGCGTCGGGATTGCTGCGACCTCCTATCGGCCTTTGAATTCATGCCGCCGCTCGCCTTCGTGCTGGCCCGCGAAGCGATCCCCGATCTCGCGATGCCGATGGCTGGCAACTATCCGGCTTATGCGCTGATGGAAATCTCCGGATCAGGCCTGGTCGACATTGCCGACCTGATGGAACGCTTCCTCGGGGGCGTGATGGAAGAGGGACTAGTCGCCGATGGCGTCATCGCCACTTCGGAGAGTCAGGCCCGCAATCTCTGGCTCTTCCGTGAAGGAATGAACGAGGGCCAGGCGAAGCGCGGGCCGCATTTGCGCACCGATGTTTCCGTACCGCTGTCTAGGCTCGCCGATTTCGTCCGCGACGCGGAAGCTGCGGTCGCTGCGGCGCTGCCGGATTGCGTCAGCGTGTCCTATGGTCACGTCGGCGACGGCAATGTGCATCTGAACGTGCTGCCGCCCGCAGGACTTTCGCCGGAAGAGAGCGCCGCGCAGATCTACAAGGCCAAGGTCGCGATCAATACCGTCCTCGATGCCTATCACGGATCGATCAGTGCGGAACACGGCATCGGCCGATTGAAGAAGACGGATTTCGAAGCCCGGCTGCCGGATGTGCGGCGCAAGCTGCTCACCGCTCTCAAGGGTGCCATCGATCCGACTTTCGTCATGAATCCCGGTTGCCAATTGAACTTCGCGCGCGATTCATAGAAGAACGCCGGTTACGGTAGGGAGAGGGCGACATGACGGTGGATTTCGGTCAGATCAGGCGCAACGAGCATTTGCCCGCGCGCATCTCCTCACAAATTGCCCGAGACATTGCGGAGGGCCGTATCCTGCCGGGCGAGAAACTGCCCACGGAGCATGTGCTTGCCAAGGGATTCGGCGTCAGCCGCTCGGTGGTGCGCGAGGCGATCGCTCAATTGCGCAACGAGGGACTGGTGGAGACCCGCCAAGGTGTTGGTGCCTTCGTCACGGAGCAGCGGGCTCGTCAGTCTATCCGGATCGAGCAGGATGACTTGCACGACCGCGAGAGTTTCCGCGAATTGTTCCAGCTGCGTCTGCCGCTTGAGATCGAGGCTGCGGGTCTTGCAGCCGTGCACCATGATGGCGACGATCTCCGCAAGCTGGACGAGACGTTGGCGGCAATGACCGGCGCCGACAAATGGACGGATCAGGGCATCGTCGCCGATCTTGCCTTTCACCGTGTCCTCGCGGCGGCCACCAAGAACGAGTATTTTTCGCTGTTCATCGGCTTTATTGCCGAGCGGATCAGTCTGGCGATCAATGCTGCCCGGGCCGCAGCCGTGCTAGAAGAGATTGTCGAGGTGACGATCGCCGAGCATCTGGCGATCCGCGACGCGGTGGCGAGCCGTGATCCGCAGCGGGCGCGCGCGGCCATGCGCCGGCACTTGCTCGGGGCGACCGGTCGGCTCGGTCTCAAGCTCGAGTCATATTGAAAATGCCATCGCGGCCACGGTCCACTGGACCTTGGACAAGGTGGTGAAAATTGCATTAGCAAAACAATATTGGCCGCTAGACAGTTGGAAAAAGACCGACTAAAACGTTTCAGGTAATGTTGTCAGACATCCTGACAATAGGGCAGGCGCGCTGGAGGGCGAGCCTGGAGTCTACAAACCGGGGAGGATGGTCTTGGGTTCCACGCATTCGCTGATTGCCGCGCAAATTTTGCCCGAAGATGCCGCCGAAGCCTTGTTGGTCGGGCGTGTCTGGTCGAAGGCTGTCGACGGGCCATGCCCGGTCCTTGTGCGGAATGGCCGTCTGCTGGATCTTTCACTGCTATCTGCTACCGTTTCTTCCCTTCTCGAAATCGAGGATATTGCTGCCCGCTTGAAGAGCGAGAGCGGCCTTGCCGAGCTTGGTTCGCTTGACGACTTTCTGTCCGGAGAGGCTGGCGAACTGCTGGCCCCGGTCGATCTGCAGGCGATCAAGGCGGCGGGCGTGACCTTTGCCGACAGCATGCTGGAGCGGGTGATCGAAGAGCAGGCCAAGGGCGACGCTTCCCGAGCGCGCGATATTCGGACACGGCTTGCGCCGGTGCTGGGCGACAGTCTGCGCGGCGTCGTCGCAGGTTCCGAACAGGCTGCGCGCGTCAAGTCGCTATTGCAGGACATGAACCTTTGGTCTCAATATCTCGAAGTCGGCATTGGTCCCGATGCGGAGATCTTTACCAAGGCACAGCCTATGTCGGCCGTCGGCTGCGGTGCCCACGTCGGCATTCATCCGATTTCGGAATGGAACAACCCAGAGCCGGAAGTTGTGCTCGTGCTGCGTTCCACTGGCGAGATCGTCGGTGCGACGCTTGGCAACGACGTCAACCTGCGCGATGTCGAGGGCCGCTCGGCCCTACTTCTCGGCAAGGCCAAGGACAATAACGCTTCCTGTTCGGTCGGACCTTTCATCCGCCTGTTCGACGGCGCTTTCTCGCTCGAAGATCTCGGCCGTGTCCGCGTTTCGCTGCTCGTCGAAGGCAAGGACGGTTTCGTCATGACGGGGGAGAGCCCGATGGAGGCGATCAGCCGTAAGCCCGCCGATCTTGCCCGCCAGCTCATCAACCGAAATCATCAATATCCGGATGGCGCCGTGCTCTTTCTCGGTACCATGTTCGCGCCGGTCAAAGACCGCCGCGGTGCAGGCCAGGGCTTTACGCATGAGATCGGCGACCGGGTAGAAATCGCCACGCCGAAGCTCGGCCGCCTCATCAATTGGGTCGAGCGCAGCGACGCCTGCCCCGAATGGACCTTTGGCACGACGGCGCTGATCCGTAACCTGGCCTCCCGCGGCCTTCTGGACAAGGTTTGATGGGACTGATCATGCAAAGGGCAACCGACACATTCTATCGTATTCTCGAGTTCCTGTTGATCTTCCTCCTCTCGGCCATGGCCGTGATGGTCTTCGTCAACGTGGTGCTGCGCTACGGTTTCAATTCGGGTCTCAATATATCGGACGAGTTGTCGCGCTATTTCTTCGTCTGGCTGACGTTCATCGGCGCGGTTGTCGCATTCCGTGAACACTCGCATGTCGGCGTGGAAACGCTGGTCATGCTCTTCGGCCGCAAGGGCCGGATCATCTGCATGATCCTGGCGAACATCATCATCATCGCCGTGTCGGCGATCTTCTTCTGGGGCACCTGGAAGCAGGCTCCGATCAATGCCAGCATGGCAGCGCCGGTTACCAAACTGCCGATGATCTGGGTCTATGGAATCGGGTTCTTCACTGGCGCCGGCGTTGTGCTGATCGCACTCGAGCGCCTGTTCCGCCTGTTGACCGGTCGGGTCACCGAGGAAGAAATCGCCGCGTTTGCCGGAGAGAACATGGACCTCGAGCATCTCTCGGAGCGTGTCTGATGACTCTGGTCGTATTTATCGCTTCGCTGCTTGGCGCCATGGCGATCGGCGTGCCGGTCGCGTTTGCGCTGATGTTCTGCGGTGTCATGCTCATGTGGTTCATGGGCATGTTCAACACACAGATCATTGCCCAGAACATGATCGCGGGTGCCGACACTTTCACGCTGCTCGCCATTCCCTTCTTCATCCTCGCGGGTGAATTGATGAATGCCGGCGGCCTGTCCAAGCCGATCAACGATTTCGCCATCGCCTGTGTCGGCCACATTCGCGGCGGTCTCGGCATTGTCGCGATCATGGCCGCCGTCATCATGGCCAGCATTTCCGGCTCCGCCGCGGCCGACACGGCAGCGCTTGCCGCCATTCTCATTCCGATGATGGCCAAGGCCGGCTACAATGTGCCGCGCTCTGCCGGCCTGATCGCCGCGGGCGGCGTCATCGCCCCGGTCATACCGCCGTCCATGGCCTTTATCGTCTTCGGTGTCGCCGCGAACGTTTCGATCACGCAGCTCTTCATGGCCGGTATTGCGCCAGGTCTGATGATGGCTACTGCGCTGATCATCACCTGGCTGATTGTCGTCCGCAAGGACAAGGTCGAGGCGCTGCCCCGCACGCCGATGAAAGAACGCCTTCGGGTGACCGGCCGTGCACTCTGGGCACTCGGCATGCCGGTAATCATCCTCGGAGGCATCAAGGCAGGCGTCGTGACGCCAACCGAAGCCGCTGTCGTTGCAGCGGCCTACGCGCTCTTCGTCGGGATGGTCATTTACCGGGAACTGAAACCTAGCGAACTGTCGGGGGTTATTCTTCGGGCGGCCAAGACGACGTCAGTGGTCATGTTCCTGGTCTGCGCAGCGCTTGTTTCCGCCTGGCTGATCACGGCTGCCAACATTCCTGCCGAGATCACCGGCTTCATCGAGCCGTTGATCGATCGCCCGACGCTGCTGATGTTCGCCATCATGCTGCTTGTGCTGATCGTCGGTACCGCGCTCGACCTGACGCCGACCATCCTGATCCTGACGCCCGTGCTGATGCCGATTGTCAAGCAGGCGGGTATCGACCCGGTCTATTTCGGCGTCCTGTTCATTATGAATACCTGCATCGGCCTTCTGACCCCACCTGTGGGCGTCGTCCTGAACGTCGTCAGCGGGGTGGGGCGCGTGCCGCTCGGCAAGGTGACGGTGGGCGTTGCGCCCTTCCTTGTCGCGCAGATCGTCGTGCTCGTCATCCTGATCCTGTTCCCGGATCTGGTTCTCGTCCCCGCTCGCTGGCTGCGTTGACAGCCCGCGTGCATCGATTTCACACTCAACAATCCATGGGAGGATAATATGAGAAAACTGCTTCTGACCACCACTGCCATCGCATTCGCATGCTCCGCCGCGGCTCCGGCCTTTGCGGAGTTCAACGAACGCAATATCCGCATATCGAACGGCATCAATGCAGATCATCCGGTTGGCAACGGTATCGATGCCATGCAGGCCTGCCTCGACGAAAAGTCCGGCGGCAAGCTCAAGCTCACTGCGTTTTGGGGTGGTGCGCTTGGCGGTGACCTTCAGGCGACCCAGGCCCTGCGGTCCGGCGTCCAGGAAGCCGTCGTGACCTCGTCGTCGCCGCTCGTCGGCATCGTGCCGGCGCTTGGGGTCTTCGACCTGCCGTTCCTCTTTGCCAGCGCTGACGAAGCCTACAAGGTTCTCGATGGCGATTTCGGCGACCAGATGAACAAGAAGCTCGAAGAAGCCGGTCTGGTGAACCTGGCCTATTGGGAAAACGGCTTCCGCAACCTGTCGAACTCGGTTCGCCCGGTCAACAAGTGGGAAGACTTCGAGGGCATGAAGGTTCGCGTCATGCAGAACAACATCTTCCTCGACACCTTCCAGAACCTCGGTGCCAACGCGACCCCGATGGCGTTCGGCGAAGTCTTCTCGGCGCTGGAAACCAAGGCGATCGACGCGCAGGAAAACCCCTATGTGACGATCGACACGTCTAAGTTCTATGAAGTGCAGAAGTACGTCACGGAGACCAACCACGCCTATACGCCGTTCCTTCTCCTGTTCTCGAAGGCAATCTTCGATACCTACACGCCGGAAGAACAGGCAGCCCTCCGCGAATGCGCCGCAGTCGGCCGTGACGAAGAGCGCAGGGTTATCCAGGATCTGAACAAGAAGTCGCTGGAGAAGATCAAGGCGGAGGGCATCGAGGTCAACGTGCTGTCCGCAGACGAACAGGCTCGCATTCGCGAGAAGTCGATGATCGT
Organism: Rhizobiaceae bacterium UBA1291; assembly: GCA_002307905.1. Taxonomy (GTDB): domain Bacteria; phylum Pseudomonadota; class Alphaproteobacteria; order Rhizobiales; family Rhizobiaceae; genus Allorhizobium. The sequence continues at coordinate 10,051 of DBUL01000225.1, forward strand.
CTATGACAAGCACAAGGCCGAGATCGGCGCCGATGTCGTCGACGCGATCCTCGCCAACCTTGCCGAAATACGCAAGTAAGCCGAACACGGCAATGGATCCGGGTTCATAGCCACCCGGTATTGAAATGAAGGAAGGCCCGGGAGACAACCTCCCGGGCCTTCTTCTTATTCTCGCCCCTTGCGGGTCGAAAGCCTGACTGGGAAAGGGGGCCGAATGCGGGAAATGGACCCTTTGTTGAAAGATCGGGCGGATGGCCTTCTGGTCACGGCACGTCGAGCGGGGTGTCGGGCTGGCACCTCTTCAATTGCTGTTCGCGGAAGAAGATGAACATGCCGGAGCCGACGATCAGGGCGGCGCCGAGCATCATGGTGAGGCGCGGCACGTCGCCGAAGAACATCCAGCCGAACAGGATGGCCCAGAGCAGCAGAGTATATTGCAGCGGGGCGACGGTCGCGGCATCCGAGATCTTCAGGGCGCGGTTGACCAGCATATGCGCCCCCATGGCGACGACGCCGAGCAGTCCAAGAAGCGCAAGTTCGGATACGGAGGTCAGCGGCGTCCAATCGAACGGCGCGAAGACGAGACCAGCAAGGCCGGCGCCGCCGACCTGGAACAGAACGAGCGTCTTGTCGGGTGTGCCGCGCAGACTGCGCCCGGAGAGCAGCATGAAGGCGAAGGCGAAGGTGCCGATGATGGAGATGATCGCCGGCATGGTGAACATGGCGCTGGACGGTTCGAGCGTGATGATGACACCCACGAAGCCGATGAAGATCGCGCTCCAGCGGCGCCAACCGACCTTTTCCCCGAGCAAAAGCGGCGACGCGGCGGCGACATAGATCGGTGCGGCCAGCCAGTAGGTCATGACGTCGGCAAGCGGCAGATACATGACCGCGTAATAGAAGCAGAACACCTCCATCGTCGAGAAGACGACGCGGGCCAACTGCATCAGCGGCTGCTCCGCCTCGAGGATCGGCTTCCTGCCGGCGAGCCAGAGGAAAGGTGAGAGGATCAGCAAGGCGGCTATGCTGCGGACCAGGATGACCTGGCCGAGTCCGTAGCTGGCGACGAGCCATTTGCCCATGGCGTCGTTCAGCGCGAACATCAGCATGCCAAGCAGCATGACCGCGGGTCCTGCCATGGCGCGGTAGCGGCTGGTGCCAAGGGTGTCAGAGGTGTTTGCCATTTCTGTTTTCATCCGTAGAGTTTTTGCGGCGTTCAGATCGTCGATGCATCGGAGATGCGACGGGTGACCGTAAAGGCCCGCTCGAGTTCAGGATTGAGTTCCATGCCGAGACCGGGGCCGGGCGGCACGGTGATCATGCCGTTCTTCACCTCGGGAAGGGCGGTGACCAGGTCACGGTACCAAGTGCGATAGAAGGCGCGAACGCTTTCCTGTACCAGCGCATTGGGTGCGTTGAGCGACAGATGGGTGGAGGCGCAGAGAACCACAGGGCCGGTGCAGTCATGCGGTGCGACCGGCAGGTGCCAGGCCTCGGCCATGGCGGCGATCTTGCGGGCTTCCGACAGGCCACCGCACCAGGAAATGTCCAGCATGACCACGCCGGCCGCCCCGGTCTCGAGATAATCGCGGAAGGCCCAGCGCGAGCCGAGCGTCTCCGAGGCCGAGATCGGCGCCGGGGAGACTTCGGCATAACGCTTGAGGCTCGACAGACTGTCCATCTTGATCGGGTCTTCGTGCCAGAAGGTCTGATAGGGGGTGAGCGCCTTGGCGATTTGCATGGCCGGAAGCAACTGCCACATGGAATGGAACTCGACCATGATGTCCATCTTGTCGCCGACGGCGGCGCGGATCTTCTCGAAGGGCTGAAGCGCCTGCTTGAGATCCGGCATGGAGATGTAGTGGCCCCTGGATTTCTCGGCCGCGGCGTCGAAGGGCCAGATCTTCATCGCCGTGATCCCTTCTTCGAGAAGGGACTGGGCCAGTTCGTCGGCGTGATGGAGGAAGCCGTTCAGGTCGTCATAGTCGCGGCCTTCGGAAAGCCCGTAATTGGCGGTCGTCTGGCCGGTCGCCTTCTTGATGTATTCGGTGCCGGCGCAGGTATTGTAGGTGCGGATCTCGCGGCGGGTGAAGCCCCCGAGAAGCTGGGCGATCGGCTGGTTGGTCGCCTTGCCGAACAGATCCCAGAGCGCGATGTCGAAGGCGGAATTGCCGCGCACCTCGGCACCCGACGAGCGGAAGCCGAGATAGCCGACGAGATCGGCGGACAGCCGGTCGATCTCCAACGGATCGCGGCCGATGACCCGCGGTGCGATGTATTCGTGGACATGGGCCTCGACCGTTTCTGCGCCGAAGAAGGTTTCGCCGAGGCCGGTCAGTCCCTCGTCCGTGTGGACGAGCAGCCAGAGAAGGTTGGCACGCTCGGCGACGCGCACCGTTTCAAGGCGGGTGATTTTCATGGGGGCTCCTCCCGGGTTTGTCGCCCTCGCTACGCAAGGCGCCGGATCAAGCTCCTCCTGATCCGGCGCGTCATGATTTCAAAGTGCGGTCAAGCGTCGGCTTTGAATGTCTGCTTTTGTGTTCCGAGACCGTCGATGCCAAGCTCGACCACGTCTCCGGCTTTCAGATAGCGCTGCGGCTTCATGCCCATGCCGACGCCGGGGGGCGTACCGGTGGAGATGACGTCGCCGGGATGGAGCGACATGAACTGCGAGAGATAGGAGACGAGATGGGCGATGCCATAGACCATGGTGGCAGACGTGCCGTTCTGCATCTTCTCGCCATTGACGGTCAGCCACATTTTCAGGTTCTGCGGATCGGCGACCTCGTCCTTTGTCACCAGCCAGGGGCCCATCGGGCCAAAGGTGTCGCAGGACTTGCCCTTGGTCCACTGGCCGGCGCGCTCGGTCTGGAAGGCGCGCTCGGAGACGTCGTGGGAGACGCAATAGCCGGCAACATAGTCCATGGCCTCGGCCTCGGAGACGTATTTGGCCGTCCTGCCGATCACGACGCCGAGTTCGACCTCCCAGTCGGTCTTTTCCGAACCGCGCGGGATCAGCACGTCGTCGTTCGGGCCGCAGATGGCCGAGGTCGCCTTCATGAAGATCACGGGCTCGGGCGGCACCGCCATTCCGCTTTCGGCGGCGTGGTCGGAGTAGTTCAGCCCGATGCAGATGAACTTGCCGGTGCCGGCGATGCAAGGACCGATGCGGTCGGCTTCAAGCTCGGGAAGCGCGCTCAAGTCGAGGGCGGCGATCTTCGCCAGTCCTTCCGGCGAGATTGCCGGCCCGCCGATGTCGGCCACATGGGCGGAGAGATCGCGGATCTTGCCGTTCTGGTCGAGAATGGCCGGCTTTTCCAGGCCCGGTTGGCCTACGCGCATCAGTTTCATGGGAGTGTCCTTTCGAATTCGCGGTCGAGCCGCACTTTGTTCTTTGCTGTTTGCAATGCCGGACGGAAAACCGCTTCACACTTTTCCTGGCATTGCTCAGATGGTCCAGCCGCCGTCGATGGCGAAGGCCTGTCCGGAGGTATAGGTGGCGCCGGCGATGTAGACGGCCAGATCGGCGATCTCGTCTGGCGTGCCGAGGCGGCCCATGGGCTGGCGCGCGATGAAGGCGGCACGCGCCGCGTCATAGTCGCCCTGGGCGCGCATGCGGTCCTGCAAGGACGGGCTTTCTACCGTGCCGGGACAGATCGCATTGCAGCGGATGCCCTGCGTTACGTAGTCGGCGGCGACCGACTTGGTCAGCCCGACGACGGCGGCCTTGGTGACGGTATAGGCGCAGCGGTTGGGTACGCCCTTTACGCTGGAGGCGACCGAGGCCATGTTGATGATCGAACCGTCACCGCGTTCCAGCATCGCGGGCAGCACGGCGCGGATGGTGCGGATCATGGCGCGGACATTGAGGTCGAAGGCGAAGTCGAGATCCTTGTCGGCCATGTCCATCACCGTGCCGCCATGAACGACGCCGGCGCAGTTGAACAGGATGTCGAAGGGGCCGGTCTCGGAAACGATCGTCTTGACACCCTCATCGCTCAGCACATCGAGCACGCGGGTCTCGATCGCAAGGCCGACCTCTTTCGCTTCGGTCGCCAGGCTGTCGAGTGCGTCGGTGTTGATGTCGGTCGCCATCACGCTTGCACCGGCACGGGCAAAGGCAAGCGCGCTCGCCCTGCCGATCCCCTGGCCGGCTGCGGTGATCAGGGCCTTCTTGTCGCTCAGCGAGGTCATGATGGACGCTCCTCCTGCGTTGTCATGTTGTCAGACCTCTTCGGTCGGTGGTCGACAATGTGACCGCGATCGGTCGCAAGCACAACCTTTTTTAGCGGCGTTTCAGCTGCTTTTCATTCGGCGTAGTCGTGGGGTTGGCACGGCAAGTTCCCCGGCGGGTTGCCGGGGAGATCTTTTGCTGCGCGTTCAGGCGAGCGAGGCCAGCATTGCCTTCAATTCTTCGAGCAGGGAGGCCTGCACCGGAATGCCGCGGCCTTCGTTGCGGGCACGGGCCTCGTAGCGGCGCTGCGAGGGCAGGCGGGCGCCTTGGGCCGTGATGGCGGCGAACATGTCTTCGGCTCGCCGCATATGCTCTTCCATCCCGCCTCCGAGGAAGACCTTGGGATCGAGCGCGAGGATCAGTTCGCCGTGGCAAGGAGCAACGCCTGCGCCGTCGTCGAAGG
>DBUL01000225.1:14748-21618 GCA_002307905.1 Rhizobiaceae bacterium UBA1291
GAAGGCGATCGGGTTGGTGCCGAAGACCGGCTTCTTGCCGCCGGCCGGCGCCACCCAGCTGTGGCTCGGGGTCATGGCCAGTGCCACGAGGCCGGCTTCGGCGATCTCCTCGACTTCCGGCCACAGCGCCGAGAAATGGTAGCAGTGGTTGATCGCCATGGCTGCGATGCCGAGGCGGCTGGCCTTGGCGATCAGCTCGGGCAGGCCTTCCTGGAAGGCGAGCAGGGAGTAGCCGAAATTGGCGTCGACCTTGACGATGCCGGGTGCCGAGGCGTCGACCGTCGGCACGGCCTTCGGATCGACCTTGCCCTTGCGCACCGTCGCCACGCAACCGAGCAGGCGCCAGAGGCCGTGCGAATAGCACTCGTCGCGTTGGGCCGAGACGACGGACTTCGCGATCGCTTCGGCGTGCCCTTCGGAAAGTCCGGCCGCGAGAAGCAGGTCGATGGCGAGGCGCTNNTGCGGCTGGCGGCCCGGATTTCTGCGGACGGGCCGGAGTGCGGCTCAGGCGGTCTTTGCCGTCTTTGAGGGACGGGTGGCGGCTGCCTTTTCGACCATGGCGGTGATCTCGGCGCGGCGGGCGCCCTGAAGGATCATGCGCGGCATGCGGACGCGCTCGGAACCACGGCCCATGATCTGTTCGGCGAGCTTGATGGTCTGGACCAGATCATGCTCGGCATCGAGATGCAGCAGCGGCATGAACCAGCGGTAGATGCGGCGGGCTTCTTCCCAGTCGCCACGGTCGATGGCGGCGACGAGCGCAACCGATTCCTGCGGGAATGCGCTGGTGAGCCCGGAGACCCAGCCCTTGGCGCCGAGCATCATGCCTTCGAGGGCCACGTCGTCGAGGCCGGCGAAGATGTCGAAACGGTCGCCGAATTCATTGATGAGGTCGGTGAAGCGGCGGGTATCGGGGGCGCTTTCCTTGACGGCCTTGATGTTGGCCACGCCTTCGAGCTGGCGCAGGACGTCCGCGCCGATGTTGACGCGGTAGGCCGGCGGATTGTTGTAGAGCATGATCGGCAGCGAGGTTGCCTCGGCGACCGTCTTGAAATGGGCGACCAGTTCTTCGGGTTTCGGCACATAGACCATGGCGGGCAGCAGCATCAGGCCGTCGGCGCCGGCCTTCTCGGCGTCGCGGGCATAGGCGACGGCGCGGCGGGTGTCGAATTCGGAAACGCCGGTGATGACCGGAACGCGGCCGGCGACGACTTCGACGGCCCCCTTGAGGATGGCGCGCTTTTCATCGGGATCGAGCGAGTTGTTCTCGCCGCAGGTGCCCATGACGATCAGGCCGTGCACGCCGTCGTTGACCAGCGCGTCCTGCACCCGGCGGGTGTTTTCGAAGTCGATCGACAGGTCTTCGTTGAATTGGGTCGTTACAGCGGGAATGACGCCGCGCCAGCCAGTGGTCATAGCAATCTCCTTGGGTTGGTGTGATATATCAGTATACAATTTGTCGACAGGCGACAAGGTGGGGCGCAGGAATTTTCTTCTATTGGGTGGGCGCGCCCGATACCCTCAAAGATCCCGCATTGATGCCAGACTTCCGCCGGGCGTTGATACTGCGGGCGGTCAGGCGAACGGNNCGAACGGTTCGGTCGGTCCCTTTGCCGGCGGGGTGAACCACTGCGGTCCGCTTTCGGTCATGTGGATATGGTCTTCAAGGCGGATGCCGAACCGGCCGGGCACGACGATCATTGGCTCGTTGGAAAAGCACATGCCCGCTTCGAGAGGGGTGCGATTGCCGCGGACGATATACGGTTCCTCGTGGATCTCGAGTCCGAGCCCGTGGCCGGCGCGATGGGGCAGGCCGGGCAGTGCATAGTCCGGGCCGAGCCCGTACCGGACGAGTACGGCGCGGGCGGCGGCGTCGAGGCTTTCGCAAGGTGCGCCGAGCCGTGCGGCGTCGAACACGGCCTGCTGGGCTTCCCGCTCGATCGCCCATATCCGCGAGAACTCAGCAGTGGGTTCGTCGAGCATATAGGTGCGCGTCAGGTCGGAATGGTAGCCGTCGAAGCGGCAGCCGGTATCGACCAGAACGACGTCACCCGGCTTGCAGACCTGGTCGCCATCGGCGCCATGCGGTAGCGAGGTGGCCTCGCCGAAGGAAACGATGCAGAAGCTCGAGCCGCCTTCGGCCCCCAGTGCGCGGTGCTGGTCATCGATGAAGCGGATGACCTCGGAGGCGCGGATGCCGGGCCTGATCAGGGCGTGGGCACGCCTGTGGACATCGAGCGTGAGGTTCATGGCGTACTGGATGATGGCGATTTCCGTGTCCGACTTTTGCAGACGCTGACGGCGGATGACCGGTCCGCCGTCGATCAGGCGCTCGGGGCCGAACTGGCGGGCCAGCGCGTGATAGGCGAAGAGCGGCAGGGCATCGTCAAGTGCCAGCGTTGCCTGGCGAGGAACCAGCGATGCGACGAGAGCGGCGCTGCTGTCCTCCTCCTGCCAGACGTGGATTTCGCCCGGCAGATGCGGCAGGCTTTCGACGCGGCTCTGTTCGAAGCCGGGCACGATGTAATGCAGTCCGTCCGGGGTCACGATCGCGCCGAGAAGGCGTTCGCTCTGGTGCCAGACGAGGCCGGTGTAATAGCGCAGGATTTCGGTCAAGCCGAGCAAAATGGCGCCGATCCCCTTTTCGGTGAGGGTGGACCTCAGCCGCGCCAGGCGGACGGCTCTTTCCTCGTGCGAGATCGGGGTGAAGGAAGGTTGGACGCTCATCGGCATTTCTCTCTCGGATCGTCGGGATAGAGGGTTCATGGGCCCCGGCGGAAACGGCCGGGACGGAAGGGGTCAAGGGAAAGGCTGGTGGGGCGGCCGGCGGCCAACTCGCCGATCAGCCTGCCGGTCGCGGCCGACTGAGTGAGGCCGAGATGGCCGTGGCCGAAGGCATAAAGGACCGCGGGGCTTGCGCTGGAGCGGCCGATGACCGGAAGGCAATCCGGCATGGAGGGGCGGAAGCCCATCCATTCACGCCCGCCCTCGGTCTTCAATTCCGGCAGGAAACGTGAGGCTTTGGCGAGCAGCGCCTTCGAGCGGCGGTAGTCGGGCGGAAGATCGAGCCCGCCCAGTTCGACGGCACCGCCGACCCGAATGCCTTCCGCCAGCGGGGTGACGACGAAGGCATGGTCGTTGAAATAGAGCTGGCGCTGAAGCGCAAAGGCCTGGGCGGGGAGCGTCGTGTTGTAGCCGCGCTCGGTTTCGAGCGGCAGCGGATCGCCGAGCCGTGCGGCAAGCGCCTTCGACCAGGCGCCGCCCGCGACGATGACGGTTCTGGCGGTGATCGTCGCGCCATCGACGAGTGCGATCAGCGCGCCATCTGCAGCCGGTGCGATGTCCTGGACTTCACCTTTCCGGAGCGTGCCGCCACGGGCTACGAGGCGATCGGCGACTGCCCGGGTTAGGCCCTTGGGATCGTTCACCTGGATGCCGGCGGGCGAATACATGGCGTGGCGGAATTGTGGGGCGAGGCCCGGCTGTAGCCGCTCGATGTCCGCTCGCTCGACACTGGTGAACTGGAAGCCAGCCTTTTCCTTTTCCAGCCAGTCTGCAGCCGCGGCGTTGAAGCTTGCTTCGCTATCGTAAAGATCCAGCGTTCCGGTCATATCGAAGAAACCGGAGAGTTCCGGGGTTTCCCTTATGCGCTCCATTTCGGCGGCGGCGAGCCGCATCATATCCGTTTGCGCGGCAATCCCGCGCGCGAAGGTCTGGCGGGCGCTGGCGCGCCAGAAATGGAAGAGCCATGGGGCGATCTTCAGCGCATAGGCTGGCGGCACGCTCAACGGGCCCAGGGGATCGAGCAGCCATCTGGGCGCCTTGAACATGATGCCGGGGGAGGCAATGGGGATGATCTCGGGAAAAGCGAGGATGCCGGCATTGCCGGCGCTCGCCCCGGCTGCGACCTCTTCGCGTTCGATGAGCAGGACATTGCGGCCGTCGGCTTGCAGATAGNNTGACGACGGCATCGGCCTCTGTCTCCGCACTCATAGTATCTTCCTGTTCAGTTTTCGTTGATGGTTGCGACCAATCCGTTTCGTCAGGGATCGCTGATCGCCACTGCCTTGTTCATGTCGCGGGCGACATAGTCCTGGATCTGTCGGACGATCTGCGCCGCATGGGCAATGGCCAGCCGGTCGGCCTCGTCGATGTTGCCGGCCTCGATCGCTGCGATGATGTGCTCGTGTTCTTCCACATATTGCAGGGGCAGCCGGTCGTCGAAGGTGGAATAGTAGAGGCGCAGGATGCGTCGGCCCTCATCGAGAAGACGGGAAAAAAAGCCTGTGTAATAGGGATTGCCAGCCAGTTCGGCAATGGCGACGTGGAATTCGCGGTTGGCCTCGATCATTGCATAGGCGTCGCGTGCCCTGACCGCGGCTTCGAATTCGCACTGGCGCTCACGGATGGCGGCCATGCGGACCGGGTCCTTGCGGCTGGCGGCTCCGCGGGTGGTGACGCGGTACATCAGCATCATTGCGTCGAAATAGGGTGGCAGGCTGGCGAAATCGATCGTCGAGACGATCGTGTTGCGGTTCGGCAGGGTCGTCACCAATCCGTCGGACGAGAGCCTGAGCAGCGCCTCGCGCACTGGGGTCCGAGACATGCCGAAGCGCTCCGAAAGCCGGACCTCGTCAAGTGGGCTCCCGGGAGGCAGACTCATCGAGAGGATCTCCTGTCGCAGTCGGCTGTAAACCGTTTGCGTGCCGGATCCTCGCGAGCGTGGCGCCTCGGATAGAATGTCGTCTGCCGTCGATTTTGTCATGGCCGAGCCGGTGCCTTATCACTGGTGTATANNTGTCGACATCGTTCTCCCGCAACTACTTTGTGAGGGGTGAAACGGGAATGCTGCCTATTCGCGGAGGATAACGATTGACTGAAGTCAATGCCGCCAGGTTGCGCATTCGTTGATATAGCGAATAGTGTGGGAGCTGGCGCCCCGGTCAATCGGTGGTCACAAAGATGCCTTCGGGCGGATCAAGTGCAGCGGAAATATCCAACGGACGGACGGGAGGCCGAACGGAAATGGATGTCCTCGTAAAAACGCGCGAAGATATAGAGGGTGCGAATTTTCCAAGTTATGACGCCTTGCTGGAGGGTTTCTCCTGGGAACGCGCAAGGTCCTTGCTGGATGGGCTGCCGGAGGGCGGCCTCAATATCGCCCATGAAGCCATCGACCGGCACGTCGCCAAGGGACTCGCAGCCAAGACCGCCATCCGCTGGATCGCCAAGGACGAAAGCCGCCATGATTTCACCTATGGCGACCTGAAGGGTCTCACGAGCCGCTTTGCAAACGTCCTGCAGTCACTCGGCATCGCGAGGGGGGACCGGGTCTATGCGCTGCTGGGGCGCGTGCCCGAGCTCTACATCGCCGCACTTGGAACGCTCAGGTTCGGCGCGGTCTTCTGTCCGATGTTTTCCGCCTTCGGTCCGGAACCCATCAAGGCGCGTATGGAGATCGGCGGAGCGCGCGTGCTGGTAACCTCGGCGGCGCTCTACAAGCGCAAGGTTGCGGCCTGGCGGGATCAATTGCCCAACCTGGACGAGATCCTCATCATCGACTGCGAGGGCGAGACCCTCGAGGGTACGCGCGACCTGCGCAAGCTCTTGGCGGAATCCTCTCCGAATTTCGACGTGGCGCACACCGCGCCCGAGGACATGGCGCTCCTGCATTTTACCAGCGGCACAACGGGCAAGCCCAAGGGTGCGGTGCATGTGCACGAGGCGGTCGTCGCCCATAACGTGACGGGCAAGATCGCGCTCGATTTTCACCCGGACGACATCTTCTGGTGTACGGCCGATCCTGGCTGGGTGACGGGCACGTCCTATGGCATCATTTCGCCGCTCACCAACGGCGTGACGATGATCGTCGATGAGGCCGAGTTTGACGCGGAGCGCTGGTATCGCATCCTGGAAACCGAGCGCGTCAATGTATGGTACACGGCGCCGACCGCGATCCGTATGCTGATGAAGGTGGGGGCGGGTCCGGTCAGGGCGCATGATCTTTCGCACCTGCGGTTCATGGCCAGTGTCGGGGAGCCGCTCAATCCTGAAGCCGTGATCTGGGGCAACGAGACCTTCGGCAAGCCTTTCCATGACAACTGGTGGCAAACTGAGACGGGCGGAATCATGATCGCGAACTACGCCGCCATGGATATCAAGCCAGGTTCGATGGGCAAGCCCTTGCCCGGCATAAAGGCAGGGATCGTTGCGAAAACAGAAACAGGCGTCCGTGTGGTCGAGAAGCGCATGACCATCGGCCAACTGGCGCTGAAGCCCGGATGGCCGTCGATGATGCGGGCCTATCTGCATGAGGAGGAACGCTACAGAAAGTGTTTTGTAGGTGGCTGGTATCTCACTGGCGACCTCGCGATGAAGGACAGGGACGGCTATTTCTGGTTCGTCGGGCGCGACGACGATGTGATCAAGAGTTCCGGGCATCTCATCGGCCCCTTCGAGGTGGAGAGCGCGCTGATGGAACACCCAGCCGTCGCGGAAGCCGCGGTCATCGGCGTTACCGACGAAACCGCCGGCGAGGTGGTCAAGGCCTTTATCGCGCTGAAACCCGGATACCAGCCCAACGAAGAATTGGAACTCGACGTTCTTGGACATGCCCGTCGGCGTCTCGGACCGGCCGTCGCACCCAAGCAGATCGTCTTCCGGACCAACCTGCCAAAGACCCGTAGCGGCAAGATCATGCGACGGCTTCTCAAGGCCCGCGAGCTTGGCCTGCCGGAAGGGGATATTTCAACGCTCGAAAGTGATGAAAAATGAGCAACACCAGCAGCGTGAAGCCACATCTCACCCGCGAGCATTCGCTGGGTCTCCTGAAGCACATGATCCGCGTCCGCAGATTCGAGGATAAATGCG
>DBUL01000225.1:21768-22161 GCA_002307905.1 Rhizobiaceae bacterium UBA1291
AGCATGCGGGCGGAAGATCGCATAACCGCCTGCTTCTTCGGTGAAGGGGCGGTTGCCGAAGGCGAGTTCCATGAAAGCCTCAACCTCGCGTCGCTCTGGGGCCTGCCGGTCCTCTTCATCTGCGAGAACAATCGCTACGCCATGGGAACCGCACTGGAGCGTTCGGAAGCGGAGACCGACATCCACCGGAAGGCGGAAAGCTATGCCATCATCAGCGAGGTGGTCGACGGGATGGATGTGGTTGCCGCGGAGGCCGCCGCCCGGCGGGCCGTCCATACGATCCGCGAAACCGGGAAACCCTATTTCCTCGAATTCCGCACCTATCGCTTCCGCGCCCATTCCATGTTCGATGCGCAGCTCTATCGCGATAAGGCCGAGGTCGACCTGTGGAAG
>DBUL01000018.1 GCA_002307905.1 Rhizobiaceae bacterium UBA1291
CCAGGGCATGCGCCAGGGCAATGATATTGGAACGACCTATCGTTCGGCGATCTACGCCGAAAGTGCCGATGACATCGACGCGGCACTAAGGGTTCGCGATGCCTTCCAGGAGGCGGTGATCGCCGCGGGCCGCAAGCAGACAGTGACGACGCAGATCGCCCCGGCTGGANNGCAGTATCTGGCGAAGAATCCGAACGGCTATTGCGGTCTGCGCGGTATCGGCGTGGCCTGTCCGCTTCCCACCGCCGGATGAGCGTCGGCTGCATGTTCCAGTAGCGGCGAGCCCTTTGATCTGGCTGAATATTCAGCGCCTGTTGATGGACCTCGTGGCGCGCGGATGATTCTTTACCAGTTGAAAAAAATCGAGTGAATTTTTCCAAAAGCCATGCAAGGATGCGTTCAGCCAGGCCCTTGGAAGAAGGGGTCGGTGGTTCCGCAGACTGGCGTGTCAAAGCGCTTGCGGGAGGACCCAACAAGATCAATAGCAACAACAGGGCTGCAAAATGAAAAAAACCCTTTTGAGTCTCTTTGCCGTGGCTGCCATGTCGGGAACGGCGCTCGCCGCCGATGTGAACCCGGCCCTCGTCTATGGTACGGGCGGCAAGTTCGACAAGTCGTTCAATGAAGCAGCCTATGCAGGCGCTGAAAAGTTCAAGGCCGAGACCGGCACCGACTATCGCGACTTCGAGCCGACCGGTGACACGCAGGGTGAACAGGCGATCCGCAACTTTGCGTCCAGGGGCTATAACCCGGTCGTTGCAGTTTCCTTCGCCTGGACCTCGGCTATCGAGAAGGTTGCAGCCGAATTCCCCGATACCCAGTTCGTGATCGTCGACTCGGTCGTTGATCTGCCGAATGTGCGCTCGGTGGTCTACAAGGAGGAGGAAGGCTCCTACCTCGTCGGCGTTCTCGCCGGCATGGCGTCGAAGACCGGCAAGGTCGGTTTCGTCGGCGGCATGGATATTCCGCTGATCCGCAAGTTCGAATGCGGCTACGAGCAGGGCGCGCGTGCTGCCAATCCCGATATTCAGGTGTTCCAGAACATGACCGGCACGACGGGTGCGGCCTGGAACGACCCGGTTCGCGGCGGTGAGCTCACCAAGAACCAGATCGACCAGGGTGCTGACGTGATCTACGCAGCAGCCGGCGCGACGGGCCTCGGCGTGCTGCAGACCGCTGCCGACAACGGCAAGCTTTCGATCGGCGTCGACTCGAACCAGAATCACCTGCATCCAGGCTCGGTCCTGACGTCGATGGTCAAGCGCGTCGACCTTGCCGTCTACAACGCCTATGCCGACTCCATGGGTGACAAGTTCACCGCCGGCGTCCAGTCGCTCGGCGTCAAGGAAGACGGCGTCGCCTATGCCCTCGATGAGCATAATGCCAAGCTCATTACCGAAGAGATGAAGGCAGCGGTCGAAAAGGCCAGGGCCGACATCATTGCCGGAACCGTCAAGGTGCACGACTACATGTCGGACAATTCCTGCCCGAAGTGAGCTGATCCGGGCGCATGGCGGGTGATTAATCCGCCTTGCGCCCTTTCCATGTCTGGGGGACCGAATGAGTGACAAGAGCCAGGCACCGGCGATCGAGCTGGTCGGCATCGACAAGAGGTTCGGTGCGGTGCACGCCAACAAGAACATCAACCTCACCGTGGCCAAGGGCTCGATCCACGGCATCATCGGCGAAAACGGGGCCGGTAAGTCCACCCTGATGTCGATCCTCTACGGTTTCTACCACGCCGATAGCGGCGAGATCCGTATCGACGGCAAACCGATCACCATCCGCGACAGCCAGTCGGCCATTTCCGCCGGCATCGGCATGGTGCACCAGCACTTCATGCTGGTCGAGAATTTCACCGTGCTGGAAAACCTGATGCTTGGCGCAGAAGGCGGCCCCTTGCTCGGCAAGGGCACGGATGCGGCGCGCGACGCGCTGAAGAAGCTCGAGGACGACTACGAACTCGAGGTCGACCCGGATGCGGTCGTCGAGGAACTGCCCGTCGGTCTTCAGCAGCGGGTCGAAATCCTGAAAGCCATGTATCGCGGCGCCGAGATCCTGATCCTCGATGAACCGACCGGCGTGCTGACGCCGGCCGAAGCCGACCACCTGTTCAAGATCCTGCGCGTGCTGCGCGACCAGGGCAAGACGGTCATCCTGATCACCCACAAGCTGCGCGAGATCATGGCGATCACCGACTCGGTGTCGGTCATGCGCCGTGGTGAGATCGTCGCGACCCGCACCACCTCCNNGGCCGAACTGATGGTCGGCCGCCGCGTTCTGCTGCAGGTCGATAAGGGCGACGCCAAGCCCGGCGAGGTCTTCCTTTCTGTGCGCAACCTGACGGTCAAGGACAATCGCGGCGTCACCATGGTCGACAATGTCTCCTTCGACGTACGCTCCGGCGAGATCGTCGGCATCGCCGGCGTCGCCGGCAATGGCCAGAGTGAACTGCTGGAAGCCATCACCGGCATCCGCAAGCCGACCTCGGGCGAGATTTTGTTCTGCGGCGATCCGGTGACGGGCTATGATCCGGCCCGGCTGCGTGCGCTTGGTCTTGCCCATATCCCGGAAGACCGCCACCACATGGGCCTGGTGCTGGCCTTCGAGGAAGCTGAAAACGCTATCCTCGGCTATCACCGAGATGAACGCTACGGCAAGGGCCTCTTCCTCAATCCGGAAGCGGTCCGCAAGGCTGCGGTCGACGAGATCGAGAAGTATGACATCCGTCCGACGAATCCGCGCCTGAGAACCGCCAATTTTTCCGGCGGCAACCAGCAGAAGATCGTCGTGGCCCGCGAGATCGAGCGCGATCCGAAGCTCCTGGTGGTCGGCCAGCCGACCCGCGGCGTCGATATCGGAGCCATCGAATTCATCCATCGCCGGATCATAGAAACGCGGGACGCCGGCAAGGCCGTGCTGCTGGTATCGGTCGAGCTCGACGAGATCCGTTCGCTCTCCGACCGTGTCCTGGTGATGTTCGCCGGCAGGGTCGTCGGCGAGAAAAGCCCGGAGACTGGTGAACAGACGCTGGGCCTTATGATGGCCGGCATTGCCGCATGAGGTTTTGATGAGTACCGTTTCCGTGCCGCTGCCCAATTGGATCAACTATGCATTGATCCCGCTGATCAACCTCATTCTCGCTTTCCTGGTCTCCGGTCTCGTGGTCTGGGTGATCGGAGAGAACCCCTATGAAGCCTTGAAGCTGATGCTGGCCGGTGCGCTCGGTCGTGGCGAGGGCATCGGCTTCACCCTGTTCTATGCCACGAACTTCATCTTCACCGGATTGTCGGTTGCCGTCGCCTATCATGCCGGCCTGTTCAATATCGGCTCCGAAGGCCAGGCCTATGTCGGCGGCCTGGGTGCGGCACTGGTGGCACTGTCGCTCGACCATTATGTGCCGTGGTACGTCACCATGCCCTTTGCCGTCATGGCGGCTGCGTTGTTCGGGGCCGCCTGGGCCCTGATCCCAGCCTGGCTGCAGGCCAAGCGCGGCAGCCACATCGTCATCACCACGATCATGTTCAATTTCATCGGCGCGGCGCTGATGGTCTATCTCCTGGTCAATGTACTGATCGTACCGGGCAAGATGGCGCCGGAGACCCGCACCTTCCTCGAAGGCGGGCGACTGCCCAAGCTCGACTGGCTGATGGCGATGTTCGGCCTGAAGCTTGGTCCGGCGCCGTTCAACGTTTCCTTTCTGATCGCGCTTGTCATGTGCGTGCTGGTTTGGGTGCTGATTTGGCGTACCAAGCTCGGCTATGAAATGCGCACCATGGGGATTTCCCGCTCGGCCGCGGCCTATGCCGGCATTTCCTATGTCCGGATCGTGATCATCGCCATGCTGATTTCGGGCGGTTTGGCCGGCATGATGGCGCTCAACCCGGTCATGGGGGCGTCTGCCCGCCTACAGGTCGAATTCGTCGGCGGCGCCGGCTTCGTCGGTATTGCCGTCTCACTGATGGGCCGCAGTCACCCGTTCGGCATCGTGCTTGCCGCCATCCTGTTCGGCGTCCTCTATCAGGGGGGCGCTGAACTGTCGTTCGACATGCCCAACATCACCCGCGACATGATCGTCGTCATTCAAGGCCTGGTAATTCTCTTCGCCGGCGCCCTTGAATATATGTTCCGCCCGGCGATCGTGCGGATCTACCAGCAGTTCGTCAGCGGTTGAGGTCAAGCCAATGGATTTTCTGGACATCGTCGTCAGCATTCTCGGCTCCACCATCCGCCTGTCGATTCCGCTGATCTTCACAGCTCTCGCAGGCCTGTTCTCCGAACGTGCCGGCATTTTCGACATCGGCCTTGAAGGCAAGATGCTGGCGGCTGCCTTTGCTGCCGCCACGGCCGCCTACATGACCGGCTCGCCATGGATCGGTCTTGCCTCGGGCATCGGCGTATCGCTCGCCTTGTCGCTGGTGCACGGCTTCGCCTCGATAACCAATCGCGGCAACCAGATCGTTTCCGGCGTGGCGATCAACTTCGCCGCTGCGGGTCTCACCGCCGTTCTCGGCCATGCCTGGTTCCGTCAGGGCGGGCGTACTCCCGGTCTGTCCGCCGATGCGCGCTTCTCGCCGATCACCCTTCCGGGCGCCGAGATGATGCATGACGTGCCTGTCATAGGGCCGATCTACATGCATGTGATCTCTGGAAACAATCTTCTGACCTATCTCGCTTTCCTCGCCGTGCCGATATCCTGGTGGGTGCTTTATCGCACCCGCTTCGGCCTTCGCCTGCGCGCCGTCGGCGAGAATCCGGGCGCCGTCGACACCGCCGGCATCTCGGTTACCTGGTTGCGCTACCGCGCAGTACTGGTCGCAGGTTTCCTCTGCGGCTTTTCGGGGACCTATCTGGCGATTGCCCAGTCGGCGGCCTTTATCAACAACATGTCGGCCGGCAAGGGCTATATCGCGCTGGCCGCGCTGATCTNNTCGGCTTCCTCGATGCGCTTGCCAATTTCATGCAGGGCAAGTCCGTGCCGCTGGTCGGCGAAGTGCCGGTACAGATCTTCCAGGCGCTGCCCTATGTCTTGACCTGCATCCTGCTGGCCGGCCTGATCGGCTCGGCCAACGCGCCGAAGGCCGGCGGTGTACCCTATGTGAAGGAGCGTTGATCGATGTCTCATGAGCTGTTCGAAGCGGCGCGTGCCGCTATGCATTTCTCCTACGCGCCCTATTCGAAGTTCCCCGTCGGGGCGGCGATCCGCGCCGACGACGGCCGGATCTACACGGGCGCCAACATAGAGAACCTCTCATTCCCTCAAGGCTGGTGTGCTGAGCCGACCGCGATCGGTTGCATGATCATGGGCGGGGGAAGGAAGATCGTTGAAATGGCGGTCATCGCCGAGAAGATGGCGCTCTGCCCGCCCTGCGGCGGCTGCCGTCAGAAGATCGCCGAATTTGCCAATGCAGACACCAGGATCTACCTCTGCGACGAGGTCGGCGTGCAGAAGACGATGACCATGGATGAGCTTCTGCCCTTCTCGTTCAAGACGGACATCCTTGGATGAGGGAGGCGATCAACTTCCTCGTCGACCGCCTGGATGGCCTGTTGCCGCGCTACGGCATCGTGCTCGGTTCCGGCCTGGGCTCCCTGGTCGACGAAATCCGCGATCCGATCCGCGTGTCCTACCATGAACTGCCGGGGTTTCCGATTAGCGGCGTGTCCGGTCACGCGGGCGAACTGGTTGCAGGCTNNCCATGCGCGTGCCGATCGAAGTGCTGCGGGGGCTTGGCGTGCAATCGCTGATCCTCACCAATTCTGCCGGTTCGCTCCGCGAGGACCTGCCACCGGGTTCGGTCATGCAGATTACCGACCACATCAATTTTTCCGGCAGCAACCCATTGATCGGTGAGGAGAGCGACGCCCGTTTCGTCGGCATGACATCGGCCTACGATGCCGAACTCGCCGCCGCGATGCAGCGCGCAGCAGAGGAGGAGGGTATTCCGCTCTCGTCCGGCGTCTACATGTGGTTCTCCGGCCCGAGTTTCGAAACGCCGGCGGAAATCCGCATGGCGCGCATCCTCGGCGCCGATGCTGTTGGCATGTCGACGGTGCCGGAAGTCATCCTTGCGCGCTTTTTCGGGCTGCGCGTGGCGGCCGCATCGGTTATTACCAACTTCGGCGCGGGAATGACGGGAGCGGAACTCAGTCATGCCGAAACCAAGGACATGGCACCGATCGGGGGCAAGCGCCTTGCCGCCGTCCTCAAGAGAATGATCGCTGGTGGAGGGACGGAACTTGGATAGTCACGAAGCGCGGGCCATCGCCGTCCGGGCACTTGCCCTGGTCGATCTCACCAATCTCAAGGACGACTGCACGCCGCAGCAGATCGACGCGCTCTGCGCCAAGGCGGTGACGCCCTATGGCCACACGGCAGCCATCTGCATCTGGCCCCGCTTCGTAGCGCGCGCCAGGACACTGCTCGGCCCGGAAAGCCCCGTCCGCATCGCAACCGTCGTCAACTTCCCCTCGGGTGAATTGAAGCTTGAAGATGTGCTTGCCGAAACCCGGGAGGCGATCGCCGACGGCGCCGACGAGATTGACCTCGTCATTCCCTACCGGGCCTTTATCGCGGGGGACGAAGCCGCCGTCTCGGCCATGGTTAGTTCTGTCCGCGAAGCCTGTCCCGAACCGGTCCTCCTCAAGACCATCCTCGAGACGGGCGAGATCAGGGGAACAGGGCTGATACGGCACGCATCGGAACTGGCGATCGCTGCTGGCGCCGACTTCATCAAGACCTCGACAGGCAAGGTCTCCGTCAACGCGACATTGGAGGCAGCCGACATCATGCTGCAGGCGATCCGCGATAGCCGCAAGAAGGTCGGCTTCAAGCCGGCCGGCGGCATTTCGAGTGTCGCAGATGCGGGCCTTTACCTGCGCCTTGCCGACACCATCATGGGTGAGGACTGGGTCATGCCGTCCACCTTCCGCTTCGGCGCCTCCGGCCTGCTCGACGATATTCTTGCGGTGCTCGGCGGCGACCGGTCGATCGCCGACAACACGGGATACTGATCTATGCTTCCTCAGGAAATCATCCGCCGCAAGCGTGACGGTGGCGTACTTACCACAACCGAGATCGCGGCCTTCATCGAGGGGCTGAACCAGGAGACAATTTCCGAAGGTCAGGTGGCGGCCTTCGCCATGGCCGTCTTTTTCAAGGGCATGACGCCAGAAGAAATTGTCGCGCTGACGCTTGCGATGCGCGATTCCGGCGAGGTTTTGTCCTGGGCCGGCGTCGGTAAACCGATCGCCGACAAGCATTCGACCGGCGGCGTCGGCGACAATGTCTCGCTGATGCTGGCGCCGATCGTTGCGGCCTGCGGGCTCGCCGTGCCGATGATTTCCGGCCGGGGCCTCGGCCACACCGGCGGCACGCTCGACAAACTGCAGTCGATCCCCGGCTACGATGTCATGCCGGATGCGGCGACCTTTCGCCGGGTGGTGGACGAGGTCGGCTGCGCCATCATCGGCCAGACGGGTGACCTCGCCCCCGCCGACAAGCGGCTCTACGCCATCCGCGACGTCACCGCAACGGTCGAATCTATCCCGCTGATCACCGCCTCGATCTTGTCGAAGAAGCTCGCCGCGGGACTGGAAAGCCTGGTCCTCGACGTCAAGGTCGGCAATGGCGCCTTCATGGCCAAAGCCGAAGATGCCGAGGCGCTGGCCCGCTCGCTGGTGACTGTCGCCAATGGGGCAGGGGTGCGCACCTCGGCACTTCTGACCGACATGAACGAACCGCTCGCTGATGCGGCCGGTAATGCGGTCGAGGTGCAAAATGCCGTCGACTTCCTCCGCGGGGCCAAGACCGGCACGCGGCTCGAGGAGGTGACGCTGGCGCTGGGGGCCGAGATGCTGGTGAATGCCGGCACTGTCGCTGACCTCCAGACGGGCCTCACCCGGTGCCGCGATGTGCTCGCCTCTGGCAAGGCGGCCGAGCTTTTCGGCCGCATGGTGCACGCGCTTGGCGGTCCCGTCGACTTCCTTGACCACGCGGATCGCTACCTGCAGAAGGCGGCAATCGAAATCCCGGTGCTTGCCAAGTCCGACGGTTTCCTCGCTTCCGCCGATACTCGCGGCCTCGGTCTTTGCGTCGTCGCCCTCGGCGGCGGGCGTCAGCGCCCGACCGACGCCATTGACCACCGCGTCGGCCTGACCGGTCTCGTGCCGCTTGGCACGGCTGTCTCGAAGGGAGACATGATCGCTACCGTGCATGCCAACGACCGCGACAGCGGCGAACGTGCAGCGCAGATGGTGGCGGCAAGCTATGGCATCGCCGACGAACGGCCGGCACTCGCGCCAGTGATCGGCAAACGCATCAGCTAGGCCATGCGGCGAGGGGCGGGAGCCGCCCCTTAACGCTCCAGGCGCAGCCTTTCGCCTTCGACGGCATAGCCGGTGAGGCGCTTGAGGAAACTCATGCCGATCAATGTTCCGGAAAGCGCCTTGTCGCGTAGAACGAAGGCATCGACATCCTCGACCCGCACCGTGCCGATCTCGACCCTTTGCAGGCGGACATGCGCGGCGCGGGTTTCGCCGTTGGCCGTGCTGATCGGATATTTGAAGTCGAGAGAGGCGACGCTCACGCCGATGCGCCGAGCCGTCGTCTCATTGATCGCCACCAGTGATGCCCCGGTGTCGACCAATGCCTCGGTCGTCCTTCCGTTGAGCCTGAACGTGCCGCGATAGTGACCCGCTGCGTCGGCTTGCAGGATCGTCGTTCCGGTTCGTGCGACCGCCACGGGCGTCGGGGGCGGCGTCTCATCGCGGCCTTCTGGCGTGCCTTTCTGCAGCGCCTCGAAAGCGCCCGGCACCTGGGTCGCAAGCACGGCGGCCACGAACACCAGTCCGATCGCGCGCATCAGCATGGCATCTCTCCTGCCGTCAGTCAGCCTGTCGCAGGCTGATAGCGCATTGCGGTTGAAAAGCCGCTAAAGCGCAAACGAAAACGGCCCGGAAAGTCTGTTCCGGGCCGCGATCTCGGCAAACTGGTTAAGGCTTCATTTCGTTCCGTACATGCGGTCGCCGGCGTCGCCGAGACCCGGCATGATGTAGCCCTTCTCGTTGAGATGGCTGTCGATCGCGGCGGTGAACACGGGAACGTCCGGATGCGCTTCGCGGAAGTGCTTGATGCCCTCCGGCGCGGCGAGCAGGCAGACAAAGCGGATATTCTTCGCACCGCGCTCCTTAAGCTTGTCGACAGCAGCGATTGACGAATTGCCGGTGGCGAGCATTGGGTCGACGACGATGATCAGGCGCTCGTCCAGCGCATCGGGCGCCTTGAAATAGTATTCGACCGGCTGCAGCGTTTCGTGATCGCGATAGACGCCGATATGCGAGACGCGGGCGGCCGGAACCAGCTCCAACATGCCTTCCAGAAGGCCGTTGCCGGCGCGCAGGATCGAGGCGAAGACCAGCTTCTTGCCCTCGAGCACCGGCGACTGCATGGTCGTCAGCGGCGTCTCGATGGTCTCCATGGTCAGTTCCAGGTCGCGCGTCACTTCATAGCAGAGCAGCGTGGAGATTTCCCGGAGCAGCCGGCGGAAGCTCGACGTCGAGGTCTCCTTGCGGCGCATGATGGTGAGCTTGTGCTGTACCAGCGGATGGTCGATGACTGTGACGCCGTTCATGGCCGGGCCCTTCTATTCTTCTTCTGTGACGGGAAATGTTTCCCACATTCACTCAGGCGCCCGCAAGGGCATCGATGAAAATTGCCCACTCATCCCCAATTGCTGCGGCTCAAAGCCGGGCAAGTAGCGCCTGCCGGGTCTCTTCGTCGACAAAGGCCGCCTCGATGGCCGTCCTTGTCATGGCGTCGATCTCTGCGTCGGAGAAGCCCATGACCTTCGACGCAGTCTCATATTCGGCGGCAAGCGACGTATGGAAGAAGGGCGGGTCGTCGGAATTGAGCGTCACGCGCACGCCGGCCTCGACGAAGCGCCGGAGCGGATGGCTGGCATAGTCGGGAAAGACCTTGAGCGCGATGTTCGATCCCGGGCAGACCTCCAGCACCGTGCCGAGATCGGCAAGGCGCTTCACCAGATCCGCATCCTCGATCGCCCGCACGCCGTGGCCGATCCGGCTCGGCTTCACGAGATCCAGCGCATCGGCGACGGAGAAGGCGCCGCACAGTTCGCCAGCGTGGATGGTGAGACCGAGGCCTGCCGCGCGCACGATGTCGAAGGCAGGCGCATAATCGGCCACCCGGTTCATGCGCTCCTCGCCCGCCATGTTGAAGCCGGTGACCAGAGGGTGGTCGAACCTGGCCGCCCACTTGGCGCGGGCAAGCACGTTCTCCGGCCCCAGATGCCGCTCGCCGATGATCACCATGCGGCATTCGATGCCGGTCTTTTCCCGGGCCGACAAGATGCCGGCCGCAAGCCCACCGATATAGTCGTCCGGTGACAGGCCCACGACTTCGCCATGGTCAGGCGAGACGAATAGCTCGCTATAGATCGTGTTCGCGGCCGCAAGCTCGCTCAAGTAAGCCTCCGCCAACGCCGCATAGTCCTCGGCCGTGCGAAAGACCGAGGCGACGAAATCATAGCAGGCTATGAAGCTCGTGAAATCGTTCCAGACATAGGCGCCGTCTTTGACGAAGCCATCGGTTGCCACGCCGTATTTCTCCGCCTGGGCGATCGTCAGCGCCGGCGGTGCCGCACCCTCCACATGGCAGTGCAGTTCCGCCTTCTTCAGATGTGCCGTCAAAGGAAGCTCCGTCCGTGCGGTCCGGCCGGGATGCCGAGATGCGCCGCGATCGTTTCGCCGATATCGGCATAGGTATTGCGGATGCCGACCATGCGCGACTTGATGCCGGGGCCGAAGGCCATGATCGGCACGCGCTCCCGGGTGTGGTCCGTGCCGCGCCAGGTCGGATCGCAGCCGTGGTCGGCGGTCATCAGCACCATGTCGCCGGGCTTGAGCTTGCGATGCACCTCCGGCAGCCGCCGGTCGAAGGCTTCGAGTGCCGCGGCATAGCCCGGCACGTCGCGCCTGTGGCCGTAGAGCATGTCGAAGTCGACGAAGTTGCTGAACACCAGATCGCCGTCTGAGGCCTCGTCCAGAACCTGAAGCGTCGCATCCATCAGCGCCATGTTGCCGTTCGCCTTGATGACGCGCGAGACGCCCTGATGGGCGAAGATGTCGCCGATCTTTCCGACGCCATGCACCGTGCGGCCGGCCTCGACGAGGCGGTCGAGCAATGTCGGCTCCGGCGGCAGCACGGAATAGTCGCGGCGGTTGCCGGTGCGCTGGAAGGTGGCGGGCGTCTCGCCGACGAAGGGCCGCGCGATGACCCGGCCGATATTGAGCGGGTCGATCAGCCTGCGCACGATCTGACAGAGCTTCAGCAAACGTTCGAGGCCGAAATGCGTCTCGTGGGCGGCGATCTGGAAGACCGAATCCGAGGAGGTATAGCAGATCGGCTTTCCGGTGCGGATATGCTCCTCGCCGAACTTCGCGATGATCTCTGTACCCGAAGCATGGCAATTGCCGAGAATGCCGGGAAGCTCCGCCTCGCGGCAGATTGCCTCCACCAGTTCTTCAGAAAAGGCGTCGCCCTCGGCGGGAAAATAGCCCCAGTCGAACATCACGGGTGTTCCGGCGATCTCCCAGTGGCCGGACGGCGTGTCCTTGCCATGCGAGACCTCGTTTGCCGCACCGTGCAGGCCGAACACCCGCTCCGGGATAGGCATGCCGGCCGGCGCGCGGCCGGTAGCAAGCTTGGCGATGGCCACCAGGCCGAGTGCCGACATGTTGGGAAGGGAAAGCGGACCGGACCTTAAGCCCTTGCGGTCGCCCGCACCCGCCGCGCAGAACTCGGCGATATGTCCGAACGTATCGGAACCGTCGTCGCCATAGGCGGGCGCATCGGGGGCGCCGCCGATGCCGAAGGAATCGAGAACGAAAAGAAAAGCACGTGCCATGGTTCACCTGCGCCGCGGGATGTGGCCGTCATGGCTGTCGTCGTCCGGGCGATCGAGCCGGCATGTTTAGCGCCAAGCCGCAGGCTTGGCAAACCCGCGCGCGCCGACGGCAGTTTCTATCCGCGCCGAGGGAGTTGCCGCCGAAGCGATCGCCGGTCAGCAGTTGCTGCAGGTAATGTTGGTGTTGATGCGCTGCCGGAAGTAGAATTCCCGGCCGATCGTCAGGTTCTTGATCTCCGAGCCGGAGAAAGCCGGCAGATACATCAGCAATTCATGGGATACGCTGAGCTCTGCCCGGACAAGAAAGATATCGGCCTCGAGCATGTCGATGGGCACCGGCACTGTGGTGCCGACCGGGTAAGGAGCGGAACCGGCATTCCACCACGACCAGGCGACCTTCGCGGCCTTGGCGTTGTCCACCCTGACGCCGGTAATCTTCAGCGACAGGGCTTGCGGATTATAAGGCGCAAAGATCGCGGCAACGACATCAGCCATGTCCTCAAGGTCGCTCTTGGCGACCTTGTCGGTGCGCGACACGAGGTCTGCGACGGTGCTGGTCGACACGGTNNCGAAGGCCATCAGATAGACGACCAGCAGCAGCGGGGCGATCAGCGCGAATTCGACGCCGCCGAGGCCGCTTCGGTCCTCGCCTAAGCGGCGCAGTGCGGAGATCAGCCGGGCGAATCCTCCCGTCCGGACTCTGCCGTACTCTCGGCCCTCCCGCATGGGTCCGTTCGGCGCGCTCACGGGTAGTCCTCGTTCTTGATGGCCGTCGTCGCGGCGATCAGGAAGTCTGTGGGCATTGAGCCGTCGGCTGGCCGGATCGTTGTGATGTAGGGGCGAACGAGGTCTGTCGTCACCTGCCAGCGGTAGAGCGCCCGCACCATGTTGATGGATTTGGCTCCACCTGGCGCAAAATCGAAGCTCGACTGATCGATGTCGGAGAACTGGGCGTTCGAGAGCCGCGGTATCTCGGTGGGAATGTCGCCGAAGGTCGCAAAGCTGCGGACGTCGATGTAGAGTTTCGAAGGTGTGTCGATCTCGGTCTCGGAGCATTTCATCAGGATCGAGATTTCATTGCAGAATGCCTGGCGGAACTGGGCCTTGGTCATGTCGGTCGGACGGCCGAGATTATAGGTGATCCGTCCGGTGCGCAGTTCGCGCGCCATGTTGTTCACCGCCAGATTGACCAATTGCTCGGCATAGAAGGCCACGAAGGTCTCGAGCGTTGCAAACACGATCAGGAAATAGGGTATGGCCAGGATGGCGAATTCGATGGCCGCAGAACCATCACGGGAGCGATAGAGACGACCCCATAGGCGGCGTTTCCGCCGTCCGGGATTGGCTTGCCCCTCATGGAGCTGCCCGTCTTTGTGCTGCAAGTCTGCGCTCATCGCTCATATCCGCGGTCCGGGATCAGTCTCGACGTTAGGAGCGAAATATTGATTTTCCGTTGCCGCTTTCTTTACAAATCGACGCATGGCGCGAGCACATGCGTGAAGAGCCGGCCACAGTGCAGCAGCCGGGGCTCAGTTCGATCCGGTCTTATTTCCGGTGGCCACGTGTTCTTCGCAATTGGGCGAGCAGGACAGCACAGTGCGGGCGGTCGCCTTGAAGACACGCACCGTATTGCCCTCGTCGATCGACACCAGGATGCGTTCGTCGACAATGGCATTGCCGTCGGCGTCGAGCAGCACGAGATTGGTGGTGCCGAAGGCCCGGCCGGTCAGCACGATGGTCTGGGCATCGGCAACGGTTGCATCCGCGACGTCGGAATTGCCGACGATCACCTTGCTGACGGGGCGGTCGAGCTTGAGCACGCGCGCACTGTTCATATAGACGCGCAGGACAGTGTCATCTTCCGCCCGGCCTGGACCGGCGACAAGAGCTCCGCTCAGCGCAAGGGCGCCGGCAAGCGAGAAGAGTGCGCTGCGAGACAACATGAGTGCCAGCCTTTGGAACCGCCTGTGATGGTGACTGGTTTGAGAGCATGGGCGGGAATGGTGAATGAACGGTTAAGTCACCTGCGGAAACGATCGCACTCGCCATTGTGACAACACACCGCCGCTATGGGCGCATGGAACGTAACTGTTCCCGCGTCCTTGCCAGCGAAAAGGGCTGGATCCNNGCAATGCGGGCGTGCCGAAATGGCGCATTGTCTCCTTTCCAGGAAGGAGTCGGCTGGCTGCGCTGGGGATGCCGCGCGCTGACCCGCCCCGAGGAGCCTTTCAACGGAAATTACAAGTAATTGATAATAGGTGCTTATTTCTGAAGGCGCGAGACACCTCGGCAGATGACTAAAATACTGCCGGTCACGTTCCGCATTCATTTACCACGCCTGATGCAATCCGGCCTTCAGCACTCGCTAACCCTCTTCGTTAAGCCGATGGCAATAGCCGCTGTGTAGTTTTCAGCCATCCGAGCAACGGCAAACAGTTGCCGGGAGTGCTGAACAACCTTTGTGGAGTAGGAGAGTAACATGACCAAGATTTTCGCACGTTTCTTCAAGGATGAGTCCGGTGCAACCGCCATCGAGTATGGCCTGATCGCCGCCCTGATCTCGGTGGCCCTGATCACTGGCGCCTCGACCCTCGGCTCCTCGCTGAATGGGACCTTCGGCAATATCGCGACCAAGATCAACGCGAACCAGCCGGCTGCAGGCGGCAACTAATAGCCTCGCTGGAGGCTGGCTTATTGTTGCCGCTTCTGTGGAGAGGCGGCAACATTTCACTTATCGCTTTGGTTCAGGATTTGACAAAATCGCGGGATGTCCGTTTGCCATGGTTGAAGCCGCGATCTTCGTCATATTCCCGATATGCCTCGTCCTGGCGGCATTGACCGACCTGTTCGAGATGACGATCCCCAACCGGATCCCGGCCATCCTGCTGGCGGCCTTTCTCGTCGTGGCCCCCTTCGTCGGGCTCAGCTGGACCGGCTTCGGCCTGCACCTCGTGGCAGGCCTGATCGTCTTTTCGGTCGGCTTCNNTTCGCCTTCAATGTCATGGGCGGCGGCGATGCCAAGCTGCTGACCGCGGCGGCCGTCTGGTACGGTTTCACCCCCGAACTCCTGTCCTTCCTCATTCACGTCGCCTACCTGGGTGGAATCCTGACCATCGCCATCCTGCTTCTGCGCGCGCGATCGAATACGGTGATCGCCATGGGCCTGCCCATTCCCCATTCGCTCCTCAGCGCCAAGAAGGTGCCCTATGCCATCGCTATCGGAGTTGCCGGTCTGATGACCTATCCCCAGTCGCCTCTGGTGCTGTGGGCGCTAGACAACATCGGCTGAGGCGCGACGGGCAGATAAAAGAAAGCGATCGTTAACCAAGATCGTAAGCGGCTCATTAACCATAATTACACCAATTGCTGATCATTCTGCGAGGCACAGACCTTTGTGTCCCTCAAGGAACGATCATGAAACCCGCGCGCATCATCATTCTCGCAGTGGCTATCGTCGCCGCCGGCATGGCCGGGCTGCTGGCCATGCGGCTCAGCGGATCCAACACCGTCGTGCAGCAGGCCGAAGCCTTGGTGAGGAAGGAACCGACGGTCAACGTCCTGGTATCCGCCGCCAACTTGCCCGTCGGCTCGCGGCTCGATGACAAGTCGATGCGCTGGATGGCCTGGCCTGAAGGCAGTCTCATCGATGGGTTCATCAGGGAAAGCATCCCCCCACAGGCGATGACCGAGCTGACCGGCGTCGTCGTTCGCCTGCCGATGTTCGAGGGCGAGCCGGTACGGCGCGAAAAGATCGCCGACTCGTCCGGCCGTGTCATGTCGTCTTTGCTGCCCTCCGGCAAGCGCGCCGTTGCAACCGAAATTTCGGTCGCCACCGGCGCCGGTGGTTTCATCCTGCCGAACGACCGCGTCGATGTGATCATGGTGCGCCGTGGCACGGAGGACAACTATCTCACTGAGACTGTGCTTTCGAATGTCCGTGTGCTGGCGATCGACCAGCAGATCCAGGAAACGCCGGATGGAGAGAAGTCTGTCATCGGCACTACCGCGACGCTTGAGCTCACGCCGGACCAGACGAAGGTCATCACGGTCGCCCAGCAGATGGCCGAGCGCCTGTCGCTTGCGCTGCGCTCGGTCGCCGATGCGCAGGAAGAAGATACGTCGGCAGCCGACTATCTGCTGAGCGGAGGATCGGGCCGGCCATCGATTCAGGTCATCAAGTCGGGGGAGGTGGTCAAGTCGACCACCGATGCGAAGTCGCAATGAGTGGGGATGTCATGAACAGCTTGAAACGGAAATTCCGCTCCTCGCTCACCGCGGGCCTGGCATTTTGCCTGGCCTGTTCCGGCATGCCGGGCGATCACGCCCCCCAGTTTTTCGCCATTCCGGCCGCGGCGGCAGCGAGCCAGAGCATATTGCGCATCNNGCGGGATGCCCATGACATTCTCGTCGCCGACCCGGAAATGGCCGATGCCGTCACCCGCACCTCGCGCCGCATCTACCTGTTCGGCAAGGCCGTCGGCCAGACCAATATCTTCATATTCGGCCAGAACGGCGAGGAAATCGTCAGCCTCGACATCGAGATCGAGCGCGACATCGCTGGCCTTGAGGCCAACCTGCGCCGCTTCATCCCCGAATCCGACATCACCGTCGAGATCGTATCCGACAATATCGTTCTGACCGGCACGGTTCGCACGCCTCAGGATGCCGCCCGTGCACAGAGCCTGGCCAGCGCCTTCCTCAAGGGCGGCGAGGCGACCACGCGTAACGAAACGGCCTCCGGCGGCGACAATGGCGGCGATGTGGCGATCTTCGCGGAAGAGCGTCAGGTTTCCTCGATCGTCAACCTCTTGACCATCGAGGGCGAAGATCAGGTGACGCTGAAGGTCACCGTGGCGGAAGTGAGCCGCCAGGTGCTGAAGCAGCTCGGCTTCAACGGCCGCGTGTCGGACGGTTCGAGCGGCATCACCTTCCAGAATCCGGCCAATCTCGGCAATGCCGTCGGAGTTACCAATGCCATTGGCGGGAACCTGCCCACCGCGGTCGCTTCCATCGGTCGCTACACGATCGGCAGCTATATCAACGCCATGGAGCAGGCCGGCGTGATGCGCACCCTGGCCGAGCCAAGCCTGACCGCCATTTCAGGCGAACATGCGAAGTTCTACGTCGGTGGCGAGTTCCGCCTGGCGGCGGAACAGGAGATCGATTTCGACGACGCGACCGGCAGGCCCTCCGTCACCCGTACCACCCAAACCGTGGACTATGGCATCGAACTCAATTTCCGCCCCGTCGTGCTGGCGCCGGGCCGCATCAGCCTGAAGATCGAGACCAATGTCTCCGAGCCGACCTGGGAAGGCTCGGCCGTGACCGGGAATACGGCGAACGGCATTCCGGGCTCGACCTACATGTCGATCCGCAAGCGCGAGGCCTCGACCACCGTCGAGCTGCCGTCAGGCGGGTCGATCGTCATCGCCGGCCTGGTCCAGGACAACATCCGCCAGGCAACGTCGGGCGTTCCCGGTCTCGCCAAGGTGCCGATCCTCGGTACGCTATTCCGCAGCAAGGACTTCCAGCGCAACGAGACCGAACTGGTCATCATTGCGACGCCCTATCTGGTGCGGCCGGTGGCGCGCAACCAGCTGCAGCGGCCCGATGACAACTTCAATCCCGAAAACGACGCCGCGACCTTCTTCCTCAACAAGGTCAACAAGGTCTACGGCCG
Organism: Rhizobiaceae bacterium UBA1291; assembly: GCA_002307905.1. Lineage (GTDB taxonomy): Bacteria > Pseudomonadota > Alphaproteobacteria > Rhizobiales > Rhizobiaceae > Allorhizobium. The sequence goes on from DBUL01000018.1 coordinate 17,608, forward strand.
ACGCGAGGCGGATGCCGCCGGCCGCTACCACGGCAACGTCGGGTTCATTTACAAGTGAGGGGGGAGGCCGAGATGAAGAAGCATGAGACCTCGCCCGGCAACAGCGAAAGCCGCACCACCATGCCCGTCAAGACAACGACCTTCGCCGCGCCTCGCTTTGCCCGGACCGCGCTCGCCGCCACCATACTCGGCGCTGTGGCGATCCTTTCTGGATGCGGTACGAACCGCGATGATCTGACGACGGGCTCGATCCCGGACGATTATCGCACCCGCCATCCGATCACGCTGACCGAGGTCGAGCACACGCTGGACATCCCGATCGCCTCCGGCGACCGCCAGATGACCATCGGCATGTCGGATGCGGTCGGCGGCTTTGCCTCCGACTATCTGTCGAGTTCGTCCGGCACGATCCAGATCCTCTTGCCGCAGGGCTCACCGAACGCGGGTGCTGCCGCGCAAATGCGCAAGCAGATCCGCCAGGTGCTGATCTCGCGTGGCGTGCCTGGACCGCGCATCATCGAAACGAGCTATCAGGCTGGCGCGACCGGCGACGCGGCTCCGGTACGCTTGAGCTATGTGGCGATCACCGCGGTGACCAACCAGTGCGGCCAGTGGCCGGAGGACCTGCAGGACAACACGTTCTCCAACAAGAATTGGCATAATTTCGGCTGTGTCAGCCAGGCCAACCTGGCGGCGCAAATCGCCAATCCGATGGACCTTGTCACGCCGCGCGCCCAGGCACCGATCGATGCCACGAGACGCTCGACCGTGATCGGTCTCTATCGTGAAGGCAAGGATACCTCGACGAGATAGGATGGCTGGAGCCATTCGAAGGCAGGATGAAAGCATGAGTGCGATCGACTACGAATTCGAGACGACGTCCGAAGACGACATCCTTCCTGAGGGAAGGGTCGGGACCGGTGATCTGGAAAGCCTGCGGCCCTTGCCGCGGATCTCGGTGCATGTCTTCTGCGTCTCGCAGGGCGTGCAGCGGGTGATGGAGCAATGCGCCCAGGATCGGCGCATGGCAAAGGTCAGCATGCGGATCACCAGCGGCAATATCGCCGCCGCCGCTGCCATGTTCGCCTCGACCCCCACGCCCAATCTGATCATCCTCGAGACCGAGGCGACCCCGCAGACCCTGCTGCAGGAACTCGCGCCGCTGGCCGAGGTCTGCGATCCGAGTTCGCGCGTCATCCTCATCGGGCGGCACAACGATATCGCGCTCTATCGCGAGCTCGTCCGCAACGGCATTTCGGAATACATCGTCTCGCCGGTCAGCATGTCCGAAGTCATGGCTGCCGTCTCGGCGATTTTCGTCGATCCGGAAGCCGAACCGCTTGGCCGAACGATCGCCTTCATCGGCGCCAAGGGCGGTGTCGGCTCCTCGACCATCGCCCACAATTGCGCGTTTGGCATTTCCAGCCTGTTCTCGACCGAGACCATTCTCGCCGATCTCGACCTCGCCTATGGCACCGCCAATATCGATTTCGACCAGGATCCGGCTCAGGGGATTGCCGAAGCCGTGTTCTCGCCGGAGCGCCTGGACGAGGTCTTCCTCGATCGCCTGCTGACGACCTGCTCGCAGAACCTTTCGCTTCTGGCAGCACCGTCCCTGCTCGATCGCCCCTATGATTTCGATCGTGGCGCCTTCCATCCGCTGCTCGAGCTCTTGCAGCGCTCTGCCCCGGTCACCGTGCTCGATGTGCCGCATGCTTGGTCCGACTGGACCCGTGCGGTGCTCTCGGAGGCCGACGAAGTGGTCATTGCCTGCGTCCCCGATCTCGCCAACCTGCGCAACGCCAAGAACATGCTTGACGCCTTGAAAAAGCTCAGGCCGAACGACAAGGCGCCGCATCTGATACTCAACCAGGTCGGCATGCCGAAGCGGCCGGAGATCGCGCCGCAGGACTTCTTCGAGCCCCTGGAAATCGAGCCGGTCGCCATCATTCCCTTCGACGCGGCATTGTTCGGCAATGCCGCCAACAGCGGACGGATGATCTCCGAAATCGACGCTAAGTCGCCGACGGCGGAGATCTTCGCCCAGATCGCCCATCTGGTGACAGGACGGGCCACGGTGAAGAAGCCGAAGAAGGGCGGTCTCGGCAAGGTACTCGGGCTGCTCGGACGGAAATAGTGTCTTCGACAGGAACAGGTAGTCAGTGATGTTTGGCAGACGCGGAAGCGAGGGATTTGGCAAGGGCGGATCGTCGGCCGGGACGGTGACGCCGGTTTCGCCGACGGCTGCCGTCGCGCCGCCGCGCGCGCCGGCAACC
>DBUL01000223.1:0-2817 GCA_002307905.1 Rhizobiaceae bacterium UBA1291
GGAGTTGAGGATGACCCAGCGCGTCTTCGGCGTGATCGCGGCCTCGAGTTGCGCGGCCTGCAGGCGGAAGCCCGCCTCGGCATTGCAGGCGATCAGCACCGGGGTCGCCTCGGCGATCTGGACAATGTCGGAATAGGAGGTCCAATAGGGCGTCGGGATGATCACCTCGTCGCCGGGGTTGAGGGTCGCTATCATCGCGTTGAACAGGATCTGCTTGGCGCCGGTCGCGACCGTGATCTCGTCGAGCGCGTAGTCGACGGCATTCTCGCGGCTGAACTTGTCGCGGATCGCGGCTTTCAGTTCCGGCGTGCCGTCGAGCGCCGTATATTTGGTCTGGCCCGCCTGCATGGCCTTCCACGCGGCTTCCTTGATGTGATCGGGCGTGTCGAAGTCCGGTTCGCCCGCACCCAGAATGATGACCGGCCGGCCTTCGCGCTTCAGGGCTTGTGCCTTGGCGCCGATCTTCAGGATTTCGGAGACGCCGATCGACGAGATGCGCGTCGCCGGCTGGAAAACCACGTCCTCAGGCTTGTTGTTGATGTTCATGACCATCCTCTCTCTTCCCTGTTGCTCCCGGTTGCGGGAGCGGTGCTCGTCATATGCCTGCTTAGCCGAACCGGACCGTACCGAGCCGCCCCGGCGAGGTGATCGCCTTCAGGCCGGCCGCCAGGTCCTTGATCTTCTCGTCGGTGTAGAGGTCGTAGTAGGTCTGGTTCTTGCGGCCGATCGCGTGTTCGGCGCTGAAGCTGCCGTCAAAATCGCGCACGGCGATGGCGAATACCCAGTCGCGCAGGCGCTGTTCGAAGGCCTTGTCGGTGGCCGCCGGGCTGTCCTTCGGGACGACCAGATTGAAATGCACGCCGCCGTCGCCAATATGGCCGAAATCGCAGATGGTCACCTCCGGGAAGGCGGCCGGCATCTCGACCTTCATGCGGTCGCAGAAGGCCATGATGTCGCCGCGGCGGAAGGACAGGTCGAAGGCGATCAGCTTGCCGGAATGCTTGACGCCTTCGGAGAGCGCGTGGCGCAGGGCCCACATCTCGTGCGCCGGGCCGACGAAGGCATCGGCAAGCGGTGTCGCCTCGCTTTCCCAGATCTCGGCGAGCACGGTTTCCAGCACCGNNCACCGCATCGAGCCCCTGCTCGCCCTCGCGCGGCTCCCAGGTGCGGGAGATTTCGCAGAGGATCACGTAGTCGGGGATGACGCCGCCCTGGAAAGGATTGCGGAGCGACGGAACGTGATCGAGCGCCGCAGCGACCGCGTTTTTCGACATGCCCTCGAAGGCAGAGAGATAGGCGCCGAGCTTCTGCTCCATGGCGCGCAGCAACGGCATGACATGGGCGCCGCTCGCCGGAACCAGATAGGCGGTCGCCACCTGCTTCGGCAGGGCTTCGAGGTTCAGCACGCATTCGGTGATGATGCCGAAGGCACCGGAGGTGCCGATAAAGACCTGCTTCCAGTCGACGCCGGTATTGTTCTTGCGCAGGTTCGAGGCAAGGTCGAGGATCGTGCCCTCTTCGTCGGCCAGCACCACCTTGATGCCGAGCGTGTTGCGGCGGACGTCGCCGTATTTGAGGAAGCGCGAGCCTCCGGTATTGGTCGACAGCATACCGCCGAGGCGCGGGTCGGCGCCAAGGTCGATCGGGAAGAACAGGCCGTGGCTTTCAAGCCGCTGGTTGACCTCCGACAGCCGGAAACCGGCATCGACATGCAGGGAGCGGTTGTCGAGGTCGAGGTCGAAACGACGGGTCATGCGGTCGAGGCTGAGCACGACCTGTCCGCCCGACGCATCCGGTGTCGAGCCGGAGACGAGGCCGGTATTGCCCGATTGCGGGATGAGCGAAAAACCGTGGCGCACGCAATAGGCGACGGCCGCCGAGACTTCTTCCGTTGTTGCCGGCCGGAGCACGAGACCCGCCAGACCTTCGTCATAGCGGGCGCCCGTCTGATAGGCGACCATGGCGCCGGGCTCCTCAACGATGCCCTTGTCGCCGAGGATGTCCTTGAGTGCCCGAATGTGCGTCTGGTCGATCATCGTCGCGTCTTACTCAGCTGCCTCGATGGCCGTCAGCATCTGGCGGCAATCGGCGATCGATGCCTGCTCGATGCCGGCATAGTGATCGAATTCGTTCAGCACCTTGGCGCCGAGGTCAAGTTCGAAACGCTGCTGGTTCGGGCTGGCGACGAAATCCTGGGTCGCGTCATCGCCGAGGTTGGACTGGAAGATGCCGGCGGCGCTGACCGGCAGGAAGTCTTCGTAGACGATCGGATCGAACTGGACGAGGCCATCGGCGATCAGGGTGTCGAGGCTGGTCTCCGGATCGGACTTCGCCTTGCGACCCTTTTCCGTCAGCGAATAGGCAAAGTAACCGAGGCCCTCGGCGCGGATCGCTTCCCAGCTGTCGGGGAAGGGGGCGAAGGCGTCTGCCAGCGCCTTGTCGTATTCGGCGGCGTTCGAGCCGTCGGCGGCGGGACGGACCATCTGGCGCGAGGCGTTGAGCAGTTCGTCGTAGAGCGCCCGGCCCTTGGGGGTGAGGGCAATGCCACGCTGCTCGATCTCGCCGAAGCGGGCGGTGTGCGAGCCTTCCTTCCAAATGCCATCCTTGTCCTCGAACAGGACGGGTTCGTTGAGCGCCTTGAACGAGGTCTGGCGCAGCAGGATCGGGCATTTGCGGGTCGGAGGGCCTTCGACGACGGCCTTCGGGGCGATGCCGTAGTTGGGCATGCGGGCCTGGACGAGGTCGATGTCGAGGGTGCGCGGCGTCAGGTGGTTGATGTGCGGGCCCTTGAAGGAGACCACGTCGGCGATCAGGCGG
>DBUL01000223.1:2849-7757 GCA_002307905.1 Rhizobiaceae bacterium UBA1291
GGTGAAGACGCGGAACGGGTTCTTCTTCAGGCTTGCTTCGCCGACCGGGCGAAAGGCGGTGGAATGAACCGGAACGCCGGCGGTCGACAGGTCGTAGTAACCCACGGGATACATGCCCATGACGGCAAAGAGCCGGCGCATCATGGCAAGCTCGGCAGGCGTTCCGAGGCGGATCGCGCCATGACGCTCTTCCGTGATGCGGTCGAGGGAATCGGTATCTTCCAGGCGCTCGCGCAGCCTGGGATCGGCGTCCAGCGTCTCCTGGTTCACCTTCGCCACCAGGTCCATCAACGTGCCATAGGCCGGAACTTCGGTGCGGTACATGGCGGACATGGCGGCGGAAAACATCGAGCGGATTTCATCGCTCGACACGAAATTGGTTCTGGTCATCAAGGGCATCCCAAACAACGGTGAATGGATCGTTTGGGAGGCAGCTTATAGTATGCTGCAGCGCAGAAGGATGCTGACGTTTATCAATGAGTTCATGCATTGCGCGAATGACCTTGGGTGCGGAGCCTTGCGCGATGCCGTGTGCCGGATTGCCGTCAATCGATGCTGGCGGCAGACGGCAAGAGGGTCGGATCTTCTACCGCAGCAGCATCCAGATGCCGAGGCCAAGCAGCATCACGCCCCCAATGGCGCGGCTGAAGGCTGCATAGCGGGTGTCGACCACCTTTTGCACGGCGAAGGCGGCCAGGCCGAAGATGATCAGATCGTCCAGCATGAAAAAGACAACGTAGAGCCCAATGTAGCCGTAATATTGGGCGGTTGGGAGATCGAGCAGGCTGAGGAGGTGGGTATAGATGGCCGGCAGGGCGGCTGAGCAGACGAATTCGATGGCATTGACCGTAAGGGCCAGTCCGACAATCATGACAAGGCTTGCGAGTCCGACTGGTGCAGCCACTACCTTGCGGGCCCGCTCAAGCATACGCTGGTGCTGATCGGCATCGCCGACCTCGCACACGATAATGCCCCGGGTGAGCGCGAGCTGGTAGAGGTGGTCGAGACCGAAGCCGATCGCGACAAGGGCAATGAGCTGGGTCAGAACCCGCGTATAGCCGATGAACAGAAAAGTGTTCAGCCAAGCCGTCATGAAGAGGAAGTAGAGCAAGCCGGAGGCGAGGACGAACGTGCCGACCAGCCACCAGATCTTGCGGCGATCCTGCATTCCGGCGATCAGCGAGATCAGGTAGAGCAGGACCCACATGGCGCAGGGATTGAAGCCGTCCGACAGGCCCATGATGGCGGTGAGCGCCAGCAGCGAGTAACTGGAAGGATCGATGTCACCGATCAGCGGGATCCTGACGCGGGATGGATCTGCCTCCAATCCTTCGCCCGAAGGATTTCCCTCGCGGCAGGAGAGCAGTGCACGTCCAGTCGTTGCCGCACTCTCAAAGCCCATCACGTAGCTTGAACCGCAGACGAAGAACGGCACGCCGAGTCGATCCTGCGGAATACCGTGTTTCCTGGCGAACTCGAGCAGGAGCCTTTCCCCTTGCGCCGTCGAGACATCATGCACTCGGTATCGGACCGTTGGCTGAGACTTGAGGAATGCGATGGCCTGATGGCAGTGCGGGCATTCAGGATGGAAGAAGACCTGGAGCGCCGCCCCTTCCGATCCACCCTGTGCTGTGGGCGGTTCGGGCACCGGGACAAACTGCAAGAGCAGGAAGACGACCGCGAGTACGGCGGCAAAAGCGACACGAAACCGGAAGGGATTGAGGAATGTCACCTGTCCATCCTTGCATGCGACTGTCTTCCGAGCCCGATGCCGTTGACTCATTCGAGTGCGTCGTTCTGAACGCGCCGGAAGTCTACTTCCGCCATCCTAACGGTATGGTCCGCGAAGGAAAACGTGATTTCGAGCGCAGAGCCTCGAACCTCGCGCCCCCGCACCCCACATGCAGGGCGTAAGCGCCAAAGCCGCATTCGGGCTGCCGCCAAAAAGGGAAGTAGCGAGCCAGACGGCGGAATTACTCTGTTCGACCGACCGCATTCGCTCGCAGGAGCGGCCAGAACCAGACTGAAGCGGTGCCGGCTTTCTGCGGCGCAAATGCCGTCCTATCCGCAAGGCGGCTGTGACAGCACCCTCACGCATCCGCTTTTTCATGCGTCGACATTGCCTGCTGAGTGACCGGTTGCCTGCATGTCGTCTGCTTCTTCCATTTCAAGGGCGCCGACCTGTCTGGCCGTGTGTCGGCCCGGACAGGCTTCTCGTCCGGCCGGGAGGCGAGGATGCGTTGACGGTCAGGGTCCATACGATCCGGGCGACCCCGTGGAACCGAGCACCATCGACTTCGCCTTTGTTCAGGAGGCGGAAGGGGAGGAATTGGCGATCAGCCAGCTCTCCAGAGCGGCGACGAGCGAAAGGCGCAGGCTTGCGTTTTCCTCGAAGGCGCGGGCGAGCGAGGGGTCGTTGCGGTCGAAGCCGATCTCGACCATCACGTCCGCAGGTGCGAGACCCCGCACGGCCATGATGGTCCGGATGCGGCTTATGGCCGATGGTAACAGATAGCGTCCGCTTGCGATCGGCGGCACTGCCAGCGACCGGACCGAGGCGTCGCCGGACGCATCCGCCTGCCGCAGCCAGGTGAGAAACTGGACGCGTTCCTCGGCCGTCGCCTTTGTCCACGAGTTTTGAAGCTTTTCCAGGCGCGTACGCTTCTGCGTGATGGGCATGTGGGATTTCCCGCTCTGCATGTTCGCCGTCGTCTATCCTATCACCGTGACCGGCGCTACCGGCTGTACCTCCGGGGGGCTCCACGCTCAATCCATTTTCAGGCCCGCGCGGCCGCGTCTTGCCCTGCCGGCCCTTCGCGGACGGCTGGTTCTATAGGTGATTGCGGTGAAGGTGGAACGGTCACGTTGTTTCGTGGCAGCGGGTGAGACGTCAATCAGCCCGCCCGGCCCTGTCCTATAGATGACAGCAGCCGCGTTCCATCAGGGCTTTTGGCAGAGATCGGAGCGAATTGGAACAGCCGTGATTGCCGAGGGGGGCAAATGACCGACTGTCAGCCGAGAAACTCTGCGTCACTCACCAGTTCCAACCAGTCGACCGCCTGGCCCTCGAGGGCCTCCTGGATGGCAATATGGGTTATGGCCGTGGTCGCGGAGGCGCCGTGCCAGTGCTTCTCGCCGGGGGGAAACCAGATCACGTCGCCCGCGCGGATCTCTTGCTTCGGCTCGCCCCATGTCTGGGCCCAGCCGCATCCCGAGGTCACGATAAGGGTCTGACCCAGCGGATGGGTATGCCATGCGGTGCGCGCACCGGGTTCGAAGGTCACCGTGATCGCACGGACCTGCGCCGGGGCCGGCGTCTCGATGATCGCATCCTGGCGCACGGTGCCGGTGAAATACTCGGCCGGCGCAATGGTGGAGGGGCGGGAGCCGCAACGCGTGATTTCCATGCCGACTGTTCCCTTGTATCGTGAACGCATATCCTATCGACAATGACGCCATGGCGCCACCGGCATTCGACCTGCTTGGCGAGGGCCGGAGCAACCGGCTTGTTTTTCCCGCCAACTGTGGCTCAATGGCGCGTCCGAAGACATGACGCCTTCGGCTTTTCGGAGGATTTCGACATGGATGCGATCCTGCCTATCATCGTTCAGGTCATAGCGGGTATTATCGGTGGCCAGGCCATCGGCGCGGCGTTCAAGCAGGCAGCGATGAGCCAACTGCCGAAGATANNGGCCGGGCGACGTCTGCACGGTGGCCGCCTGCGCCATGGCGATTGCGGCCGGGGCGCGAACCTCGCGGGCGGCACGCTGCTCGGCAGCCTGCTGGGTGGTGCGACGGGAGCAGATCCGTCTGCCGGCGGGGCTGTTGGCGGCATGCTCGGCGGACTGCTCGGCGATGCCGTCGGCGGGGCNNGCCGTGCTCACCGGTATCGTCGGCGCGGTGATGAAGGCAATGGCCAAGTAGTCGCGTACCGCGGTTGCGACAAGCTGTACCACTCTCAGGGGCTGATGTCACAGGAAGGGCAGGGGTTATGTTTCCCTGCCCGCATTGCCCGTCAGCGCATCAGGCGGCTTTCCGTAGGTCGTAAGGGACCGCCGGAAGCATGTCAGCTTTTTCGCGCTTTTCTGCTCGCATAGCGCTCATCGCGCTTGGCCTTGCGGGCTGCTTCGTCTTCGATAACTCGGCTGATCCGGGAGGTTTCTGCTTCGAGGCGCGCCTCGGCTTCGGCGCGATCAGCCGCTTCGGCTGCTTCCGCTTCTGCCTTCGCGGCAGCAAGCGAGCGATCCCGCTCTTCGGTTTTGGCGCGTTCTCGTTCCGCACGGCGCTCTTCGCGGGCGGTTGCCACTGCTACGCGCTCCGCTTGCCTGGCTTCGAGGTGCGGCTCGGCCGCCTCCTTTGCCATGCGATAATTGTCGAGAAGGATTTTCTTTGCGTCGGCTGTTGCTTTGCGCCGGTCGGACAGGCCGTTGTCTCTCGTGTTCTTCAAAGTTCCGCTTTCGAATGGAGATTATTTTCTGGTCGTATCGAGTGCACGCTCGGCGGCACCTTGCGGCGCAATGCGTTTTCCACGTGCGGTCTTTCAGTGGAGCGGGAGGCCGCTCCGGCAGTCAGTCCTTGGCCGGGTAGGCCGCTGTCGCGCCGGAAGGCGTGGTCGTGCCGCCGGCTTCCTTGGCCATCCGCAACGCGCGGAGACGCATTGTCTTCTCATCGCGTTCCTGAACGACGGCGTCGTTTTCGGAAATGATCCGGTTTCTCGCCAGAAACTGTGACTGCGTCTTGCCAAAGGCCGCTTCAGCTTGAATGCGAGCCTTGCTCTGAGTCTCTGTCATCGCTTTGATCCTCGATGGTATGATGTCAGCGTCCGTCTCCGGTCAAAAAAAGCCAGGCAAAATGCCTGACCCTTTATTGGTCCCCGCGTTCTCATTGGTGCCAGTACATCCGTGGTCA
>DBUL01000176.1:0-21135 GCA_002307905.1 Rhizobiaceae bacterium UBA1291
GGCACCGGCTGCCGGAACAGCTGCGGCGCCCGCTCCAACGCCAGCCCTGGCCGCGCCGGAACCTGCCGCAGCTCAACCGGCACCTGCCGCGGGTGGTTACTACATGCAGGTGGCGTCGCTGCCGTCCCAAGCGGACGCCGAGAAGTCGTACAGGAATATTTCCGGCAAGTTCGGCAATATCGTCGGTGGACGCGCCTACGAGATCAAGCAGGCCGAAATTGCCGGCAAGGGAACTTACTATCGCCTGCGCATTTCTGCCGGCACCAGGGCGGAGGCAGTAGCGCTCTGCGAGCGCTACAAGGCGGCGGGCGGCAGCTGCCTCGTCACGAAGTAGCGCGCACTCGCTCCACGGAACCAAAAAAGAGNNGCGGTTTCCGCCTCTTTTCTTGTGTATGAACATGAGCGGTCGCTTCGGCTTTGATCCGACCCCCCTTATGATTCGGCCATGACCCAGACAAACATGCCGGCAAAAGCAATGATCCTCGGCTGCAGCGGCCTTGCCCTGACCGCCGACGAGAAGGCTTTCTATCGAGACGAACAGCCCTGGGGCTTCATCGTCTTTGCCCGCAATCTGAAAGAGCCTTCCCAGATCTCCGATCTGATCGCCGAGATGCGGGATACGGTCGGCGGGCGCAATGCTCCGATCCTGATCGACCAGGAGGGCGGGCGCGTGCAGCGTATCCGCGAGCCGGTCGCACCGCGCTATCCGTGCGGCGCCGTGCTCGGTGAACTCTTTCGCCGGGACCGTGACCTCGGCCTGCGCGCTGCCTGGCTGATGTCGCGCCTGCATGCCTTCGATCTTATTCGCCTTGGCATCAATGTCGATTGTCTGCCGGTGCTCGACGTGCCGGTCGAAGGCGCCAGCAATGTCATCGGCGACCGGGCCTATGGCAATGATCCCGAAACGGTCGGCGCCATGGGCGAGGCGGCGGCGGCTGGTCTGAGATCCGGCGGTGTCCTTCCGGTAATGAAACACATACCCGGACATGGGCGGGGCATGGCGGATTCGCACCACGAGCTGCCGGTCGTTACGACGCCGCTCGCCGAGCTTGAGGCGCATGACTTCCCGCCGTTCAAGCGGCTCCACAACGAGCTGATGGCGATGAGCGCGCATGTGGTATACTCGGCCATCGATCCGGATCATCCGGCGTCGACCTCGCGCAAGGTGATCGACGAGATCATCCGCGGGTACATTGGATTTGATGGGCTGCTGATGTCGGACGACGTATCGATGAACGCCCTGAAGGGCACGCTCAGTGAGCGGGCGGCAGCGATCGTTGCCGGCGGAGGCGATGTCGTGCTCCACTGCAACGGCGTGATGGATGAGATGGTGGCGGTTGCAGCCGTGGTTCCGCTGCTCAAGGGCAAGGCGCGCGCGCGCGCCGATGCGGTCGAGGCTGCATTTGGCCAAAGCGACACGGCACAAGAGGTCGCGATCCGCGCCGAGTTCGACGGCCTGAGGGCGACCGCCTGATGACGCCCTCGACCGGCACGCCCCGATTGACGTCCAGACCGGCATCCGCCAGTGCCCAGACGCCGATGGACAGTCTTTGGCAGGACAATACGGAGGAGCGCCTGTCCGGCGAACCCGCGCTTGTCATCGACGTCGCCGGCTTTGAAGGACCGCTCGATCTGCTGTTGTTTCTGGCGCGCAACCAGAAGGTCGACCTCCACCGCATTTCGATCCTCGCGCTCGTCGAGCAATATCTGGAATTCATCGAGAGCGCCCGGCGCATCAGGCTCGAACTGGCGGCGGACTATCTCGTCATGGCGGCTTGGCTCGCTTACCTGAAATCACGCCTGCTGATCCCGCAACAGGCCAAGGACGACGGACCCTCAGGCGAAGAAATGGCGGCGACGCTGGCCTTCAGGCTGAAGCGGCTTGAGGCAATGCGCGAGGCGGCAACGCGGCTGATCAACCGCAACCGGCTTGGCCGTGACGTGCATGCGCGCGGTGCGCCGGAACATGTGCCGACCCGTGTCGACAATGCCTATGGGGCTTCGCTCTACGATCTGCTGACGGCCTATGCCTCACTGAGGCAGCGCCAGTCGACCACGCAGGTGACGATCGCCCGTCGGCGTGTCTGGTCACTCGCCGATGCCCGCGCCATCCTCACCCGCATGATCGGCGAGATCGGCGACTGGACGGCGCTCGACCATTTCCTCCTGCGCTATCTGACGACGCCGGCCGAGCGGGTAAGCGCGATTGCCAGTGCCTTTGCCGCCTCGCTCGAACTCGTCCGCGAGGGTCGGCTGGAAATCCGTCAGGCGGTCGTTTTCGAGCCGATCTACCTTCGCAGCGGCCCGCGCGCCGGCGAATTGGCGGCGGTGGAGTAGCGCCATGGGTGAGATGCGGGACGGCGTTTTTCTTCTCGAGGCCAACGAGGTCGAGGCCCCGGTCGTGCGCGACCCGGCGATGGCTGGCGCCGGGCGCGAGGCGGTCCGCATCGCCGAAGCGCTGGTCTTCGCGTCTGCCGAACCGGTTTCGGAGGGTTTCATCGCCGATCGGCTGCCGCGCGGCATTGATGTCAAGGCGATCATGCGCCAGCTGAAGGAGGACTATGCCCCGCGCGGTGTCAATCTCGTGGAGGTCGACGGACACTGGGCCTTCCGTACCGCCGCCGATCTCTCCTTTGCCATCCGCAAGGATGAGGCCGAGGTCAAGAAACTGTCGCGCGCGGCGCTCGAAGTGCTGGCGATCATCGCCTATCACCAGCCGGTGACGCGCGCCGAGATCGAGGACATTCGCGGCGTGCAGACGTCGAAAGGCACGCTCGACGTCTTGATGGAGGCGGGCTGGGTTCGGTTCCGAGGGCGCCGCCGCACACCCGGACGCCCGGTCACGCTCGGCACCACCCGCGATTTCCTCGATCATGTCGGGCTCGAAGAGCTGCTTGATCTGCCGGGTCTCGAAGAGTTGAAGGGGGCAGGGCTGCTCTCCGGCCGCATCCCGGCGAACTTCAACATACCGCTGCCGCTCACCGGCGACGACCTCACCGAAGACGAGGATCCGATCACCCAGCTCGATCTTGAAGAGCTTGGCCTCTTGACTCCGGGCGGAGAAGCGGACGAATAGCATCAGGTTTTAAACGATAACCGGGCGATGCCCGGATGTCCCGCGGGTGCCAACTCGCGGGACATCCGCTGCCATCGGCCAATCGGGCAGTGGAATGGGCGTGCAGACGACGCAGAGCGACAAATCGAGGCGGACCGCCGGCGTCACCTTCGCGGCGCGTTTGAGCTTCGAGGACATTTGTCACGGCTATCATGGCCGCGATACCCTGCGGGGCGTCTCGCTGACCGCAGAGCCTGGCGAGGTGCTTTGCCTGCTCGGACCGTCCGGTTCCGGCAAGACGACGCTGTTGAGAATAGCCGCGGGCATCGAGGCCCAATCTTCCGGCCGACTGCTGCTGAACGACCGTGAGGTTGCCGGGCCGTCCGTCTTCGTGCCGCCGGAACAGCGCGGCATCGGCCTTATGTTCCAGGACTTCGCTCTTTTTCCGCACATGAACGTAGTCGAGAACGTCCGCTTCGGCCTTACCGCCATGCCGGCCCGCGAGGGTACCTCGGAAGCCATGGCGGCGCTGGAGCGGGTGGGCCTCGCCCATTATGCGCAGAAATACCCGCACGCCCTTTCCGGTGGCGAACAGCAGCGTGTTGCGCTGGCCAGGGCGCTTGCGCCACGTCCGGGCGTTCTGCTGATGGATGAGCCGTTCTCCGGTCTCGATTCGCGGCTGAAGGATACGATCCGTGCCGACACGCTGGCGATCCTGCGCGAAACGCGGGCGACCGCCGTCGTCGTCACGCACGATGCCGAGGAAGCCATGCGCATGGCCGACCGGATCGCGCTGCTGCGTGACGGAAAGCTGGTGCAGGTCGGTTCTTCCGACGATCTCTATCGCCGGCCGAAGGATCTGTTTGCCGCCGCCTTCTTTTCCGAGATCAACGAATTCTCAGGCGAGGTGCGCAACGGCCACGTGGCGACTCCGCTCGGGGTCGCAGAAGCGCCGGGCATTGCCGAGGGAAGGGCGGTTTCGATCGCGGTCCGCCTTTCCGGTGTGGGCGTCAGCGAGGATAGCGGCGTGATCCCGGCACGGATCCTGTCGCGCCGTTTTCTGGGTGTGGTCGAACTGCTGGAATTGGCAATTCCCGGCAGCGAGCGCCCGGTGCGCGCGCGTATGCGGGCGGACCTCCTGCCGCCGGGTTTGAGGGATGCGACGATCTCGGTCAATCCGCAGGACATTTTGGTGTTTGAAAAAGAGTCCGAAACCCCTTACATCGGGGAAACGAGAAACACGGAGTGACGGGTATGGGTTCTTTTAGCATGTGGCACTGGCTGATCGTCTTGGCCATTGTTCTTCTGTTGTTTGGTCGCGGCAAGATCCCGGAACTGATGGGCGATGTTGCCAAGGGCATCAAGAGCTTCAAGAAGGGCATTTCCGACGACGAGGCCGATACTACCGCATCCGGCAAGTCGGTCGACCACAAGGCCGACGAAACGAAGTAGGCCGCAATCGGCCGTCAGGCGGCCGGTCTGCCTGGTTGTCCCATGTGCCCCGACGGATCGGAGCCCTGGGGACGGCAGGCGGGACAGGGGACATGGACCGCGTCGGCCTGACGCGCGATCCCCGTAGAGTAAGGCTTCAGGAGCCCGTTGAATGCTGGATATTGGCTGGACCGAGTTGCTTGTCCTCGCGGTGATCCTGATCGTGGTGGTCGGTCCGAAGGACCTTCCGCCGATGATTCGGGCATTCGGCAAGATGACGTCGCGGCTGCGCCGCACGGCGGGAGAGTTTCGCGCCCAGTTCGACGAAGCGCTACGCGAGGCCGAGCTCGACGACCTGCGCAAGACGGTCGAGGATGTCCGCGGTCTCAATCCGAAGAATGCACTACGTGATGCAATCAATCCGCTGCGCCAGGTTGGCAACGAGATCAAGGCCGACCTGAAAAAGGCTACGACGACGGATGCCAAGGCTGCAGCTGGTATCGCACCGGGTGAACCCACTGTTGCGCCGGCGCCTTTGCCGGAAATGCCATCGCCTCTGGTCGGCGTGCCGAACGAACTCGCCCAGCCGATGCCGGATCCAGCACCTTCGGCACCTGCAAAAGCCACCAAGGACGCAGCCAAGCCCGCCAAGACGGCTGTGGCCCGCAAGGTCAAGGCACCCGCGGCCGCGGNNGGCAAAGCCGGCAGAACCGGCGGCAACCGAAAAGCCGGTCAAGGCCAGCCGGGCCAAGTCTGCGTCAATCCAAGCCGCGGGGAAGACGCCGGCTGAGCCGAAGAAGCCGCGCAAGCCGAAGAACGAGGAGCCCGCATGAGCGGCGACATCGAAGACAAGCCGCAGCCGCTCATCGAGCATCTGATCGAACTGCGCTCCCGCCTGATATGGGCGCTCGGTGCCTTCTTCGTGGCCTTTATTGTCTGCTTCGCCTTTGCCAAGCAGCTCTTCAACATCCTGGTCGTGCCCTACAAGTGGGCAGTACAATGGGCGGGACTGGACCTCGCCAACGCAGAGCTGATCTATACGGCGCCGCAGGAGTTCTTCTTCACACAGGTGAAGGTGGCCATGTTCGGCGCCGTGGTGATCGCCTTTCCGGTGATCGCAGCGCAGATCTACAAATTCGTCGCGCCGGGCCTCTACAAGAACGAGCGTGCGGCCTTCCTGCCGTTCCTGGTCGCATCGCCGATCCTCTTCCTGCTCGGCGGCGCGCTCGTCTATTTCTTCTTCACGCCGATGGTGATGTGGTTCTTCCTCGCCATGCAGCAGGCGCCGGGTGAGGGCGAGGTGGCCATCTCGCTGATGCCGAAGGTTTCGGAGTACTTGAGCCTCATCATGACGCTGGTCTTCTCCTTCGGTCTGGTCTTCCAGCTGCCCGTCGTGACGACCCTTCTGGCCCGTGTCGGCATCCTTGAAAGTCAGTGGCTGGCCGACAAGCGCAAGTATTTCATCGTCGTCGCCTTCGTCGTCGCGGCTGTGCTGACCCCGCCCGATCCGATCTCCCAGATCGGTCTTGCTTTGCCGACGATCCTTCTCTACGAGGTATCGATCTATGCTGCGCGACTCGTGGAGCGTCGCCGGGCGGCCAATACTTCGGCTGTCGCGGACGAGGCGAGCGAGCAGGACAACGCCTAAGCTGCGCCGTTCGTCTTTCTCCACTCCCGGGCATGCATCCATGGGCCGGACAGGGCGCCCGCCAGGTCCGATCCGACGATCACGAGAGATGGCCTGGAACGACGATGCTTGATATCAAATGGATCCGCGACAATGCCGAAGCCCTTGATGCCGCGCTGGCCAAGCGCGGCGCCGAGCCTCTGGCCGCAAGCCTGATCGCGCTCGACGAGAAGCGTCGATCCGTCGTCCAGTCTCTGCAGGACATGCAGTCGCGCCGCAATGCCGCCTCCAAGGAGATCGGCGCGGCCATGGGCAAGAAGGACCTGGACCTTGCCGATAAGCTGAAGGCCGAAATTGCCCATCTGAAGGACCTCATGCCGGCAGCGGAAGAGGAAGAGCGCCAGGTTTCGGCGGAGCTGACGGACCAGTTGTCGCGCATTCCCAATATTCCGCTCGACGATGTTCCGGTGGGTAAGGATGAGCACGATAACGTGGTGAAACGCGTCGTTGGCAGCAAGCCCGGCTGGAACCATGCGGCCAAGGAACACTACGAACTCGGCGAAGCGCTCGGCTACATGGACTTCGAGCGCGCCGCCAAGCTGTCCGGTTCGCGCTTCACGGTGCTGACCGGGCCGCTGGCCAGGCTCGAGCGGGCGATCGGCCAGTTCATGCTCGACCTGCACACCACCGAACATGGCTATACGGAAGTCTCTTCGCCGCTGATGGTGAAGGATGAGGCGATGTATGGCACGGGCCAATTGCCGAAATTCGCCGAGGACCTGTTCAAGACCACCGATGGTCGCTGGCTGATCCCGACGGCTGAAGTGACGCTCACCAACCTGGTTTCGGGCGAGATCCTCGAGCAGGACAAGCTGCCGCTGCGGTTTACCGCGCTGACCCCGTCCTTCCGTTCGGAAGCAGGCTCGGCCGGCCGCGACACGCGTGGCATGCTGCGTCAGCACCAGTTCTGGAAATGCGAACTCGTGTCGATCACCGATGCCGACAGCGCGATCGACGAGCACGAGCGGATGACCGCCTGCGCCGAGGAAGTGCTCAAACGGCTCGGCCTGCATTTCCGCACCATGACGCTGTGTACTGGCGACATGGGCTTCGGCGCGCGCAAGACCTACGACCTCGAGGTCTGGCTGCCGGGGCAGAACACCTATCGCGAAATCTCGTCCTGCTCGGTCTGCGGCGATTTCCAGGGCCGTCGCATGAACGCCCGCTATCGCGGCAAGGACGGCAAGGGCACCACCTTCGTCCATACGCTGAACGGTTCGGGCACGGCGGTCGGCCGGGCACTGATCGCCGTCATGGAAAACTACCAGAACGAGGACGGTTCGATCGCCATTCCGGACGTCTTGCTACCCTACATGGGCGGCCTGAAGAAAATCGAAAAAGCGGCTTGAGGCAGACTTTCCCATGCGCATTCTCCTGACCAACGACGATGGTATTCATGCCGAGGGGCTGGCCGTGCTCGAGCGCGTCGCGCGCACGCTCTCCGACGACGTCTGGGTCGTGGCGCCCGAGACCGATCAGAGCGGAGTTGCCCATTCTCTGACCTTGTCGGAGCCGCTGCGTTTGCGCAAGATCGATGACAAGCGCTTTGCGCTACGGGGTACGCCGACCGATTGCGTGATCATGGCGATCCGCGAAATCNNACGATGTCACCTATTCCGGCACGGTCGCCGGTGCGATTGAGGGCACGCTGCAGGGAGTTCGCTCGATATCGCTTAGCCAGCTCTACGAATATAACAATGGCGGCCGTGTCATTCCCTGGGAAGTGGCCGAAACGCTCGCTCCCAAGCTGTTGGCGCAGCTGGTCAAGGCCGAACTGCCGCCGGGAACCTTCCTCAATGTCACCTTTCCCCGCTGCGCACCGGCCGAGGTCCAGGGGATCGAAGTGACTTCGCAGGGCAAGCTCGATTTCGGTCTCGAGGTCCAAGAACGCGCCGATGGCCGTGGCTTTCCCTATTACTGGCTGCGTTTCGGCGATCGCGGCACCAAGTTCCGCGAGGGCACCGATCTTCAGGCGCTGAAGGAAGACAAGATCTCGGTTTCGCCGCTGAAGCTCGACATGACCGACTATGCCGCACAGGACAGCATCGCCCGTGCGCTCGGCTTTGGAGTTGCGGATTGAAGCCCGGCATGGTCGAGAAGGAAGGGTTTGCCGCCTTGGTGCTCAGGCTCCGGGCGGAAGGGATTTCCGACCTCGATCTCCTGACCGCCGTCGAACAGACGCCCCGCTCGCATTTCGTTCCGTCACAGTTTTCCGATCATGCCTATTCCAGCCGCTCTATTCCTATCGACTGCGGCGCCTTTATGGAGGGCGCCGATCTCGCGGTGCGGCTCCTCGCCCATATGCATGTCAAGCCCGGCCAGCGGGTGCTGGAGATCGGGACCGGCAGCGGTTTCATGACCGCGGTGCTCGCCCGTCTTTGCGAACGGGTCATGTCGATCGACCGCTACAAGACGCTGCTTGCCGCCGCGCAGCGCCGGCTCGACAGCTTGTCCCTGCGCAATGTCGTGTTGCGTCAAGCCGATGGCAGCCATGGGCTGACAGGAGAGGGGACCTTTGATCGCATTCTGGCGACCGTAGCCTTCCCCAGCATGCCGCGTTTCCTCGCCGAGCAGCTTGTCTCGGGCGGCCTGCTGCTCGCCCCGCTGATGACCGGCGAAGAGACTTGCATGATGGTCCGCCTCACGAAGACGGGAAGCCGATTCGACCGCGAAGATCTGTTCGAGGTGCCGTACCTTCCACTGGTGCCGAAGATCGCTTCCTTCCTCTGATGGCGCTTCGGCTTCCGGCTCTCGTTGCGCGAATGTGCGGTTTCTCGAAAATAGTTCACGTCGATTCGCCGCGATTAACCGGCCAGTAATACTAACGCGCTTTAATCATACCCACATCAGGTTGCGTAATATGTGGGTCGAGTTATGCGTATGAGTGTATCGCCAAAAACCAGACTGCCAGTCGCCCGTGTCCTTGTGGCGATGTTGCTTGCCAGTGCTGCGACCGGCTGCAGCTCCGACGCGTCACGGTTCAGTTCCGTGTTCTCCACCGACAATTTGACGACGGCGTCAATTCCGCGTCGCAACGTCGCTGCAAGTCCCGTTCCGTCCACTGATGTCGGTGGGATGCAGGCGGCGACCCAGCAGGACTATGCGAACCGACAGCACNNAGCAGGCGCTGAACCAGCCCTATCCGAATCAACCTGCCTATGCACCGTCTTCGGCAGCACGGGCGGCCGCTGCCCCGGTCGCAGTACAGCGCGCCAATCTTGCTGCACCCCAGGCCTCTTCCAATGGAGCCGAGCGCGCTGCCGCCCTCGCTCAACCCTTCCCCTCCGCGCCGGCCCAGCAGCAGACTGCGATGCTTGTCCCGCCGACCGCCGGCGAGGCGCTCACCACCGGTTCGGTCCAGCCCGCAGGTGCCTGGGGCACGGCCAACGCGACCCGCGTGACGCTCAAGCCTGGCGAGACAATGGCGACACTGGCCAAGCGCTACGGTGTTCCCGAGAGGGAAATCCTCAAGGCCAACGGTCTGACCCAATCGAGCGATGCAGCAAGTGGCCAACTTGTGCTGATCCCGACCTTGGTCGGCCAGCCCAATGCGGCGCGTGCCGCAGCCGACGCCTCCGTCTTGCCCGACGGAAGCAGGAAGCCGACCCTACCGCAGTCGCCGGAACAGAATGTCGCGCTCCTTCCGACAGCCCCGACCTCCCGCGACAAGTCGCAGGCGCCGGCCTCCAGCGCCACAGGCAAGGCCGTTGCAGGAGCAGGCGAGGGCGCGGCCCCCGGCATCTACGTGGTGAAGGCGGGAGACTCGCTCAACAAGATCGCCAGGGCGACCGGCACGCCGATCGATAAGCTCAAGGCCGCCAATGGACTGACATCGGCCAATATCCGCATCGGCCAGAGCCTGAAAATCCCTGCCGGTGGCGCGCAGGCCCAGGTCGCATCGGCGGCTCCCGGGACCGATCCCGTCAAGACGGCAACGATCCCAGCTGGCAAGGCAGATCTAAACGGTAAAGCGCCAGCAGCCTACAAGGCCCCGGCGGCAACGCAGTCGGTCGGCGACGTAGCGTCCCTCGACACGAAGGAAGCTGCACCCGAAACGACCGGCATCGGTAAGTATCGCTGGCCGGTGCGCGGGGCGGTGGTTGCCGGCTATGGCGCCAATGTCGATGGCAAGCGCAACGACGGCATCGACATTTCCGTCCCGGCCGGCACACCGATCAAGGCAGCGGAAAATGGCGTGGTCATCTATGCCGGCAACGGGCTCAAGGAACTCGGCAACACGGTCCTGGTGCGTCACGAGGATGGCACGGTCACCGTCTACGGCCACGCCGATGGGCTCTCGGTGCAGCGCGGCCAGAAGGTTCAGCGCGGCCAGCAGATTGCCACCTCCGGCATGAGTGGCAATGTCAAACGTCCGATGTTGCACTTCGAGGTCCGCAAGGATGCGACCCCGGTCAATCCGATGACTTACCTGGAATAGGTTTTGCGTCCCAGGCAAGCGATGAAAAGGTCCGGAGTCCCCGGGCCTTTTCTCGTTTCAGGAGCGGTCCATCGTGATCCGCAGCCGACCGGCCAGATCCTGGATATACTGCCAGGCGACGCGGCCGGATCTCCCGCCCCGCGTGGTTGCCCATTCAAGGGCCTCGCGGTGCAAATCGCTGCGCTCGAGCGGCAGGTTGAAATGCGCCGCGTAGCCGTCGATCATCGTCAGATAATCGTCCTGGCTGCACTTGTGGAAACCGAGCCACAGGCCGAAGCGATCGGATAGCGAAACCTTTTCCTCGACGGCCTCAGACGGATTGATCGCCGTCGACTGCTCGTTTTCCATCATGTGGCGCGGCAGGAGATGGCGGAGGTTCGAGGTCGCGTAGAAGACGACATTGTCCGGGCGACCCTCGATACCACCGTCAAGTGCCGCCTTCAGCGACTTGTAGGCAGTATCGTCGTGATCGAAAGAGAGGTCGTCGCAGAAAACGATCACGCGATGCGGCGTGTCCTTGAGGAGGTCGAGCAGCGTCGGCAGCGAGGAGACGTCTTCACGGTGCACCTCCACGAGCTTCAGCGAGACACCCGTTTGTGCAAGGATGTCGGCATGGACTGCCTTGACGAGGGAAGACTTGCCCATGCCACGCGCGCCCCACAGCAGGACATTGTTGGCGGGATAGCCCTCGGCGAAACGCAATGTGTTCTCGTGCAGAATGTCACGGACATGGTCGACGCCGCGGATCAGCGAAAGCGCGACGCGGTTCGGCCGTCTGACTGGCTGGAGGTGACTGCGGGCTGGCGACCATACGAAGCAGTCGGCGACGCTCCAGTCATTCTCCGCCGGCGGCGGACCAGCGAGCCGCTCGACTGCCGCAGTCAGGCGGCGCAATTCTGCAAGCACGAGCTGGTTGGCTGCATCCGACATTGGCATATCCTCCACATGGTGTCCGCCATGGTACAGGCGGCGTTTTGCCGGCGGTAGCATGGTCTTTTCGGAGTCGAAAGGGTAAGAGGCTGTAAAACGGTACTGACAGGCGCTGTTTCTGTTGCAATCGCAGGTCCCGGCACTATATTCCGGCGACTTGAAGCGGGGGCGAGGCTGCCCGCGATCATCGCAGTCTAGGGAGATATTTCATGTTCATTACGCAAGCCTTCGCGCAGGACGCCGCCGCTCCGGGTGGTGCATTCGGTTCCGGCCTCGAAATGCTGTTCCTCTTCGCGCCGCTGATGCTGATCTGGTATTTCCTGCTGATCCGTCCGCAGCGCCAGCAGATGAAGAAGCGCACCGAGATGCTTTCGGCAATCCGCCGTGGCGACCAGATCGTTCTCGGTGGTGGTATCGTTGCAAAGGTTACCAAAGTGATCGACGACAATGAAGTCGAGGTCGAGCTTGCCGACGGGGTCAAGGTCCGTGCAATGCGAAGCTATATCGCCGAAGTGCGCGTCAAGGGTGAGCCGGTCAAGACGGACACTGCTGCCTGACGGCATAGAGTATTGAGCGACCGGCATTGCCGGTCGCGTTCACTTCCGATGGACACCATCCGACTTCGAGAGTTTCATGCTGTATTTTTCGCGCTGGAAGACAATATTCATCTGGTTCACCGTCTTGGTGAGTGTCCTGGTGGCCGTCCCCAATCTTCTCAGCGATGAGCAGCTTGAGGCGCTCCCGTCCTGGATGCCGAGCAAGAAGGTGACGCTCGGCCTCGACTTGCAGGGCGGCTCTCACATCATGCTGAAGATCGAACAAGCCGACATCATCAAGGATCGGCTTGAAACAACTGTCGGCGACATCCGTGCCGCGCTGCGCGATGCCGGCATCCGCTATACCGGCCTTTCGGGCGTCGGCCAGCAGGTGCAGGTTCGGATTACCGATGCCGAAAAGGTCGATGCGGCCAAGGAAGCACTGTCCTCGCTGACGGAATCCGTTAGCGTCGGTGGTCTGACCGGCGGCACGATCCAGGAGGTGAGCCTCCAGCAAGACGGCACGCTGCTACGCTTGACCCTGACCGACGAGGGAATCGACTATCGTACCTCGTCAGCGCTCATCCAGTCGATGGAGGTCGTACGCCGGCGCGTGGACGAACTCGGCACGACGGAACCGCTGATCCAGCGTCAGGGCAGTGATCGCATTATCGTCCAGGTTCCAGGTCTCACCGATCCGCAGCGCCTGAAGGCACTGCTGAACCAGACCGCAAAGTTGTCCTTCCATATGGTCGACATGAGCATGCCGGTCGAGGAAGCCATCAACGGCCGACCACCGGCAACAGCCGAGGTGCTCTATTCGATGGACGACCCGGCCGTGCCCTATCTCGTCGAGAAGCGTGCCCTGGTGTCTGGTGAAAACCTCGTCGACGCCCAGGCCAGCTTCAACCAGCAGACCAACGAACCGGTCGTGACCTTCCGCTTCGACAGCAGGGGTGCGCAGCGATTCGCCCAGGCGACCCAGCAGAATGTCGGTCGCCCCTTCGCCATCATCCTGGATGATCAGGTCATTTCCGCGCCGGTCATTCGCGAGCCGATCATCGGCGGTTCGGGGCAGATTTCCGGGAGTTTCTCAGTCGAAGGCGCGAATGACCTTGCCGTATTGCTGCGTGCCGGTGCCTTGCCGGCGACACTGACCGTCGTCGAGGAACGTACCGTCGGTCCTGGCCTCGGTCAGGACTCGATCAATGCTGGCGTCTTCGCCAGCGGCATCGGTGCCGTCTGTGTCGTCGTTTTCATGCTCGGCTTCTACGGCACCTTCGGCGTAATGGCGAATATCGCTCTCGCCGCCAACATCACCATAATCCTGGCGCTGTTGTCGATGCTGGGCTCGACGCTGACTTTGCCGGGTATTGCCGGTATCGTGCTCACGATGGGTATGGCGGTTGACTCCAACGTTCTCGTTTACGAGCGCATACGCGAGGAGGCGAAGAGCGGCAGACCCCTGGTCCAAGCGATCGAGGTCGGCTTCAACAAGGCCTTTGCAACCATCGTCGATGCCAACCTGACAACGCTGATAGCCGCCGTGGTGCTGTTCTTCCTCGGCTCCGGGCCGGTCAAGGGCTTCGCCGTGACGCTGGCAATCGGTATCGTGACCACGGTATTCACCGCCTTCACCATGACGCGCTGGCTGATGGCGGTATGGTTCCGCTCGCGCCGTCCGAAGCACCTGCCCAAAAGCATCCGCACCGGCATGTTCGATGCGCAGAACATCCGCTTCATGGCGATCCGACGTTACACCTTCGCTGTTGCAGCGGTCCTGAGCCTCGTTTCGCTGATCGGTTTCACGACGGTCGGCATGAACCTTGGCATCGACTTCAAGGGCGGCTCGATCATCGAGGTCAAGGCGCGGTCCGGTAATGCCGATATTTCCGAAATCCGCACGCGCCTGAGCGAACTCAATCTGGGAGAAGTTCAGGCCCAGGGATTCGGCGATGATGCCAGCGTGCTGATCCGTATCCAGGCGCAGGAGGGCGGCGAGAACGCCGAGCAATCGGCGATCACGATGGTGCGTGGAGAACTCGAGGAGGCTTATGAGTTCCGCCGTGTCGAAGTCGTCGGGCCAGCCGTTTCGGCGGATCTCACCTGGGGCGCGACCATTGGGGTCGCCGCATCTCTGCTCGCCATCCTGGTCTATATCTGGTTCCGCTTCGAATGGCAGTTCGCGCTCGGGGCGATCATCGCAACACTGCACGATGTCATCCTGACGCTGGGCCTTTTCGTTTTCGTCGGCATCGAGTTCAACTTGACCAGTATTGCGGCCATCCTGACCATTATCGGTTATTCGCTCAACGATACCGTCGTCGTCTATGACCGAATGCGAGAGAACCTCAGACGGTACAAGAAGATGCCGCTGGACGTGTTGATCGACATCTCGGTCAACCAGACGCTGTCGCGTACGGTTCTGACTGGCTCGACGACCCTTCTGGCGCTCATAGCACTCTACTTCTTCGGCGGCGAAGTGATTGCGTCCTTCACGCTGGCGATGATCTTCGGGGTGGTGATCGGTACCTTCTCGTCAATCTATATCGCCGGCCCGGTCTTGATCGCCTTCAAGCTGCGCCCGGAGACCTTCCAGGAGCGGGATGCGGAAATCGAAGCCGCCCGCCCGGTTTCAGGCAAGGTCGAGGCTTAGGGTGGTGTCGTCGTTCGCGCCGTCCGGCAAGGGGATCGTCGTTCGCCAGGCGCACTTTCCCGGCCGGGCTCCGATCGACGCCTACGGCAATGGCGGGTTCCGCTTCGCCGACATGTCGCACCGTGGTTCGCTGCTGATGCTTCCCTCCGGAATTCACGGCTGGGAGATGGACGCCGACATGCCGTTGACGGTCGAGAATTTCCGCCGCGTGCTTGACGATGCGGCGGGGATCGAGGTTCTGCTGGTCGGCACGGGGCCGCAGTTGCGGCCGCTTCCTGCCGAACTCAAGGCCGCACTGAAGGCCAAAGGTATCGCCAGCGATCCGATGAGCACGGGCGCGGCCGTGCGCACCTACAACATCATGCTCGCCGAGCAACGGGCGGTCGCAGCCGCCCTGATCGCCGTTTGAAACCGGGACGAAACCCTTGAGCGATGTCGCCAGAGCAAACGGGATCCTCGAGATGTCGGGTCTGCGCGATACCGATCGCGACCGCTATCTCGCCTGCCTTCTGACGCCGGCGGCGCGTCGTGGCGCGGTTGCCTCGCTCTACGCCTTTAATGCCGAGATTGCCCGCATCCGTGACATTGTGCGTGAGCCTTTGCCGGGCGA
This sequence comes from Rhizobiaceae bacterium UBA1291, assembly GCA_002307905.1. GTDB lineage: Bacteria > Pseudomonadota > Alphaproteobacteria > Rhizobiales > Rhizobiaceae > Allorhizobium. The sequence goes on from DBUL01000176.1 coordinate 15,344, forward strand.
AGTGCGGCTGCAATACTGGCGTGACCTGCTGGCCGGTGCTGCTCGCGGCTCGACCGAGGCCAATCCGATTGCCGCTTCGCTTCTCGAAACGGTCCGGCACCACAACCTCCCGACAGCCGCGCTCGTGGGCATGATCGACGCGCGCGTATTCGATCTCTACGACGACCCGATGGAAACGACCGGCATGTTCGAGGGCTATGCCGGCGAGACGGCCGGTGCGCTCATCCAGCTTGCGAGCGTCGTGCTCGATCCCGAGGCCGCGGCAGGGGCGGCGACGATCGCTGGTCATGCGGGCGTGGCGCAGGCCATCGCTGGAAGCCTTCTTCTGATGCCCACGCATCGGGCGCGGGGGCAAATTTATCTGCCGCTCGAGATCCTCTCGGCCACNNGGGGCTTGATCGTGAGGCTTTCCTGGCGGGCGACGACAGGCCGCGTATTTCGGCGGCGATCGAGGCCTTTGCCGGTCACGGCATCGACCATTTGCGCAAGGCACGGGAAGCGGGGCCGCCGGCGAAGAGCCTTATGCCTGTCTACCTGACGGTGGCGCTCACCGAGCGCACGCTGCTTGCTGCGCAGAAGCGCGGCGCTGATCTCTTCGGCGGCGCCTTGCAGCAGCCGCAGTGGCGCCGCCAGTTGCGCATGCTGCGTGCCGCCATGGTCGGCCGCTTCTGAAGCGCCACATTCGCGCAAGGCTCGGCTGCTATTCGGTTCAAGGATAGGGCCGGCGAGTGTCCGGCCAAAGCAGGAGGCAAACGTGGCGTCGATTACATGGATCGTGATTATTCTGCTTGTGGTCGTGTTCGCCTACTATTCTACCCGAATGGCTAAGCAGGCCGATGAGGACAATCTCCACGACTCGGGACTGGCGATCGTTGAGTTTGGTCGCGCCTTTCCGAACGAGGCAATCCGCAGCCTGCATACGACGGAGGATGGTCGGGCGGTGTTCGTTCGGCTGCACGACAACAAGGCCGGCCTCATGCGCAACATGCGCAGCCATTATGCGTGCCATGTAATCGAACCGGGAACCGTGCGCGTGCGCGACCTGGCCAACGGTCGGGGCTTTGCGATCGAATTTCTCGACGCCCCCTTCCACAATGGCGAATTCACCTTCGCTACCCCAACGGAAGCGGCGGAAGTGTCATTGTGGCTACTCGGCAATTACGTGAGTGCCGCCGAACGGGAAGCGCCCGGTGGCGCGATCCCGACGGTCTGAACCGCAATCGTCTCAGGCTACTCGCGGGCCAGCCAGGCCTTGCAGTCCGCAAGTGCCCGCGCGGCCACCAATTGCCGTTTCATGATCGTCTTGTCCTTGCCGCGGAAGCGCTTGACGCCCTCCGGCTTGACGATCGAACCCGGGGCAAGGTCCGGGAACAGCCCGAAATTGATGTTCATTGGCTGGAACGAGCGTTTGCCGGGTTCTTCGTCGTTGACAATGTGACCGCCGGTGATGTGGTTGAGCAGCGAGCCCATCGCCGTCGTCTCGGGCGGCAGGCTGGGCATCTGGCCCTTTCGCTCGGCAGCTGCGAAGCGGCCCGCGAGGAGCCCGATCGATGCGCTTTCGACATAGCCTTCGCAGCCGGTGATTTGACCGGCAAACCGGAGGCCCGGCCGGCTCTTCAGCGTGAGCGACGGATCGAGCAGCACGGGCGAATTGATGTAGGTATTGCGATGCAGGCCCCCGAGGCGGGCGAACTCGGCATTCTCCAGGCCGGGTATCATCCGGAAGACATCTGACTGCGCGCCGTAGCGCAGCTTGGTCTGGAAGCCGACCATGTTGTAAAGGGTGCCGAGTGCATTGTCCTGACGGAGCTGTACGACGGCATAGGGCTTGACGGTCGGATTATGCGCGTTGGTCAGGCCCATCGGCTTCATGGGGCCGTGGCGCAGCGTCTCGCGGCCACGTTCCGCCATGACCTCGATCGGCAGGCAGCCGTCGAAATAGGGCGTGCCTTCCCATTCCTTGAACCCGACGGTATCGCCGGCGATCAGCGCGTCAATGAAGGCGTTGTACTGGGCCTCGTCCATCGGGCAGTTGATGTAGTCCTTGCCCGTGCCCCCGGGGCCGACCTTGTCGTAGCGCGACTGGTACCAGCAGATGTCCATGTCGAGCGATTCGCGATGGATGATCGGCGCAATCGCGTCGAAGAAGGCAAGGGCGTCTGCGCCCGTTTCGGCGCGGATCGCCTCGGCAAGATCGGGTGAGGTCAGTGGCCCGGTCGCGACGATCGTCAGGTCCCAGTCCTTCGGCGGCAGGCCAGTGATTTCCTCGCGCACGACGGTAATCAGCGGATGGGCTTCGATCGCATCGCTGACCGCCTCGGAAAAACCGTCGCGGTCGACGGCCAGCGCACCGCCGGCCGGAACCTGATGCTTGTCGGCGCAGGTCATGATGAGTGACCCGGCGAGCCGCATCTCGGCATGGATGACGCCGACGGCATTGGCCGTCGCATCGTCCGAACGGAAGGAGTTGGAGCAGACGAGTTCGGCGAGACCATCGGTCTTGTGGGCGTCGGTGCCGCGTACGCCACGCATTTCGTGGAGAACGACAGGAACGCCGGCTTGCGCCGCCTGCCAGGCGGCTTCCGATCCGGCGAGCCCGCCGCCGACGACATGGATGGGGGAAACTGTACTTTTCATCATGGCCTGCTGCTTATCATGGGGCACACAAAGGGCCAATCCTTTCCCGATCGCTGCGAGCGAAGACGCTGAATGCCGTAGGACCCCCGAATCAAAAACGGCACCCGAAGGTGCCGTTCCTGGCCGCCGATGGCTCAACCCTCGCGATTAGCGAAAGGAGCGGGCAGCGATATTGCGGATTTCGTAGCGGGTAATGCCGATGTCCGAAAGCGCCTGATTGGACAGGTTGCCCAGTTCGTTCATCGTGCGGCGGTAGCTCATCCAGTTCTTGGCAATGCGGATCGGGTTCATGGTCGTTTCCTCGGGTCAATCTCTTGCGCTGATCCTGTGGTCCTGTCCACATCAGCGATTGAGAGTTTTATACACCCGTAAAACAATATTGTGCAGTGCAAATTATGAGCGACTGCTATGCAAATGTGCATGGGATGGTGAAATTTGTGGCAGAGGATAAAAACCAGCCAGGCGACTGTCCGGACAGGCAACAAAAAAGGCCTCCGAGGAGGCCCTTTGCAGTCATTGTGGATATAGATCAGCCGGCGACGGCGTGGCGCGCAACGCGGCGGATATCTTCGCGGCCAATGCCGAGGTCGCGCAGTTCCCGGTCCGACATGCGTCCGAGTTCGGTGACGGTCTGACGGTATTTGCGCCAGTTGCTAAGCGAACGTGCGATGTTCATGGTCTTACCTCTTGTTTCGCCGCTTCCCATCCGGGTGCCGGCCTAAATCTGATAAAGATAATATATGCTGCGATGCGAAAAACTTGAAGTGACGGAGCCGTATGACTCCTATGCGGCCCTTGCATAGGCCATGAATCGAGGGCGGTGCTGTATCCAGCGTTCCGCAGGCGACCGAGGCTTGACGGTATCAGCCCGTGGACAGATTGGATCGCCGGCTGCAGTGGGAGTGAGGACAAAAAAATAACGCTCACCGGGGGAGGAGGATCCGGTGAGCGTCATTTTGACAGACCGACGACTGGGAGGAGGAGTGCCGTCAGTCAAATCGACGCTGCGCTGGGAGGAGGAGTGCGCAGGGTCGAAGGTCGTATCGGTGGGATGTCCACCGCTTTGAGCGGTTCGAAGTCATTTCGTTCGCGCTCTGTTGAAAAACACATTAGGCGGAAATGTTCATCTTGTGCAGTGCAATATTGTCATGGAAGCCATGCGCTAGGCGCATGGTCCTGCATGTGTCTCCTGCCCATTGTTGGTCAGCCAATCCGGATTGTGTTTTTCCGGCTCTCGGCTCAAGAATGGGTCAGGTAACAAAGTTAAAAGCAATCGGATCGGGTCTTGCCGTGACGAGGCAGGCTGGTGTGGAGAATTTCATGTATCGCGGAAGATTGAAGCGAGATCTCGCAATCTGGGTGGAAAAACAGCTGATCGGCCAGGACGCGGCCGACGCAATGCTGCGGGACTACGATTCGCGCCGCTCGACCTTCAGCATCGGAGGCGTTCTGATGATTCTCGCCGCAGTGTTGATCTCGGCTTCGATCCTGCTGCTGATCGCCGCCAACTGGCAGGACATTCCTCGGCTGGTGAAGGTTGGCGGTATCATCGCGCTGATCTGGATCTTTCATTTGCTTGCGGCGATTTCCTTCGGCCGGGGCGCGGACCGTCTCGGCGGTGCCCTGCTGGTCTTGGGGGCGGCCTGTTTCGGCGGAGCAATCTCGCTGATCGGCCAACTCTACCACCTGTCGGGCGATGCTTTCGACGCCATGCTGCTGTGGTTCGCCATGACGGTGCTCTCGGCCGCCGCCTTCCGATCCGGCGCTTTGACGGTGATGGCCGGATTCCTCTCGTTTGCCGCCTTCGGCGCCTTCCTCGTCGAGTTCGATGGAGGATGGCACGGGGTCTATGGCTGGTGGCCAGTTCTCGCTGGCTTCGTGATCGGAATTCTGAGCGCCTGGACGGGGGCCGAGCGCGCGCGGCATTTCATCTATCTCCTGCTGCTTGGCTGGTGCGGATGGCTCTATTCGCTCTGGCCGGAAGTGGGAACGGCGATTGCCTATGCTGCGGTCGGTCTGGTCCTTTTCCTCGCCGCGGCGCTGCCGATGTCGCCTGTCTTTGAAATGTTGCGCCGGCAGGGCGGCGGCCCCGCCTTTTATTCCTTCGTGCTCGCCCTGCTCGGGCTTGGCCTCCTCCATCTGCACTGGACTGAGGGGGGAGAACTGGCCCTGCTGGGGCTCGTCACGCTCGCCGCGGCGCTGGTGGCGCTGGCGCTCGACGGGCGCGACAACGGCGCCGTCCGTTATCTGGCCTATGGGGTCTTCGCCTGCGAGGTCCTCTATCTTTCCTTCGTCACCATCGATTCCATGCTTGGAACGTCGGCCTTCTTCTTGCTGGCCGGTCTTGTCGTCGCCGTCCTGGCGCTGGTCATGGTGCGGCTGGAAAAGCTGTTCGCCAAGCGGGTTGCGGAGGTGCGGGCATGAGTAACGAAGGGGGCAAGACCATGGGACTGCGCTATCTGGCGATCGCTGCCGGCCTTTCATTGCTGCAGACGGCGGTGCTCGGGGCGATGATCGAGAGCCGGGCGGGGATCTTGCGGTCTGGCGACGAGATCGTGCTGAAGACGGCACCGGTCGATCCGCGCGACCTGCTGCGCGGCGACTATGTCATTCTCGCCTACGACATCTCGGCCATTCCGGCGTCGATAATCATCGGCGACCGCCCGGCCGATGCCGGCTGGCAGACGATGCAGGTGCGGCTGAAGCAGGGCAGCGACGGCTATTGGACGGTCGCGGAAGCCTCGTTCGGCACGCTTGCGCCGCAGGACGGCAGCGTCGTCCTTCAGACGCAGCGCTTCCGCTATAACGGGGCGACAGACCTCGAGGCCGGCGCAATCCTTCGGGTCGACTACGGTCTCGAGCGCTTCTATGTGCCGGAAGGCGAGGGCGGAGAAATCGAGACGGCGCGCAACGAGGGCGATGTGACGGTGGTCGTACGCGTCGGCAAGGGCGGGCAAGGCCAGATCCGCGAGCTGCGCATGGGCGGCGCGGCGCTCTATGAGGAGCCACTTTACTAGCGAAGCAGCGTTGCCCGCCGGCGCGCCCCGCCATCAAACCCGATGCCAGCCTTTGGGTCGGTGCTTGGCGCCGCGCCCCGGCTTTCCTCGGGAAGGCGGACGCTGTGGTGTCATTTTTCCTTTGCGCAGGCAAAAACG
>DBUL01000176.1:21143-21341 GCA_002307905.1 Rhizobiaceae bacterium UBA1291
CGCCAGATTTAGGTTCTGGTGCCGCAAGGCGTGGGAGTTCAAGTCTCTCTACCCGCACCAGATTTGCCGAGCGGGGCGGTACGAGGCGGACCGGGACGATCCCGCCACTCCTTTCACCGTTTTGTTTGGCAGGAATGCTTGAAGACTGCGCCGCAGCCACGTCCGGGAACCGTAGATTCCGGCGTCGTGCTCAGGGAA